>JAUUDL010000070.1 GCA_030826715.1 Hydrogenimonas sp. | reverse complement strand
GCTGCTGATCCGCAATATCGCGATGCCGTTTGACGCCTACATGCAAAAACATGCGGCGAGCAAGAAAACCTTCAGCAAGACGGTTTGATTGGTGAATGGTGAACGGTGAACAGAGAACAGTGAACGGTGTATGGATTTTCCTTTTTCCGTTCCCTGTTTACTGTTCCCTGTTTGCCATTTGTCGTTTACCGTTAACACACAAAGGGGGAATATGTTCAACTATACATCGGTGAGTGACGACTGCATCAAGTGCGGCAAATGTATCCCCGTCTGTACGATCCACCAGGTCCATCCAGACGAAACGACGAGCCCGCGTGGATTTATCGACCTTCTGGGGGCGCACGAAAGAGGCGAACTCGAGATCGATAAAACGGCGAAAGATATCTTCGAAAGCTGTTTTTTGTGCACCAACTGTGTCGATGTCTGTCCCAACGATCTGCCGACCGACATGGTGATCGAAGAGGTTCGCAAAGAGATCGCCGACAAGTACGGCATCGCCTGGTACAAGCGCCTTTTCTTCTTCCTGCTTCGCCACCGCAAGATCATGGATATCGCCAGCAAACTGGGGTATGTCTTCAAATCGTGCGCCGTCCAGAGCGACGAGAGACGCGGGGGGCTGATTCCCAGGTTCAATCTGCCCATCATCAAGAAAGATAGGCTGCTTCCGAGCATGGCGAGCACCAGCGTGCTCAACTCCTATCCCGAAAATATCGACCATGGCGGCAAGGGCCGTGTGGCGATCTTCATCGGATGCCTGGCCAACTACAACTATACGGGTATTGGGCACGGGCTGGTGAAGATCCTCAAAGCGCTCGAGATCGATGTCTTTTTCGCCAAAGAGCAGAAGTGCTGTTCGGCGCCGGCCTATTTCACCGGCGATTTCGATACGGTGGAGAATCTGACGAAGAAGAACATCGCCTATTTCGAGAGCTTCATCGACGATGTGGATGCAATCATCGTCCCCGAAGCGACCTGCTCGGCGATGATCAAACACGACTGGGCCATATTTTTCAGAAACCGGGGTATGGACGATTGGGCCGAGCGCGCCGAGAAGTTGAACGAAAAGATATTCATGGCGACCGAATGGCTGGCCAACCACACCGACCTTCCCGAGCTTCTTGAAAAGAGGGGTGTCGCACAGGATATTTTGGTCACCTATCACGACCCCTGTCACGCCAGGAAGGTGCAGGGGGTCTACAAAGAACCGCGCGCGCTGATCGGAAAGAATTACACCATCAAAGAGATGAGCGATCCAAACCGCTGCTGCGGATTCGGCGGTGTGACGATCCAGACCGAGAAGTTCCATCTGGCCGAAGCGGCGGGAAAACCGAAAGCGGCGATGATCGACGCGACAGGGGCCGATGTGGTGGCGGCCGAATGCAGCGCCTGCCGAATGCAGTTGAGCAACGCACTCTACCAGGCCGACAGCAAGGCGGTCTTCAAGAATCCGATCGAACTGATCGCCGACGCCCTGGAGGAAAAAGATGCGTAAAATATTCATCTATGCTATGGGGATATTGGTGCTTTTTCTTTCGGGATGCGGCATCCAAAATCCGGCACCATCGCCTATGGATATGAGCGGACTCTATGAAACGGAGTGGCGACTCGTATCGCTGAACGGCCAATCCATCGACGGAAAGAGGAGCCCTACGCTCGAGATCGACGAAGATGGGCGCTTCGGTGGCTTTGGCGGATGCAATGAATATTTCGGCCGTGCCAAAATCTCGGGCCATTCGATCCACTTCGGGGTCATCGGATCGACACGCCGTTACTGCATCGAAGGGCATGCACTCGAGCATAGCTATTTCGAATCGCTCGAAGGCCCCAAACATTGGCGCATCAAATCTTCGGGGAAACTTCTTCTTTACGATGACGTGAACCGGCTCGTATTCATACCGAAAAAGTGACGATGGATTTCTGGCGACATATCTACGAACATTTCGATCCCGTCGCGTTCAGCATAGGGCCGTTCCATGTCCATTGGTACGGCATCATGTATGTCCTCGCGCTCGTGACCGCCCTTGTAGCGGCGAAATGGTATGTCAAACACGACCACTATCCGGTGGACGAGAAGACGCTCGACGGGTACTTCATCTATGCCGAAATCGGCGTCATTCTCGGTGCGCGGCTTGGGTACATTCTTTTTTACGACCCCCATACCCTCTGGTATCTGACCCATCCGTGGGAGATCTTCAACCCCTTTCACGGGGGGACGTTCACCGGCATCAGCGGCATGAGTTATCACGGGGCGGTGATCGGTTTTCTCATCGCGACATGGCTTTTTGTGCGGCGGAGCAGGACATCGTTTTGGATGTGGATGGACCTGGTGGCGCTCAGTGTACCCGTCGGCTACATCTTCGGCCGTATCGGGAACTTCCTCAACCAGGAGCTCGTCGGCCGTGTCACCGACGTTCCGTGGGGGATCTATGTCAATGGTACGCTTCGATATCCTTCGCAGCTCTATGAAGCCTTTCTGGAGGGTGTGCTCGTGGCTGTCATTCTCTTTCTCTATAGAAAGCGGCAGCGTTTCGAAGGGGAGTTGATCGCGCTCTATGCCATATTGTACGGTATGGCACGTTTCGTGGCGGAGTTCTGGCGTCAGCCGGATATCCAGCTTGGCTTCATCTGCTGCGGATGGGTGACGATGGGGCAGCTTCTTTCACTGCTGATGATCATTGCCGGCATCGTCGGATACTATTTTCTCCACAGACGGGGCAAAAAGCCCGTCGTCACTTTGTAGCACTGCTTTTAATCAAATATCTGATCGCCGCTTCGATATCCTCTTTCGGCGCATAGCCGGGGACGATCTTGAAGGCGCTGCCTTTCTGGTCGAAGATGATTGAAAAGGGGAGGCTTCCGGTCCACTGCGCGCGCTGGGAGATATACTGCACAAAGTCCACATTGTCGGTATATTCGTAGATCGGGTAGTTGAAACCGAAGCGCTTTTGAAGTGCCGATCTCTCGGCCATCGTCATCGGCTGCTGGGCGTGGATGGCGACGACCTGAAAATTCTTCGCATTCTCTTTTTGCAGTTCAACGAGATGGGGAATCTCTTTCATGCACCATGGGCAGTGTTTGCCGAAGAAGTTGAGCAGCACCACTTTGCCTTTGTATTCGTCGATGACGATGCCGTTGGAGGACTCTTTGACATGAAGGGTCGGTGCGCCCATCCCTTTGATTGTAAATGTCAGGGTCGGCGACGTCGGTGCGGCTGAGAGGCTCAATGCGAAGAGAGCGATAAATGCGAAGATGAATCGTTTCATTATTTTCCTTTATTATAAAATCTGTTGTTCTCCAATTTGAAGCTGGTCGTAGAGCTTCAAAACGGCGATGAAGATGGTCGTTACGGCGGGGCCGATGATCATACCCCAGAAACCGAAGGTGGAAAGTCCCGCCAGAATAGAGAAGAAGACGAGGATTTCGTTGACGGCGTTGGTCTCTTTGAGCAGTTTTCTGTCGATCTCGCGGATGATCACCGGTTTGATGAAGGTATCGGCGATCACCGAAATGACGATGATGGAATAGAGTGCTACGATAATGGCGGGGGAAGCCCCCTGTGTATTCCACAGATACAAAGAGACGGGCACCCACATCAATGCACCGCCCACGACCGGTACGAGCGAAGCGAAGCCGTAGAGGATGCCGAGCAGCAGTGCATCCATTCCGAAAAAGGCGACGATGACGGCAAAAAGGGCACCTTCGAGCATTGCCGTCGCCAAAATCGAAAAGAAGACAACCCCCATTGAGTTGGAGAGTTCGGTAAAGAGAATCTGTGTCTGCCCGGAATCGAGCGGAAGGATCCGTTTGATGAAGTGCCCGAGCTCTTCGCCGTAGAGGTGGGTGAAAAAATAGAAGATTAAAATCAACACCATATCTTTGAAGAAGACGGCACTGTGCGCGGCCACCGATCCGATGACGGCACCGCTCTGTTTGAGAAGGTTCTTGATATTTTCGTCACTGAAAATCTGGGCGATGCTCTGTTTGATCGAAGAGGTGTCGATGTTGAAACTTTTGGTCATCGATTCAGGCAGCGTGAAATTTTGCAGAAAGTGCGAAAGATCTTTGATCTGCTGCGCGATCGCGGCGGCGTCGAAGTGGCTGACGGCGATCGCGGCGGCATTGATGAGATACAGAAGCGGCAGAAAGAAGATGAGGCCCAGAAACAGGGACATCAACGTACTGACCTGCCAACGCTTTGGTATGAACTTGCCGAAAAATTTCGCGATGGAGAGGGTGGCGAGCATCAGCAGCACGGCGATGGCGATATCCTGGACGAAGGGGGCGTAGACTTTATAGAGAAAGTAGCTCGAAACCACCAGAATGAAGAGGATGAAATGGTGTGTTTTCAAAGGAGCCCCTTTTGCCTGGTATGGGCCGAAAGGTTGAACCTCTCGTAGGTTTTGGGTGTGGCGACACGGCCTCGGGCGGTCCGTTCGATGTAGCCGTTGGCCAGAAGATAGGGTTCGATCACATCTTCGATCGTCCCTTCGTCCTCGCTGAGTGCCGCGCCGATCGTGCTGAGCCCCAGCGGTTTGCCGCGTGCCTCGATCAGGAGTTTGAGCAGCTTGATGTCGAGCTCGTCGAACCCCTCTTCGTCCACGCCCAGCTGATCGAGGGCGAATCGGGTGCGCTCCAGGTGGATGGTGGGCTCATCCGCCACTTCGGCAAAATCCCGGACGCGCCGCAGGAGCCTGAGTGCGATGCGCGGCGTGCCGCGGCTTCTTCGCGCGATCTCGAGTGCCGCGTCGGCGTCGCACGGCTTTTCGAGCTTTTCGGACGCCTGGGTGACGATCTTCGCCAGCTCCCTGCTTTCGTAAAACTGCATCCTGAAGTGCATGCCGAACCGCTCTCTGAGGGGATTGGAGATCATTCCCGCGCGGGTCGTGGCGCCGATGAGCGTAAAGCGCGGAAGGTCGAGTTTGATCGTCTGTGCCGCCGGCCCGCTTCCGATGATGATGTCGAGCCTGTAATCCTCCATCGCCGGATAGAGAATCTCTTCGATCGCGGGAGAGAGGCGGTGGATTTCGTCGATGAAGAGAATGTCGCCCTCTTCGAGGTTGGTGAGAATGGCGGCCAGGTCTCCGCTCTTTTCGATCATCGGTGCCGCGGTCACTTTGATTTCACTCTCCATCTCTGCAGCGATCAGGTAGGCCAGGGTCGTCTTCCCCAGGCCGGGAGGGCCGAAAAAGAGGATGTGGTCGAGCGCTTCGGCTCTCTTTTTGCTCGCCTGGATGAAGACATGAAGATTCTTTTTGATCTTCTCCTGGCCGATATATTCGTTCCACCGGCTTGGACGAAGCGAAGCTTCGTAGCTGTTTTCGGCCTCGAATTTTTCGATTTCGACCATGCGCTGCATCAGTTTTGTACTCCGTGCAAACGGTGAACGGTGAATGGTGAACGGTGAACAGATTTATCAATAGTTTTCATTGGTAGGTGTGTTCTTCGGTGGGGAATTTTCCCTCTTGGACTTCCTGGGCGTAGTTTTTTACCGCCTCTTTGACGAGGGCCGCCCCCTGCAGGTACTCTTTGACGAATTTGGGTTTGAAAGCTTCGAAGAGTCCGAGCATGTCTGACCAGACGAGAACCTGACCGTCGGTCTCGCTTCCGGCGCCGATGCCGATGACGGGGATGGAGACTGCCTCGGTGACGGCGCGTCCCAGTTCGGGCGTCACCCCCTCGACCACCAGGGCGAATGCACCGGCGGCTTCGATGCTGAGGGCATCTTCGACGACGCGGTCGAAATCCTCTTTCGAGCGGCCTTTGACCTTGTAGCCGCCTTCGGAGCGTACCGATTGGGGCGTCAATCCCACATGGCCCATGACGGCGATGGCGTTTTGGGTGAGGTGTTTGATGAGCGGCGCGCGTTCTTTGCCCCCTTCGATCTTGATCGCGTCCGCACGCGTCCGGCGAAAGACCTCGACAGCGTTGGCGAGGGCGTCGTGATGGGTATTGACGCTGCCAAAAGGCATGTCGCAGATGACGAAACTCTCCGGCGCGCCGTTGCAGACGGCTCTTGTATGGTAGATCATCTGATCGAGAGTGGCCGAGAGCGTATCGGGTTCACCCAGAAAACTCATATTGAGGCTGTCGCCCACAAGAATCATATCGGCCGATTCGGAAAAAAGCGATGCGAAAAGGGCATCGTATGCAGTGATCATGACGAGTTTGCGGCTTCCCTTGGCCGCCTGAAGCGATGTGATCGTCTCTTTTTTGCGCATTGTTCAACTCCCCTCAAGTAGAGTGATTCTATCCAAAAAATGGTATAATTGCAATCAAACGGGGCGTGCATAAATGAGCTGTGAGCTTCGGAAAGAGGCGCGAATGGGGATCAGAAAGCGGCTGGAAGAGCGATACGATTACGAGGTCGTCGATGAGTTCATCGACCACTTCGACATCATGACGGAGGCGATGGAGCCTGCGGTCGTAGCGCTCGAACATGCCGAGAACAAAAAAGAGCGTATCGACGATCTTTTCAGAATGTTCCACAACATCAAATCGGCCTCCTCCTATCTGAAGATTGAACGACTCTATCTGCTGGCCGAACTGGCCGAAGAGGAGATGGAGCGCTTCAGGAGCGATCCGACACTGATTGACGCAGATGCCGTGGATTGGCTGCTCATGGTGAGCGACCAGATGCGCGAATGGTATCGAAATCTAGAAAAAGACGAAGAGCTCACACCGATCAACCCCAAAATTCTCAACGTACCGGAGCATTGACATTTGAAAAAACTGGTTGCTTATATCACCACAGGGTATCCCGACAAGGAATTTACCGTCGATCTGGCGCTTGCGCTCAAAGAAGCGGGTGTCGATTCGCTCGAACTGGGGATTCCGTTTTCCGATCCCGTCGCTGACGGCCCCGTCATCGAAGCGGCGAACCTGCTCGCCCTTCAAAAAGGGTTCAAGATGGCCGATTTGCTTGAAGTGAGCGAAAGGATAGCTCCGAAGATCGATACGTTGTGGATGGGCTATTTCAACCCTTTCTATCATCGCGGCATCGACTTTTTCCTTGAAAAAGCCCGAACGTTCGGTGTGAGCGGGTTCATCATCCCCGATCTTCCCCATGAAGAGGGAGCCGCCTACCGGACGGCATTCGATAAATACGGCGTTTCGCTGATCGAATTCGTCGCGCCCACCGACTCGAAAGAGCGAATCGCCCACATCGTCAAAAATGCCAAAAAATTCATCTACATGGTCGCCTATGCGGGCATTACCGGTTCCGAGAAGCAGGAGTCGCTCGAACCGATCATCGAATCGGTGCGGGAACAGACCGACACCCCGCTCTATATCGGCTTCGGCGTCAATGAAAAGACGGCCAAAGATAAGGCCAGAGGTGTCGACGGTGTCATCGTCGGCAGCGCCTTCGTGAGAATCTTGCTTAAAGAAAACTTGACAAAAAGTGAAAAGATCGCTAAAATATCTACACTTGCTCGTTCGATCAAGGAGTCTATCAACGAATAGGCTTTGAAAATTCGAGGCGGCAGGTGAGTTGTTTGCAGCTTCTCTTTTATATATGGGGTTGACTTGGCTTCGACAGGAGCAGGCGATTCCTGGCTGCATGTCGGGTTGAACATCCCGTGACCACTGTTCACAATGCAATAAACGCAAACAACACAAATTACCGCCCCGCTTACGCATACGCTGCGTAAGTTAACCCTTACTGGGGCTGCTCTCTCCGCCGACGCCATATAGGCGGTTTTTGAGAGTATCACACTTCTATGGCTATATCGGCAGGGTGTCTCGCCTGCCGACGAATCTTCGAGACTCGCACAGCGTAGCTTTGGGCATTGCGCGAAGCTGTGTTAAACCAAGCAATGCTATCTAAGCATGTAGACGCCAGGAGTTGCTTGTTTCTGGACAGGGGTTCGATTCCCCTCAACTCCACCAATTTCTCTTTCAAAGTTTCTCCATGTCTTCTTTTGATCAGCAATTTATCTATTCTTTCATTCATTCACCACGATTCGTTTTTTGGTCCAGGTGGCTCTTTTTTATAACCCTCTTCACAATTTTCTATCTTGCATTTGCACCTCATATCGATGTCGGTCCCGATTTCGATCAGGCGGATAAAATCAAGCATGCGGCGGCATTTTCGGTTTTGACACTATTGTATATGCTGGGGTTTGGCGGCGGCTTCTTCAAAATTTCTATTAGAATGGCGCTGATCGGTGTTTTCATCGAAGTGGTTCAATACTTTCTTCCCTACCGGGATGCCTCGATTTTGGATATTATGGCCGATAGTGTCGGTATTCTTGCCGGTTACTCCATCAAATCCAAAGGTTTCAAATGAAAATTTCGACGATCGTCATCACTCTCCTCGCCGCGGGTGCGCTTCTTTTTTACCTCTATATGAAAGGGTATATCTTCGCCAACTTCGAGAGTGTCAATGTCAAAGAGGCACAGGCTATGATCGAAAATGAGAAAAATATAGCCATTCTGGATGTGCGCACGCCCGAAGAGTACCGCCGTGACGGCCATCTTTCCAATGCAGTCCTGATCCCGGTGCAGCAGCTCAAAAAAGAGATCGGCCGTCTCGAGCCTCTGCGCGAGAAGAAGCTCATCGTCTATTGCCGAAGCGGCTCCAGAAGCGCCATGGCGTCGCGGATGCTGGCGAATATGGGGTTTCATCCCATCAATGTCCGAGGGGGCATAAACGCCTGGAAAGAGGAGGGTCTGCCGCTGGAGCAATGAAAGCCTCTTTTAAATCATTCAAAATTTTAATATAATGTATATATGAATTACACTTGGTTGAATAAAAAAGTGCTCGTGGCGCTGGCCATTCTGCTGGCGGTGACGATGGGCGCGGGTGTCTGGTACCTGGCCGAGCAGGCGAGGGAAGACAGATATCGCACCTTCTCCGATACGCTCAGAACCTATTTCAGGAGCGAGCTCAATACGAGGAAGTCACAGGCGCTCTCGCTGGCGATCGCGCTGGCGGAGAATAAGGCGCTCAAAGAGGCGCTGCTTGACGACGACGAGGATCGCGGCTACGAGATCCTCTCCAAAGCGCTGACGCGCCTTCGCGAATATACATTGACCAAAGATGTCAGATCGCAGGTGATCACGACCGATCTGACCATCTTCGCCAGAAGCTGGGACAACACCTATGCCGGCATGCCTCTGGATATTTTCCGTGAAGACCTCAAAGCGATCACGACGCTCAAAAAGCCCAAGGTGGCGATAGAGCCGGGACGGCTGCTCTCGATCAAGGCGACCGTGCCGGTGATGAAGGGCGCCAAGGCGATCGGGTATCTCGAAATTCTTCAATTTTTTAACGCGATCACCGACGATCTTCGCCGCCAGGGGATCGAGCTTCTGGTGCTGATGGACGACAAACTGCTCAACAACGCGACCCTGATGCGCGACAACCCCACCGTCGGCCACTTCGTAATCAGCAACAAGAACTACAACGCCAATCTTCTCGAGCAGGTCGCCAATCTCGAAACGGGTTCGAGTTTCGATCGGCTGATGCGCCGGCGCTATCTTTTCGACGGAAAGGCACTCTATATCGCCGAAGAGATGCTCGCTGGCAACGGAGAGAAGATCGGGTTCTTTTTGATGGTGATCGACAGGGACGACCTGCGGCGCCTGATGGAGGGAGACCGCCGTATCTCGCTCTTTCTCGATTTCAGCCGCAAAGACCTCTACCAGATCATCAACCGTTGGGAAGACCCCACAGGCGGCTACCGGAGCATCTATGACAGAAATCTTCTCAAACTCCTCAACACCTATGAGGGGGAAGACAGGCTTTTGGTGGAACAGGAGATTCACGAAGTGCTGCGCACCTACACCAAAGAGGAGCTGATCGACATCATTTTGCATCAGAGCCGCAAACGAAAAGTGACGGGGAGGATCGAATGAGAATATTGCTGCTCGAAGATGAATATACGCTCAGAATCGGCATTCTGGAGTTTCTCGAAGATCTGGGCTTCACAGTCGACGACTTCGCTTCGGGAGACGAGGCGCTCGACGCGCTTTTTGAGAAGAGTTACGATTTGATGCTGCTGGATGTCAATGTCCCGGGTATCAACGGCTTCGAGCTGCTGCAGACGGCCAGAGAGCACGGCAAGACGCTGCCGGCCATCTTCATCACTTCGCTGACCGATGTGGACGCACTGGCCAGAGGGTATAGAAGCGGCTGCTGCGACTATATCAAAAAGCCGTTCGACCTGGTGGAGCTTCAATTTCGCATCGAACACGCGATCAAGTCCGAATGCCTCAAAACCAGCAGCGATACGATTGAACTTCCCAACGGATACAGCTACGACGCTTCAAGGTTCGTCCTCCAGCATGAAGGGGAGGAGATCGCGCTGACCAAAACGGAGAAACGGATGCTCGAACTGCTCGTGCAAAAACGCGGCCAGGTCGTGACGCCCGAAGAGTTTCAGGAGTTCGTCTGGGGCGAAGCGGTCGATCCGGCCAACATCCGGGTGCAGATCAACAAACTGAGAAAAAAGTTCTCCGCGGGGCTCATCACCAACATCCGCGGGCTGGGGTACCGCATTGATCTTTGACCGCGAGCGGTTCGCCCGCAAATATGCCCTTCGTTACGCTGCTTTGATCGCCGTGATCATGCTCGTGCCGCTCTTTGTCTATACCCAACTGATGCTCTCGATCAACGAAGCAAAGATTCGCAAAGACCTGATCGAGCGTGCGCGCCACATCGTGCTGCAGATGGAGGGGTACAACCCCCAAAGCGGCGAAGCGTTTCACTTTCCACGCTATTCGGGGTACGAGGCGGGCCTCTATGACGGTAACATGCGGCAGATCTTTTCGCTTCTTTCATTTACGCCTTCCACGTTCACCCCGGGATACCATGAGCATGGAGAGTGGCGCTACTATGTGATGAAGCTGCCCGAAGCGCGCTATTTCGGCGCCAGCTATCTCATCGTCTCCAAAAAGCACAACAGTGCGATGATCTACGCCACCGTTCTGGCCGTGATCGTGGGGATTGCGGGTTTTCTCTTTCTGCTGACATGGATGGTCTTCAAAAACTTTGCCCGCCCCTTCGAAGTGCTCAACGCGCAGTTGGACAGTTTCATCAAAGATTCGATGCACGAAATCAATACACCGCTGGCGATCATCCAGCTCAATGCCGATCTTTTCGCCAGGAAATTCGGTACCAACAGATACATTCCGCGTATCAAGGCTGCGGCCAAGACTCTCGCGACGATCTACAACGATATGGATTACCTGATCAAAAACGAACGTATGGCTTATGTGAAGGAGGAGATCGACTTTTCGAAGTTTCTGCATGATCGGGTCGACTATTTCAAAGAGGTGGCGCTGCTTCGCGACATTGACATCGAGACCGATATCAAAGAGGGCGTCACCATCCGTTTCAATCCGACCAAACTACTGCGCATCGTTGACAACACACTCTCCAACGCCATCAAATATAGCCATGAAAAAGGGAAAGTCCGCGTCGAATTGGAAGATGTGGAGGGCGGTGTGCGCTTTATCGTGCGTGACGAAGGGGTCGGCATGAAAGAGCCGGGGCGCATTTTCGAACGCTATTATCGTGAAGACAGTCTCAAAGGCGGCTTCGGCATAGGGCTCAATATCGTCAAAAAGATCGCCGACGAAGAGGGTGTGACGATTGACATCGCGTCCGAATACGGCAAAGGAAGCACTTTCAGTTATACTTTCTATAATAAATAAAAATAATACTCCATTTTCAATAAAACTTCTTTCGAATATTAAAAATTTTTACACTAAATTTACAAACTCGCGTTACGATGCTGTTGAACTTAAATAAGAGGAGTTGAATATGCATCGCAAACGAAGCCTGATGCTGGGTGCCGGGCTCTTGGCGTTCTCACTGTCTGTGGCACTTCACGCCGCCGATCTCAAGAGCGTCATAGAGATGCCCGACGCGAGCAAGATCTTGAAAAAAGACCGGCTCGCACCGCCCAAAAGCTATACGATGCCCAAAGGGTGCATCACGACCGACAAGCTCGCGATCGCCCGGGGCGAATATATCTTCCACAACCTCAATGGAAAAAAGGCGAAGAAGAAGCCACCCAAAGGTTTGGCCAAATTCGTCAAAGTCCATGGTAAGAAGAAGCCCAAACAGTATGGCAACTGTGTCGCCTGCCACAACATCGAAGGGGCCAAGGGCGCCGGCAACATCGGGCCCGATCTGCACAACTACAAGAAGCACTTCATCGAAAGCGGTGCTAGAAGTTACCAATATGTCTACCAGCAGATCGCCGATCCGCGGGTACACAACCCCAATACACATATGACAGTCAATCTCACCACGGGGCTCTTTACGCCGCGCGAGATTTGTGACATCACATCCTATGTCGTCAGCGAAAAATAGCAAAAAGGAGTATGCAATGCAAAGAAGAGGATTTTTAAAAGGATTGGCGGGCGCCTGCGCGCTCACGGCCGTCGGTGTGCCGAGCGTGACGCTCGCAGCGAAGAAGAAACCAAAAGGCCCCAACGAAATGCCCTACAAGAAGGCACTTGAGGTCATCACTCACGGCAAAGGGGCGGTTGACTCACCGAAAGTCAAGCTCGTCGTGCCGGAAATCGCGGAAAATGGGGCGGTCGTTCCCGTCAAAGTGACGGTCGATCATCCGATGGAGCCTGGCAACTATGTCCAGGAGATTCACATTCTCGCTTCCAAAAACTCCAACGCTCGCTGCGCGGATCTCTTTTTGACGCCCGAAAACGGTAAAGCCTATTTCGCCACACGCATCAAGCTGGGCGGCACGCAGGAAGTGGTCGCGGTCGCGAAACTGGGAGACGGCAGTTATGTCAAGGCGCACAAAAGTGTCAAAGTAACCATCGGCGGATGCGGTTGATTGGATAAAAGGAGCATATCATGGCAAAAAGAAAATCACTCATTAAAATCAAACCAAGAAAATATAAAGTCGGCGATATCGTCAAGGTCGATTTCATCGTCATCCACCCGATGGATACAGGGATGCGCAAAGACAAGAAGACGGGAAAGATCATCCCGGCGCACTATATCAACGACGTGCAGTTTTTCTATAACGATAAACTGGTGACCAAACTGGTCGTATGGGAGTCTGTATCGACCAACCCCTACTTCTCGATCAACATGAAGATCACAGGACCTGGCAAGATCAAGGTGGTCTACAAAGACAACCTGGGCGAAGTGAACGAAAAGACCAAAAAGGTCAAGCCGAAAAAAGGATAAGTGATGAAAAAAATCATATCGACGATGGCGGCACTGGCCATGACGGCTTCGCTGGCTCTGGCCTCCGAACAGTTCAGCATGTCTGCGGCCGACAAAGAACTCTACCAGGAGATGCTCGAAAACAATCCCGCCGACATCTTCGTCGAAGAGGGAAGCGAGCTCTTCGACGAACTGGTGACCGAAGAGGCGATGGCGAAATTTTTGGGCGTGAAGGTCGACGACCTTCCCAAAACGATCGCCACCTTCCCCCGGTACATTCCCCAGGTGGGTGAGGTGCTGGGGCTCGATCAGGTGATGCAGGCGGTGATGTACCTCAACGGCCACAAACCGTTCAAGCTCAAAAGCGGCAAGATGTTTTCGATGCTCGCCTATGCCAAATCGTTGGCCAACGATCTGCCGGTGGCGATCGATGTCAATGCCAACGAGAAGATGAAAGAGAGTTACGAGCTCGGGACGAAAATGTTCATGACCAAGCGTGGCAAACGGGGGCTTTCATGCAACAGCTGCCACTCCAAAGAGGTGGTTGGGCTGCTGCTTCGAACGCAGAAGCTTCCCGATCTGGGCGAAGTCGACGCGGGCGGCACATGGCCGGCCTACCGGATGACCAAATCGTCGCTCAGAACGCTGCAGCGCCGTTTCCAGGGATGTATGAAAAACGCCTTGCTGGCGGTCATTCCCATCGGCAGTAAAGAGATGGTGGCGCTGGAGGTCTACGTGACGAACCTGGCCAAAGAGAAGGGCAAGAAGATCGCCATTCCCGGCCTGAAACGATAAGGATAGATTGATGGATATCTCCAGAAGAGACTTTTTACAGATCGCCGCGGCGATGGGGCTGCTTGGAGCCGGCGGGAACCTGATGGCCGGCCACAAGCGCGCCGACGAGATCACCGCGACCGATATCATGGACTTCAAGCCGGTGGGCAAGGTGTCGCTGCTGCATATCTGCGATCTGCACGCACACATTAAACCGCTCTACTGGCGTGAACCCTCCACGCTCATCTCAGCGCCGAACCTGACCGGTACGCCGGGCTTTCTTTGCGGCAAGAGTTTCGCGAAGTTCTACGGCATCAAGCCGGGCACGCTCGACGCCTATTTCGACACCTACCTCAACTTCGAGTCGCTGGCGAAGAAGTTCGGCAAGATGGGGGGCATCGCCCACATCAAAACCGTCGTCGACGAGGTGCGCCGAGACAGGGGACGCGACAATGTCCTGCTGCTCGATTCGGGCGATACGTGGCAAGGGACCGCCGTGGCGCTCAAGAGCGGCGGCGAAGCGATCGTCAAGGCGCAGAACTACCTGGGGGTCGATGTGATGGTCGGCCACTGGGAGTTTACCTACGGCAAGGAGCGTGTCGCCGAACTGATCGACAAACTCGATGCGGAGTTCATCTCCCAGAACATCGTGGATAACGACCCTTTCAGCGACAATTTCGAAGAGCTGGTCTTCAAGCCCTACACGATCAAAGAGGTCGGCGGTGCGAAGATCGGCATCATCGGGCAGTCGTTCCCGTTCACCTCGACGGCCAACCCGAAACGTTTCACCGAAGGGTGGAGTTTCGGCCTTCGTCTGGATACGCTGCAGGAGTATGTGGACGAGCTTCGCAAAGAGAAGAAGGTCGACTGTGTCGTACTGCTCAGCCACGACGGCTTCAGCGTCGACCAGGAGGTGGCCCGCAAGGTGCACGGTATCGACTTCATTCTCAGCGGCCACACCCACGATCCGGGGCCCAAACCGATCACGATCGACGGCACGGTGATCATCATCGCCGGAAGCCACGGAAAATTCGTCGGTCGCCTGGATCTGGACATCAAAAACAAGCGAGTCGTGGGGTACAATTACAAACTGATCCCGATCGCGTCGAATCTGATCGCCCCCGACAAGAAAGGCATCGAACTGGTTGACGCGCTCTATGCCCCCCACGACAAGGAGCTCGGCAGGGTGCTCGGAAAGACGAAGGGGCTGCTCTACAAACGTGACACCTTCTATTCGACCTTTGACGCGCTGATCGGCGAAGCGATTCACGACGAGACGGACAACGAGATCACCTTCACCCCCGGGTACCGGTGGGGAACGACGCTGCTTCCTGGCGACGATATACTGGTCGACAACGTCTACGAGATGACGGCGATCACCTATCCGGAGGTCTATACCTTCGAGCTGCAGGGCGGCAAGATCGCGCAGCTTCTCGAAGATATCGCCGACAATGTCTTCAACGCCAATCCGCTCTATCAGCAAGGCGGGGATATGAGCCGCCTGACCGGCGTGACCTACGACATCAAGATTGGCGCGCCAGGCGGCAAGCGGATCGGCAACATCAAGGTCAACGGCAAGCCGCTGAATCCGACCAGAGACTATGTGGTCTCGGCATGGGGCGGCAATCTGCAGAGTGCGGGCAAGAACCTGCGCGAAAGCAAGATCCGTCCGGTCTATGACATTACGTCCGATTATATCGCCAAAAAAGGGACGGTGAACGTGCCGAACAAATCGAATGTGAATGTGTTGGATGTCAAATGCGGATGTCCGAAGAAGGGTGGCCTCTGTTAGTCATACGTGGCCGTGCCCTGGCTTTAAAGTTCATTCCTACTCCTACATATAAACGAACCGAAAGCCGGGGCACACTGAAGTGTAAAAAAATTTACAGGAAATTGTAACATACAAACCAAAGCATGAAAGGGAAACAGATGAAAATTATCAAATTGAGCATGGCACTCCTTATGACAGCAGGTGCAGGCATGGCGGTACAAGCGGCGGATAAGCCGAAAGTGACGCTTAAGGGTAACCGAACACTCGTCTTCAACAAAGTCCCCCCGAAAGTGGACTCTTTGAAAGAGATGCTGACCGAAGGGATCTTCTACGGACGCCTTCGAATGAATACCTTCAGATGGGACTGGAAAGACGACCAGAAAAAAGATAACTGGGCCGCGGGATTCGGCGGCAGTCTGCTCTACAAATCGGCCGAATACAAAGGTTTCAGTGGTATGGCGGGCCTTTACACGTCCCAAAACCCGTGGCACATGGATAGTGACGATGTAGGCTCCATCAAGGCGGGCAAGGATACGACAAGCCGTTACAATGTCAAAACGACCGGTGACTGGGGCATGACGGTCCTCGCGCAGGCTTATCTGCAGTACCGGTTCAACAACACCAAAATCCGTGTGGGACGTCAGATTTTCGAAAGCTTCCTGACCAAGAGCAACGACACGAAGATGATTCCCAACACCTTCGAAGGCTATACCGTCGTCTCCAAAGATCTTCCGAAGACGACACTCAAGGCGGCCTACTTGACAAAGCAGAAGCTGCGTGACCACACCAGTTTCCACGACGTGATCACGTTCAAGGATGCAAGCGGCGACAGCTGGGGCAACAACGACGACTCGGCGATCAACAAATCACTCAACTATGCCGCCTTTGTGGCTGCGGGTGAAGATCCGAACCACGATCTCATCGTCCTCGAAGCGGCCAACAAGTCGATCAAGAACCTGAAACTCAAAGCCAACTATACGGCCGTGCCGGATGTGGTCTCTTCGGCGACGATCGAAGCGCACTACACGATCCCTGTGGGCGACTACAAAGTGATCCCCGGTGCCAGATACATGAAACAGTTCGACGGACTCGACGGCAAGCTCGGTGCGGTGGCGAACCTCAAGGGCAATACAGCTGGTTACGACGATCCAAACAGCCTCGACAGCTGGCTTGTGGCCGCGCGTATCGACATCAAGAGCAAGGCGCCCTGGAAAATGCGCCTGGGCTACTCCAAAATCGCCGATCAGGCCGATATCGTCGCCCCATGGAGAGGGTTCCCGACCGGCGGTTTCACCCGTGCGATGGCGCAGTACAACTGGTACGCCAACACCAAGACGTGGATGATCCGTGGCGACTACAGCTTCGACAAAGCGGGTCTCGTTCCGGGTCTTTCGGCGATGTTCCGCTACGCCGTGCAGGATTTCGATGACGCCAAGCCGGGCGTTCAGGCTGATACCAACGTCCTGCATCTGGATGCGATCCAGAAGTTCAAATCGTTCCCTGGGCTGGAGGCGCGTGTACGTATCGGCATCGCCAGCGGCGACGCGCAGACGGGTGCTGTGTCGAAATCAGATCCTTCGTATAACGAATATCGTTTCGAAGTCAACTATACGTTCTAAGAGCCCATGATGAACAAGCTCCTGCTTTTGTGTCTGACGGCGATCGTGCTCTGGGCGCAGGAGTATGGGCTTGAGCCCGTCCGGGTGACCCCCGGGCTCTACTGCTTCTTCGGCGCCCTCAAATCCCCCAATACCAAAAACAATGGCAATATGGTCAACAGCTGCTGGCTCGATGCCGGCAGCGGGTGGATCGTATTCGACAGCGGGCCGACGAGGCTCTACGCCAAAGAGTCGCATGAAACGATGCAGCGTATCAAACGGATGCCGCTGCTGGCGGTTTTCAACTCCCATGTTCACGACGACCACTGGCTGGGCAACGGCTTCTATCGAGAAAAAGGGGTGCCGATCTACGGGAGCGGCGCTTTCAAAAATCACGAAAAGCTTGACGACAGCCGCATGAAAAGTGCCATTGCCCCCGCATTCTTCAAAGGTACCGTTCCCGTACCGCCGGACCATATAGTGACCCATTCAAAACATATGAAGATCGGCGGATTGGAGCTGGAGGTAATCGTCTTCAACGAACCGGCCCACAGTCAAAGCGATCTGGCGCTCTTCGTGCCGGACAAAGGCGTGCTCCTTGCAGGCGATCTCGTCTTCAACGATCGCCTTCCTTCGCTTCGCGACGGGTCGTTGAAGGGGTGGCGAAAGGCTGTGAAGAGACTTCGCACGCTGCACTGGAGGACGGCGGTCGGAGGCCACGGCTACAAGACGGGTGCCGATGCGCTCGATTTCATCGATGCCTATCTGGCCAAACTCCAGCAAAAGATCGAAAAAGCGCTCGAAGAGGATATCGATATGACACAGATTGCGACCTATGCGGCGATGCCCGAATACGGCCATATGGCGATGTACGATCTGCTGCACGGCAAGAATGTCATCAAAGCCTATGAAGAGCTGGAGTGGGAGAGCGAATGAAAAAGTCTCTGTTATGGCTTCTGCTCGCTTTTATACCGACGCTCTTGCCAACGTTCCTGTCGATCTCGGCCTGGGCGGTCGACGGTGAGAAGGTTTATGAGCAAAAGTGCGCGGGATGCCATACACTCTACATTCCGGTCGAGGAGCTG
Source organism: Hydrogenimonas sp. (assembly GCA_030826715.1). Lineage (GTDB taxonomy): Bacteria > Campylobacterota > Campylobacteria > Campylobacterales > Hydrogenimonadaceae > Hydrogenimonas. The sequence goes on along the minus strand of JAUUDL010000070.1, from coordinate 13,390 downwards.
ATGGCCAACTTCACCGAACACAACAACACCAAGCTTCGGCTCAAAGCCCCCACGGTCAACCAGCTCGCCTACCGCCTCAAACAGCGTATCGGCGACCCCAAGGGGGACAAGGATATGCAGTTGATGGAGGTAGCGTCCTTCGTGCACGACTATGTGCTCCATCCCGATCGTCAAAAAAGTATCTGTATGCCCGAAGTGCTGGCCTATTTTCAAACGATGCCCTCTTTGGAAGGCAAGATTGGTGACGAAGAGCTCGAAGCGGTAGCCGAGTGGCTCTATTTTTACATGCCGCCGGCGAAAAAGGCGAAAAAAGTGAGTTTCGTCGATTTCGAATCGGCCAAAAAAGAGGCGCTCGAAACCGGCAAGATCATCATGATCGAAGTCACAAGCCCCACATGCCACTACTGTGTCAAGATGGAGAAGACGACACTCAAAGAGCCGGAGGTGATCGAGGCGATCGAAAGAGATTTCATTCCCGTGCGCATCGACGTCAGCCGCCAGGCACTGCCGGCGGGGCTCTCGTACGCTATGACGCCGACCTTCTTCTTCATCGACAGCCGCGGCAGGCTTTTGAAAAAGATTCCGGGTGCGTGGATGAGGGACGATTTTCTGCAGATACTGCGGGAAGTGAAGAAAAAGGCCGATACCGTCAAAGATGGAGGTAAAAAATGAGACGTGTGATATTGATATTGCTGGCGTTTGGGCTGTTGTTTGGAGAAACCGAATTCGCCGAGCCGAAACCTTCGATCGACAATCCGAGAAAGATCGTTTTTCCGATCACCCACGGTGACGACGAATCGATCAACCATGTGCTCAGTTCGGCCAACAATGTCATGAAATTCTACGGGCCGGAAAATGTGCAGATCGCGATCATCTGCTACGCCAAGGGGATCCGGACGCTGCTCAAAAAAGAGAAAAAGATCGCGGTGCGCGTGCGTGCATTGCAAACCTACGATGTTGAGTTTGTCGCTTGTCACAATACGATGCGAACGCTCAAGATCAAACCAGAAGATCTGATCGAAGATGTCGAGATCGTGACGGCCGGCATCGTCGAATTGGTCGAACGTGACCTCAAGGGCTGGATCTATATCCGCCCATAATAAATAAAAAAAGAAGGAGAATAAATGAAACAATTGCTGCAAATCGTCGTGGCGCTGCTGCTTGCATGCGGCCTCTACGCGGATAACAAAGAGATCATCATGTTCGGTGTCAAAAAGAGCGATGCCGTGACGACCAAATCGATCGAGGAGGCCTTTACCCTTGCAGGCTACAAAGTCGAAACCAACAGGGATATGAACGGCCCTTTCACCAAACAGTTCGGAAAGACGGTCTTTTCGATCTACAATCTGATGACTGTCTACTACCCCGAGGTGACCAAGGCACTCGTTTCCAAGCATCCAGATAGCGGCGTCTTCGCCCCGTTCACCGTCGTGATCTATCAGAAAAAAGGTGACGACACCATCTATGCGGGAACACTCAGTGCATTCGCCAAAGCCAAAATTATGGGGCTTCCCTATGACAACAAAGTTTTGCAGGAGCTCGAAGACAAAGATATCCAGACACTTATCAAAGCGATGCCGGGGGCCAAAAAAGTGAAGTTCGACTATAGCCCCAAACCGCTGACGAAAGAGCCGCTGACGCGATTTGTGCTCGACGTGGACGACGATGAGGCCGAAGATAACAAAGAAGAGGTGGAGATGGTGATCGAAGACGGGCTCAAGCCGATCGGATTCGTGATGGCCAATTTCCTCGACTACAACTACTTTCTCAAAGAGGCGGGCATCGATACCTATATCTTCTACGACACCTATTCACTCTGTAAGCTCAAAGTGATCTACACCGTGTCGCAGATTCGCCCCGAAGCGGGAGTTTTCGCCCCCTGCACGATGGCAATCTACCACAAGAAAGGGAGCAACAAGACCGTCATGGTCTATCCCAACGTCTTCAACTGGATGGCGACACTGGCCATCGAAGACCCCACCGCGCTCAAAGAGCTCGAAAAGGCGCAGGAAGATATCGTCAAACTCCTTCAATCCACCGCCGAATAACCCTCTCTATGTTACAATCGTCGTAAATACCTACAAGGAGTTGCGATGATTGTAGAGAGTAGGTCTCCCCTGGTCAAACATATCGTCAACCGCCTCAGAGATGCCGGGACCGATGCCGCCGCCTTCAGGGCACTGCTTCGCGAGTGCGCCCGCCTTCTTCTGGCCGAAGCGGCGGATGCTTTGCCGGTGGCTGACAGGAAGATCACCACATGGCAGGGCAATTTTACCGGCGACTTCATCGACGAATCGAAGATCGTCTGTGTCGCCATATTGCGCGCCGCGCTACCGATGCAGGAGGGTGTCCTCTCCTCACTCGATGGGATCGAAGGCGGTTTCCTCGCCATGAAACGCGACGAAGAGACCTTCCAAAGCCACCTCTATTACAACCGCGTGCCTGATATCGAAGGCAAGACGGTCATCCTTGTCGATCCGATGGTCGCCACCGGCGGATCGCTGCACGACGCGCTGGCGCTTTTAAGAACACAAAACCCCGCCCGTATCATCTCTTTGAATGTCATTGGCGCGAAAGAGGGGGTGGAACGTGTAGAAAAAAGCTTTCCCGACGTGGCTATCCATATTGCCCAGATCGATCCGACACTCAACAAGGATGCCTATATCGTTCCCGGACTCGGCGATGCGGGCGATCGCGCCTACAATACCGTTTAAATAGTTCGACAGAATGGCCGATATATGGAATAAGTTGAAGTCATAAGCGATATATACTGCCAAAAAAGAAAGAGAGTGGTGAATGGGTTGGTTCAATGATTGCGGGAAAGAGAGAGCGCGGATAGAAGCGCTCGAGGCCGAAAACAGGCGTCTGAACGACGAGTTGGCGCAGGCGCGCCGCGAACTGGACGCGATACGCGGCCAAAGCCAACAAACGCAAGAGACAGAGACGTCGAAGCTCAAGGATGAGGTGATCGATATGTTGATCGCCTCCTACGAAAGCGGTATCCGTTTTACGCGCACCATTATGGAGAACAACGGTGAAATGCTCGACGAAGCGGATGATCTCAACACGAAAACGGCAGAGCGAATCGAGAGGGTCGAGCAGGAGCGTGATGATGTCAATGCCAATATCGACGAGATCGGCCAGGAGACCAGCAACCTCGAAAACGGGGCCAACACCCTGACTGAAAGCGTGCAGTCGATCGGTGACATTATCGGCCTGATCAAAGATATCAGCGATCAGACCAATCTGTTGGCGCTCAACGCCGCGATCGAAGCGGCGCGGGCCGGTGAACATGGCCGGGGATTTGCCGTCGTGGCCGACGAGGTGCGCAAACTGGCCGAGCGCACCCAAAAGGCGACGCAGGAGGTGGAGATCAACATCGGGCAGCTCAAACAGAACACCTCGGACATCATGGATGTGGCCGAACGGTTCAGGCACAGCGGCGAAACGATTCAGCGGAAGATGGCGGCCTTCTTCGACGAACTCGAACATGTCATCGGCAATTCACGGCGCATCCGGGAAATTACCGAAGATATCACCAACGAAATCGGTATCGGTGTCGGGAAAATGGACCATATCCTCTTCAAGCTGCTCGCCTACAAAGCATTCATCCGTGGCGCGCGCGCGGAGGTCATCGATGAAAACAGCTGCCGGTTCGGCAAGTGGTTCGAACAGAACAAGTCGAATATCAAAGACGATCCCAAAACGATCGACGATGTAACGCGCTACCATGCCGAGGTTCACCATGGCGTCAAAGAGGCGATCGAAAAGTGGCTTGACGAGAAGGCCTACCATGAAGCGATCGAACGGATGAAAGCCGTCGAGCACGCCAGTGAAGAGGGCTTCGAGGAGCTCTACCGCGCCTTCGTGGCGCATCGCCACAGACATTAAAGAGGCAGATAGATCTTGTCGATCATCTCCTGATATTCGGCAGCGGCGTCGCTGTCGATCGTGATGCCGCCGCCGCTTTTGTAGAAGAGGTTCTCCCCTTTTTGTTCAATGAAGCGGATCATCACCGCACTCTCGAGGCTCGTGCCGTCGAACACCCCGAAGACTCCCGTAAAAAATCCTCTTTTATGAGTTTCCACCGATTCGATGATTTCGCACGTTCTCTTTTTCGGCGTTCCGGTGATTGAGCCCGCCGGCAGCATGCGATCGAGAATGGTTCCGAGTTTCGAGGGCCAATCGGGCGGAAGCTGTGCCGTGATTTTCGAACTGACTTGCAAAAGGGTCTTGTCGGCGGTCACGATGCGGTCGATGTAGCGGAACTTTTCGACCCGCACGTGCCGCCCCACGATACCCAGGTCGTTGCGCAGAAGGTCGACGACCATCACATGCTCGGCCATCTCCTTTTGGTTGGCCAGTATCGACGCTTCGGCGTTGGGAATGGCGGCGTCGATCGTCCCTTTCATCGGGTAGGTGGCGATGACGCCTTCGGGAGATATGGTGATGAAAGGCTCGGGAGAGAAGCAGACGAACGCCTCTTTGTAGAGCAGCTTGTAGGGAGCGTTGGCGATTCGGAAAATCTCTTCGAGTGTCAAGGCGCTTCGAATGGGTGTCGAAAAGGTGAGGTTGAGCAGATAGGTGTTGCCGGCGCGAATCTCTTCGATGACGCGATCGAAGGCTTTTTTGTAAGCCGTAAACGGCACGGGAAAAGGGGTGAGAGAGCGGGGAGCGGAAAGTGAAAAATCATCCTCCATCCTCCATCCTCCATCCTCCATCCCCCTTCCCCTGATACTGAATCGGATATCCGAGGGTAGATCGTCGAGTGGATGGACGATGACGTCACGTTTGTCGTAGGAGACGATGAAAAGAAACGGCGTGCCCGCGGCGGCGAGGCGTGAAATGCGCTCCAACGCCCGGTTATCCGTTGGCGAGGATCAACTTTTTGAGCGCCGCCATGCGGACGGCGACGCCGTTTTTGACCTGCTCGAGCACCTTGCATCGCGGATCGGAGAGCATCGCATCGTCGATATCGATGTTTCGGTGCACCGGCCCCGGATGCATCAGCATGATGTTTCGATCGCCGATGCGCTCTTTGGTGATGCAGTAATCGGAGGCATAATCCTTGAGGCTGGCGTAGATGGGCTGGGCGTGGCGTTCGGTCTGGGTGCGCAGGCTCATGATGATATCGACATCGTCGATCACATCCTTCAGCCTCGTCGTGGTTTCAAGATCGGTTCGGGGCAGGAAGTGCGGCGGTGCCACGAGTGTGATCTTCAGACCGAAACGGGGCAGCAGTCGGATGTTGGAATTGGCGACACGGGAGTTTTTGATATCCCCGACGATCGCGATGCGCTTGCCTTCGAGATCGCCTTTGAAGTGACGGCGGATTGTGAAAAGATCGAGCAGTGCCTGGCTCGGATGGGCATGGGCGCCGTCGCCGGCGTTGAAAATGGCGCAATTGACGTGGCGTGAAATCTGGTAGGGGGTGCCGCTTTGCGCATGGCGCACGACGATGGCGTCTGGCCCCATCGCATTGAGATTGGCGGCGGTGTCGTAGAGTGTTTCTCCCTTTTTGGTGGAGCTTCTGGCGACATCCAGATGCACGACATCGGCCCCGAGTTTCTTTGCCGCGATTTCGAAACTGCTGCGGGTCCTGGTGGAGTTTTCGAAAAAGAGGGTGATCACGAGGCGGTTTTGCAAAAGTTTAGGCGGCGGTGCCTGAAGGTAGGATTCGGCATCTTTGAAAAGAGTTTCGATTTCGTCGAGACCCAGGTCGTCGGTCGTGATGAGATGCCGCATGGATACTCCTTTTATTGGGGAATAGTGGATAGATTATAGCGAAGAAGAATTGAGGAATGAATTTGATTCAACAGTACGCTGCAAGGAGTAGGAGGGAATGAGTCGCGTACTGCTGAAGCAAACCGCCCGAAGGCGGTTTGAAGGGTTACATTTCGGCGTGGAATTTGTAGTCGAGCTGTACCCAGTATTTGGTAGTATCTTGTTTGCCGAATGAATCGTCACCTTTACTGTACCATGCCCCTTTGAGCAGAAGGCCGAGACCTTTGGCGACTTTGACATTGTAAGCAGCATCGATTTCCGATCCGAGGTCATCATCGCCCGCTGCATTCTTGGAATCGCTGCTGAAGCTGTGATAGATGGCAGCCAGTTTTCCATATTCACCGGCATTATAGGCAAGCTTGACACTGGTGTCCGTCAAACCTTCAGCAGGTGTGGAAAGGAAAACATCGGCCCATCCGTTCATGGCATGGAGTGTGGCAAGAGGTGTGCTGAAGGCAAATTCGCCATTGCCTTTGTCACTCAGGAATTCATAGCCGACACCAAGCGTGAAGGCATCCATACTACCAGATACCGAGATTTTATAGTAACTGGCATCCTGATCCACATCTCCGGAAGGATTGGAACCGAAAACAGCATCATCGCTATCTGTCAAAGAAGGATCGTTCTGCATGGCATATTCCGCTTCATATCCCAATTTTACATTCTCGAGATCAATTTTGCCCGTGGCACGAATACCGATATGATCGGCAAAGTTTTCAACCATGTAGTCATATGCCGTCAATGTCAGTTCCGGCATTGCTTTATATGTGGCATGTAAAAGGACGGTACCGGTATCGAAATGACTGGTATTGATTTTATTAACACGTGTGACATATGCACCCAGAAGGCTCAGATTCTCGACACCGTTGTAGATGGCCGCTGCGAGATCGTATGTTTGAGGCATCTGTCTCCAGCCGACGTTACCGATGAAACGGGCGTTGTCGAGAACGACCATTTTACGACCCAAAATACCGGTGAAATCGTTGGCACTGTATGAGATATTCGCTTGTGTCATACGCGTTTGCGCAGGATCTACAACTTTTGCATAGCCAGCTTTTTCCGGTGCATAATCGGCAACAAGTCCAAAGTGGTCGACACTCATCGCCTGAAGTTGTGCATTCAGGCCATCGACTTCGAAAAGACCGGCTTGAACACCGAGTGCAGTACGCACCGTCAATGCACTTGCATCTTTATTGACACTGTCATCGACAGCTTCATATCTCGGTCGAAGTTCGATATCGAGCTTCGGATTGCTGAGGATGTTGTCGAGAGCACCTGCGTTGGCGCCTGTGGTGGCTGCAGCCGCTGCGATCGCCGCAACAAGACTCATCTTGATTTTGTTCATACGTACTCCCTTGTATGTGTGATTAACCGTTCCGGTCATCTGGAGACAACAACATCGTGCCCAAATGACCGGAATGGATTGCATGATTTAATTGTACATCGTGCCGCCCGGCTTTTTCTTGATTTATGTCAAGAAATATGATGTTTCAATTAAGCTTCCGTTATGCTAACCGCTCATTACTTAAATTTTTTCCACTGATGATTGAAATTCGGTAGAATAGCTGAAAGAATTTTCAAGGGATTTCATTTTGAAACACTATATAAAAAAGATTTCCACCTATGCGATGGTCGGATCGCTCGGTGCCGTGGCGATGATCGCGATGAGTGGCTGTGAAAAAAAAGAGCAGGGGCAGGGTGACGCCTTCACTCAGGCGAGTCAGAAACAAGGGGCCTTTGTCGTGATAGACGAAGTGGCGCCGGGTCAGTACAAGATCGCCGAAGAGTATCCGGCCGAGGCGACGCGTGTCATTTTGCGAAAGCTCGACGGGAGCGAAAAGATTTTGAGCAAAGAGGAGCTCGACGCACTGGTGGCACAGGAGGCCAAAAAGATCGACGAAGGAAAATCGGCGCTGACGAATCCGGAGCTCTCTTCAGGCGGCCTTGGATTGGGTGAAGCGATTCTGGCATCCGCGGCAGGGGCTATCATAGGCAGCTGGATCGGCAGCAAGCTCTTCAATAACCCCAACTATCAGAAAACGAGGCAGCAAAGCTACAAATCGCCCACCGCCTACAACCGCAGCGTCAACAGCTTCAACAAAGCCAAGCAGAGCCGAACCTCCACGACAAAGAGCCGATCCACCCGTTCGGGCTTTTTCGGTGGAAGCGGATCGAGATCGCGTTCGACATTCGGTTTCGGGGGATAGTGTACTTTTGTGAACCTCGCATCCTCGGCTGTGCTATAATCGATCTACTATGAAAATGGATATTAAAAAAAGAGTTGTAGCGATTTTACAGCCATTCGAGGAAGTCGTTTTTGCACTCATTTTCGGTTCACAAGCGAATGGCAGTGCTACTGCATTGAGTGATGTCGATATAGCTGTCTATACCAATAAGAGTTGCGACCTGCTCCGAGAGGGGGAAATGATTGCCAACCTGGAAGCGGCACTCAACAAAAAAGTGGATCTTGTTATTTTAAATGACTTATATAAAACGAATGCCAGGCTTTGTTACAACATTGTAGAGAATCATGAAGTCCTTATAAACAAAGACAATTCTGCATATGTCGACTTTAAAACTCAAACATTGAAATACTATCTCGACCAAAAACATATGTACGAGATGTTCGATAATGCCCTCAAAAAAAGGCTGCAAGATGGAAATTTTGGAAAAACTCAAGCATCTTGAAGCGAATGTCCTGCTTTTAAAAGAGATTAAATCATCGATCACTCTGGATGATTTGATCCACAATAAGCGTTACGAATGGGAAGTGAGATATGGCTTGTTTGAATCGATTCAAATAGTCATAGATATTGCGTGCAAAATTTCATCTTACTATAATTTGGGTAATCCCAAAAGTTATAAAGAGTGTATCGAACTGTTGATGAAGCATCGATACCTCACGGAACCGCTTGCAAAAAGATTGATCGGAATGGTCGGTCTGCGAAATCTACTGATCCATGAATATGTGGCTGTAGACGATAGAAAACTCTACATGTTTTTAGATTATCTGGACGACTTTATATCGTTCGGTGAAGAGATTTCAAAAAATTTATAATCATGCTTTGCATTCGATTGAGGAGGATAGCGTGGTCCCATTAAAAAAAGTCAAACCCCTCACCCCCGAGTTTCTCGACTCGATCGGCTTTCATTGGCACACCGACTCGGATGAATCCCCCTATGTGGCCGGCGAGGCGGTCATCGTCACCGAAGCGGAGGCCGAAGCCTATTACGAGGCGGCCAACGAACTCTACGACATGTATGTGCAGGCGGGCGATTATGTGGTCGAAAACAACCTTTTCCACGAGATCGGCATCCCTTTCAACCTCGTCGATGCGGTCAAGAAAAGCTGGGAGAACGATGTGCACTGGCACATCTACAGCCGTTTCGATCTTGCCGGCGGCATCGATGGAAAGCCGATCAAACTGCTCGAGTTCAACGCCGATACGCCGACGGCGCTTTTCGAGACGGCGATCGTGCAGTGGGCGCTGCTCAAGGCCAACGGCCTCAACGAAGCGGCGCAGTTCAACCACGTCTATGAAGCGATACGCGATAACTTCAAACGGCTGATTGTCCTAAATGGCGACCTGGAGGCGTTTGAAACCTATTACAAGGGGTGGAAGATTCTTTTTAGCTCGATCCGCGGTCATATCGAGGATGAGAATACGACCAGGCTTTTGCAAAAGATGGCCGACGATGCCGGTTTTCACACGGCATTCGCTTTCGTGGACGAGGTGGAGTTTTCCGAAGAGGACGGGATCTTCTACGAAGGGGAGCAGTATGAATACTGGTTCAAACTGATCCCGTGGGAGACGATCGCAATCGAAGAGGGGGATCTGGCGCGCATCCTCACCAAGATCATGGAGAACCAGAAGGCGATCATCCTCAATCCAGCCTATACATTGATGTTTCAGTCCAAAGCGATGCTGAAAATTCTGTGGGATCTCTTTCCGAATCACCCGCTGCTGCTGGAGAGTTCGTTCGAGCCTTTGGATGTCAAGCAGGTGCAAAAACCCTTTTTCGGACGGGAAGGAGGCAGTGTCAAGATACTGGATGAAAAAGGAGAAGTGATAGAGAGCGGAGAAGCGCTCTATGAGGATCAGCCCTGCGTCTACCAGGCCTTCACTGAGCTTCCGGCCGATGCCGCGGGGCACCGCTACCAGGCCGGGCTCTTTTTCGCCTACGAAGGGTGCGGGCTAGGGTACCGCCGCGGCGGTGAAATTTTGGGCAACATGAGCAAGTTCGTTGGCCATATGATCGAAGGCGTGTGAATAATTTATGTTAAAATAAAAACAAAAGGCATTACCATGAAACTATTTGCACTTTTGGCTGCGGCGGCACTCTCTCTTATGGCTGTCGATATCAACCATGCCGATCTGAAAGAGCTCCAATCACTCAAAGGTATCGGGAGCAAGACCGCTCAAAAAATTATCGCTTTTCGTGAAAAACACGGATGCTTTCATTCGATTGAGGAACTTATGAAAGTGAAAGGTGTAGGCAAAAAGACAATCGAGAAAAATAGAGCGAATTTGGAAGTGAAAAAGTGTGAGAGATAAGATGAGACTTTCAAAAGAGGAAATTGACATATTGAAAAAGAGATTGAAGACTCTCTCTTCCAGTGCAAAACTCTACCTCTTTGGAAGCCGTGTAGATGATAGTGCAAGAGGTGGAGATATAGATTTGCTTGTCGTTTCAGACGAATTGACAAAAAAAGATGTACGACTTTTGCGAGTCGATTTCTATAAACATTTCGGAGAACAAAAACTCGATATTGTCCTCGATAATGGAGAGTTCAAAGATCCGTTCGTAAAACATATTTTTCAAAACGCAGTGTTGCTGTAATGCTTGAGAAATTGGTCCAGGACAAAAAACTGTTGGAAAAACAACTCTTTTGGGTTGAGTTATCATTCAATGAATGTTCTAACATCGGTATAAAGAAAGAGTATTCTGTCGAGGAGTTTGTAAAATTCGAAACTTTATGCAGCAGATATAGCAGAGGGATCGATTTTTTAATACGAAAATATTTTAGAACGCTCGATGCCTATGAGTTTGAAAATCAAGGCACGCTTGTAGATGTGGTCAATCGTGCCCATAAAAGAGGATTGTTCGAAGATATAGAAACATTGAGAATCATGAAAGATGTGAGAAACACAGTCGTTCATGAATATATAGAAGAAGATTTGGTAGAAGTATTTGATGAAGTCTTGCTCTATACAGAAACATTGATTCGTATTATCAAAAACAGTTTGGCCTACACTGAAAATATTTGTTTGAAAAACTCTGTAAATTGAGAAAGATAAAAAGTTGTTTATTGTAATTAAGATCGAAGGCGTGTGAAGTGAGCAGAAAGATACTGTTACTCGAAGACGACGAGGCGCTGGGCGAAACGATCGAAGAGCTTCTCGAGGAGAATGGGTACGAGGTCGACCGGGTCACCGACGGCGCGGAGGCGGCGGAGAAGAGCTACGACCACGACTACGATCTCTATATCTTCGACATCAACGTACCCGAAGTGGACGGCTTCGACCTGCTCGAATCGCTCCGGCGGGCCGACGATGCGACCCCGGCCATCTTCATCAGCGCGATGGTCGATCTCAAAACGATCGCCAAAGGTTTCGAACTGGGCGCGGATGATTATCTCAAAAAACCCTTCTTCCCCGAAGAGCTTCTGATACGCGTCAATGCCAGGCTCGCCAAAAAAGAGACGCTGCTGCGGTGCAAAGATGTCACCTTTGACCCCGAAACGCTCACCGTTAAACGGGGAGGCACCATCATTTCGCTGGGCGATGTGCAGCTGTGCCTGCTGCGCAAATTTTTGCAAAACCCTGGCCAGGTGATCGACCGCGACATCCTGCTGGAGTGCCTGGAACATCCCAGCTCCGCGGCACTGCGCGTGGCGATCAACAAACTCAAGGAAAAAACGGGCATCGAGTTCAAAAATGTCCGGGGTGTCGGGTATGCGCTCGAAGAGTGTTGAGCGCGAAGCCTTTCTCAAGAGTTTTTCACTCTTCTTCCTCTCGCTGACGGTCCTTCTGGCGGCCCTTTTCTACAACCTCTACATCAAGGAGCGATCCGGCTTCGACAACAAAATTTTCGCGCAGATGCGCATCTGCAGCCTCGAGCTCAAATGCCCGAAGTTCACGATCGATTTCGTACCATCAAAGGACACGGAACTCTATCTGCTCAAAAAGGACAATAGCGCCGTCTATGCCCTTTTCCCGCTGCCCAAAAGCCAAAAATATGTCATGAAGATCGCCTATCCGATCGAAAAGTACCGTGCCGACCTGCACCGCATTCAACAGGGGCTTTTTGTCGAATTCCTGCTCGTCGAAGTCGTCGTGGCCCTTCTGTCGGTCCTCTTTTCACTCTATTCGCTCCATCCGCTCAGGCGTGCGCTGATATTGACCGAAGAGTTCGTCAAAGATATTCTCCACGACTTCAACACGCCCCTTTCGATCGTCCGTCTCAATGTGCGCATGCTGCACAAAGAGTGCCCCGAGAGCAAAAAGGTGCCGCGTATCGAAGCGGCGGTGGAGACGCTGCTGCGGCTGCAGGAGAATCTGCGCGCCTATCTGGGGGGCCACACCCTCCAGGCCGAACCGTTCCGCCTGGACGAGCTGGTGCGCGAACGGACCGAACTCATCGCCAGGGCCCACCCCGAGCTTCGCTTCGATACAGCACTCGAACCGCTGACGGTCCGCGCCAACAAAGACGCGATGATACGCATTCTGGACAATATCATCGGCAACGCGGCGAAATATAATAAAAAAGGCGGAAGCGTGAGTGTGATACTCGATGCCGGGCAGAGGCGTTTGACGATCGAAGATACGGGCGTAGGCATCGAACATCCCGAAAAGGTTTTCCAGCGCTTCTATAAAGAGCACGAACGGGGTGTGGGGCTGGGACTGCACATCGTCAAGAAACTCTGCGACGAGATGGGCATAAAGATCTCCGTCGAAAGCAGAAAAGGGGAGGGAAGCCGTTTCACCCTCGATCTGCACAACCTCGTTTTGAACTAATACCCGAATCTCGAAATAGAATAGTTTGAAATCGTTGCGATGCTTGTCGTCAGGCGGTTTCGGAAAAATTTGAGGCGTACCCGTTAGGTGCGTCGATGATTTTTCCGAAAGTGCATGGCGGCAATGATTGTGACGAGTTCTTCTATTTTCTATTTCGAGATTCGGGTAATACTTCGCTTACACTTCCATTACGTTTCACTAACGCTCCTTCGTCATAATGCTGCTCGTAAAAAGAACATTTCAAGGAGAATCTCATGAACAAGATCAGTAAAATCACGGCAGCACTTCTTTTGGGTGCCAGCATGACAGTTTTCGCCGCAGACGCGGTCGATACATCCGCAGCCACATCGGCGACAGCAGAGACGACAGCCGACACATCGGCTGCCACAGCCACTGATACTTCGGCACAAGCCGACACGACAGCCCAGAGCGGTGCGGCACAAGATAGCGAAAGTACCGCTACCGATGCAGCCGCACAGGCAAACAGCGATGAACAGGCATCCGCTTCCGCCAATACACAGACATCCAAAGGCGGAGTCGACGCGATGATCGAAAAGATCAAAAACGCCAATCCCGCACAGCGCGTG
>JAUUDL010000045.1 GCA_030826715.1 Hydrogenimonas sp. | reverse complement strand
TTCGAGGCCGACTACACCTCGACCCGCCTTCTTTCCGACGAAGAGGGCGACGCGCGTGACGGGCTCTATGCCGACATCACCTATCTCAACGATCCGGACTACCTAAATCTTCAGGCGCGATCGACCTCCGAGCTGGCCAGCAGTTCACAGGTGCTCTCGCGCCTCAACTACTACTACAACACACCGGCAAACTATCTCGGCATCTACGGAAAATATTTCATCGACACGTCGCTCGCTTCGAACAAGGATACGGTACAGAGCCTGCCGATCGTCCAGTTGCATCACTATCAGAACACGTTGCTTGGATGGAACGCGCTGCAATATTTCGCCGACTATCGCCTGACCAACTTCTTCACCGGCGCGGGGAAAAATATCCAGATGCAGGAACTCAATGCCCCGCTCATCTTCTATACCAGCTTTTTCGACGATTATTTCAAGCTCTCGCTCTCGGAGAACCTCTACTACGCCTATATCGGTTACCACAACCTGCCGGACAGCGCGGAGGGAAGCTACTACCAGATGTTCAGGAACTATCACAAAATCGACATCTACAGCGATCTGGCGAAACGGTACGGATCGGTGTTTCATACGATGCAGCTGCGCGCCTCGTACAACAAACCCAGTTTCAGCAGCGAAAACGGCTACATCGACCCTTCGGTGTCGGTTTTGCGCTCACCCAGCGAAAACATGACGCTCAGCGCCATCAACTATTTCTATCGCGGAAGCGACGCCTTCCTCTACTACCGCATCGCCCAGCCCGTCCTCTACGAGAAGAGCGACCACCGCTACGGGGAGTTGGAACAGGAGCTTCGATACAGTTTCCTGAAACACTACGAATTCTATACCGATCTTTTTTACTCCTACTACAACAGAAACATCTCTTCGGCCACGTCGCACATCAAATACAGCGATCCGGTGTATGATATAATGGTAACCCATTTTTACAAGACATTGAACGAAGATCGAACATCAGACTTTTTTACATTCAACACGACCTACCGAAGCGAGCAGGCCAACGACTGGTACGGTGAAATAGCCTACGACAATCTCGAAGAGCGGGTGAGCCGATGGGGTGTCGGCGTGCATCTTTTCAGGCACTGCTGGGATCTGAATATCGGCATCGAGGATGAACGCAAGCCGATCCTCACCTCCGCGGGGGCGCAGTCGGTGGACAACCTGGTCTTCTATTTTCAGATCAACCTCGTGCCGCTTGGCGGTTTCGAACATACATACGAACAGGAGTTTTAATGAAGACGGAAGCGAAAGTCGGTCTCTTCGTCACCATCGGCCTGATATTCCTCTTTCTTCTGAGCACCCAGGTCAACCGTTTTCAGGGTGTCGGCAAGAAAGGGTACGACGTGCAGGCGATTGTCAACGATGCGAGCGGCCTGGAGCGCCACGCCAAAGTGAAGATGAAGGGTGTGGAGATCGGCTATGTCAAAGATATCTCTCTGGCCGGCACGAAGGTGGTGCTGACGCTCTTTGTCTACAAAAATGCCAAAATCCCGAGCGATTCGCAGGTACTGCTGACACAGGAGTCGCTGCTGGGAGGGAAATATATCAACATCATTCCGGGCTCCGAGCACCGATACCTGGCGGAAAACGGCAAACTGACGCGCGAAAAGCCGATGGCCACGCTCGATGAGATGGGGTCCAAAGTGGCCGATGCCGCCGAAGAGCTCAAAGGGTTCATCCACGAACTGCGAGAAACCCTCGACCCCGAAAGCCGAAGCCATCTGCAGAAGACCTTCAGCAACCTCGACAAGCTCACGAGCGACCTCAAAGAGGTGGTGGCGAGCAACAAGGAGGGGATCGACAGACTGGTCAAAAACATCAACGCCGCCGCCGAAAAGTTCGGTACGATGTCTTCGAAATTCTCTTCGAGCGCCGATACGATCAACAGCGATCTGCCCGACATCATGGCCAAACTCCAAAAGACGCTCGACTCCTTCCACGGCGTCGGCGACACCCTCAACAACCGCCTGCCGAAACTCGCCGACAAGTTCGAATCGCTCGAGGACAATCTCGACCTCGTGATCAAGGAGAACCGCAAGCCGCTCAAGAGCGCGCTCACCTCCGTCGACGGTTTCTTCAAAAAAGGGAGCGGCACGATCGACAAACTCGACGACTATCTCGACTCGGTCACGCAGAGCCGGCTCGATATGGGGCTGGTCTCCTACTACCAGGCCAACGACGCCAACATCAAAGGGGGCATGCACCTGGATTACCGCCCCTACTATACGCGCCACTATATGTTCGACATTATCTCCGCGCCCGACTACTCGCAAAAGATCGAAGGCAAATATCCCGCCGAGATGGATCACGAAAGCGGCAAATTCTACGTTTCGGCGCAGATCGGAAAAAGGTACCAGGATTTCATGGTGCGCGGCGGACTCATCGAGAGTACGGCGGGTGCGGGGATCGACTACTACGCGATGTACGACAAGCTGAAGGTGTCATTTGACGCGTACGATTTCGATGCCGTCAACGACCTTCGCGGCACCAATCCGCATCTGCGGGCAATGGCGCGCTACCGGTTCCTGAAGCATGTCGACGGCTACGTGGGTGCCGATAACTTCCTCAACAACGATGCCTTCAATGTCTTTCTGGGGCTCGGCGTCTCGTTCGAGGATGATCGCATCAAGTATCTGCTTGGTGCGGGTGCGAGCGCAGGGGCCAGCGCCTCGAAATGAGTTCGGCCTACGAGAAGATCCACGAAGCACTCGATATCCTCGGCCTGCCGACACGGGTCTCTTTGAAGGATATTACCGCGCGCTACCGTTATCTGGCATCGGGCAAACATCCCGATGTCGGCGGCGATACCGAAGAGATGGCCCGCATCAACGAAGCGTACAGAATTTTGAAAAACTACATCGAAAACTACCGCTTCTCCTTCAGCGAAGAGGAGATCGGAAAGCAGTTTCCCCAGGATGCCCACGCCAAACGTTTCAGGTTTTAAAACTGATGCTACATAGTATACACCATCATCCGCGGCATCAGCGTCGTGCGAGTGCAAGGCGCGGCGGTGAGGTGTAGCCGAAGCTACACCGATGCCGTCGCAACGAAGCAATCGTACGGCGATGGTGCCGCCCCTTCGGGGTCAAACGATAACGC
>JAUUDL010000151.1 GCA_030826715.1 Hydrogenimonas sp. | reverse complement strand
CCGTCCGTACCACGCCATCAGCGACGATTTCGCAACTGCATGGCTCTCGATCATGAAACGCACTTTCGCCGGTGGTGTATGAGGATCGACAGGCAGTTTTTCAACATCGAGGGCATAGATGGTGAGAATGTAACGATGGGGCTTGTCACCGCGCGGCGGGCAGGCGCCGCCGTATCCCATCTCACCGTAATCGTTCAGACACTGCAGCGCGCCTTTGGGCATTTTTGTCACCGAAGGATCGCCGGCTCCGCGTGGAAGATCATGGATGTTTTTGGGAATGTTGCAGACGATCCAGTGCCACCATCCGCTGCCCGTAGGGGCATCGGGGTCGTACATCGTCACGGCGAAGCTCTTCGTACCCATCGGCTCACCACGCCAATGCAGTTCGGGCGAAAGATTCTCTCCTCGGCAACCGAACCCGTTATAGACCTGCACCAAAGAGAGCTGTCCGGAAACATCGGGGCTTTCCAACGTAAATCCTCCTGCCCACACCACCAGTGTCATCGCCAAAAAAGTGACTATTTTTTTCAATCCGCTCATTCGATCTCCTTTCTCTTATTAGACTTCTTGCATAACTCCTTATATGTCTCAGCGAAAGCAGGAGCGTTTTAATCGAGGCAGATGCTCTTCAGCGTAGCCGAAACTACAGTGAAGGTTATCTAACGAAGAGTAAAGCGCTCTTGCTTTCGCCCTATGGGAGCGCTAAAAAGCGGCAATCTTGCACAAAAAATATTTTTTACTTAGCTTCGGCTAGGAATAAAAATTTGTTTTGCACAATCTTACCGCTTTTTAGCGCTCTGAGGCGTATAAGGAGTTATGCAAGAAGTCTATTATATCAACATCCCCACAAACGCTAAAGATCCTAAAGATTGGGCCGATATAATGACTATACATAACAAAAAGAGGGAAACTATGCCAAAAGAGATACTCAAAGACAAAAAACTTCTCGAAACGCTGGTGGAGTATCAGGTGACCCTGATAGAGCGGTTGCGGGCAGAGGGATACGAAAATCACTTTTCACTGATTCTCATCCCCTATCCCGATGCCGATGAAACTCTCCTGAAAGAGAGCGTCATGCCGCTTCTTCGCATCAGCGACAGGCTCTTCTATATCGACGGCAACATTATCGTGCTGCTGCCCGGAGCCGACTGGAACGGCGCACTCAAGGTGCATGAAACGATCGCTCAGGCACTCGATATCTGGCCCATCGAAGATTGCATCGTCGAATATCCCACCGACGGAAAACACGCCCACCAGCTTATCGAGAACCTCTACAAACGGCTCGAAGAGATCAACGCAGAATGACACGGCCGTCGCGCAACGCGACGATCCCTTCGAGTTCCGCTTCAAAAAGCCTCTCCCCGAACCTTTTGGCCGCCTCTTCCCATGTCGGGGAGTTTTTGCAAAAGGCGATGAAAGCATCCTCACCTTCACTCTCATTCTCTCCGGCCGCTTCACCGAACCGTTCGGCGAATGCGTCGATGTCATAGATCGCCTCCGCCTCCTTGGCGGCGAGCAGATCGTTCGTCCCTTCACTCTCACCCAGCCTGTGCGGCAGCACGAAGATCTCTTTCCCCATCGCTTTGGCGAACGCGACACTGCGCATCGTCCCACTGTCGCGGTCGGCTTGCGCCACGACAAGAACCTCTCCGAGCGCCACGACCAGTTCGTTTCTCACCACGAAGCTCCAAGGTCTGGCTTTGAAGTCGGGATCGAACTGGCTCAATGCCAACCCCTGCCGTTCGATCTCCTCGATCATCGAGGCATTCACCGCCGGATAGCGGTGATGCAGGCCGCAGGGCATGACCGCGATCGTCCGAGCGGCACCCGCGCCACGGTGGGCCAGCGCGTCGACACCCATCGCGGCACCGCTCACGACCACCGCATTTCTGCGTGCCAGCGCCGCCGCCAACTGCATGACGGTACTTTTGGTATAGACGTTGGGACGCCGCGATCCCACGATGGAAACTTTTCTCTTTTTGGTCAGCCCGTCCTGGCCCATTGCATAGATCGTAGGCGGCGGTTTCTTCATGCTCGATATTTCTGGAATATCGTTTGATGAGAGCGCCTTCAACCCAACGCTCCCTGCCAGATCAGCCATGCCGCCAGCGCCACAACGACCACACCAAACAGATCGATCAGGAATCCAAACGTTGCCATCGTCTTCACTTCGATGATGCGCGAACTCATGATGATCGCGTTGGGCGGTGTGGCGATGGGAAGCATGAAGGCGTAACTGGCGGCCACCGTGGTGACCATCAAAATGAGCAGCGTCTCGTGGCTCTGCACGCCATACAGCTGCGCCATCACCGGCAGCGCGATCGAAGTGAGTGCCGTATTGCTTGTAATCTCGGTCGAAAAGCTGATCGCCAGTGCCACCACCAAAAGCGTGAGCCAGATCGGGAATTGATGGACGACGGTGAGCTTGTGGGCGATCGCTTCGGCCAGATGGGTCGAGCCAAAAGCAGCGGCGATACTGAAGCCCGCCCCGAAAAGAAAGATGATCTCGTAGGGGATCGCCCGGCTGTCTTCCCAGTCGATCAGTTCGATACCCGGCATAAAAAGCAGCAGCCCCGCCGCCAGCAGCAGTCCTTTTTCATTAAGTCCGAGGCCAGGATACCAGGGTTTGATGGGGGTGTTGAGCACGAGCAACAAAGAGAGCAGCCCCAATATCCAGAGCAGCTTCTTCTGCTCTTTCGTGAATGGTTCGATCAGTTCGACCATCGAACCGATAGGTTCGTCACGAACACCGAGGCTCAGAAACCACGGCATGAATAGCAGCATCACGAACACGACCGGCGATGTCAACGCCATCCATTCGGTAAACGTGGGCGATGCCAGGCCGATCGAATCGAGATATCCCATCAGCAGAAGGTTGGGCGGTGTGCCGATGGGTGTCAGTATGCCGCCGATGCTGGCACCATAGGCGATGGCCAGCAGTATGCGGACTTTGAGTTTTTTGTTCTCCGTGATGAAGAGGCCGATCGGAAGAAGCATCAGCGTGATCGTCGTATTGGAAAGGATGGAGCTCAAAAGGGCCGATATGATCGCCATGGCGTAGATGATGCCGCGTGCGGTGGAGGGAAACAGGCGAAGCAGCCGGTTGGAGAGTTGCACATGCAGATGGCTCTTTTGCATCGCGATGGCGAGCATGAAGCCGCCAAGAAAGAGAAAGATGATCGATTTGGAATAGTTGGGCGTCACCGATTTGAGCGGCATAATGTCAAATGCCGGAAAAAGAAGTATCGGCAGTAAAGAGACGACCCCAAGCGGCAACGCGTGATTGGTCCACATCACGACCAGAAGCGTTACGATGCCCAGCAGTACTGCCTGAATAGGCGTGAAAAAGAGTATCGAAACTCCCCAAACCACGATCGCAAGAAGCAGTGCCGTGACGATCTTTTTCATCCTCGCCTCCTCTGAAGAGTCACCTACATACTGTGTAACATCACTTACCTGATTGTTTTATAAAGTTCGTCGATATAGATCACATCGACCCCCTGAAGAATCTTTTTTGAATCGGCGAGCGCATCGAGCGTCGAGGCATGGGGATGCCCGATCGCGATGGCGTAGCCATGAGATTTGGCGATACGCACCGCCTTTTTCAACTGGTTTTGTATGTACCCCTTTTCGGGTTTGTTGTCCAGGAAAATATCACGTGCAACATAGGGATCGTGATAGATGCGGCACACCTTCGGCACGACCGTTTTTGGGGTAGTCCGGCTGTCGATAAAGATGAAACCGTACTTTTTCGCCAATGGATAGAAGCGCTCCATCGACGCGAGATCCGAGGTGAAACCACTGCCGGTATGGTTGTTGATGAAATGGGCACCCGGAAACCACGCCCTGATTTTTCGCAGGCGGGAGTCGATCGCTGCCTCGTCGCTTTTTGTCGTAAGCGTCTCATCTTCTGGCCGGTTGTAGTGCATCGCCTCCATCGGAAGGTGAATCATGTAATGTTTCAGCGACTTCGCGATTTTCGGCGTATCGGGATGTCGTTTCGTCGGGGGAAAAAGTGAGGGCGTGACGGCCCATGGAAGCTTCCTGATAGCCCTGACCTGGGAGGCAAAGGCGACATCGTCGATGATGATTGTCAACTTCGGCCTGGCAACCGAGAGGGATTTTCTCTCTATGGTTTTGACGGCTTCTTTTTCCTTCCCTCCCGCTTCGACATAATCTTTGATTTCGGAGAGCTCCTCTTTTTTGGCCGAAGCAGCTTTCGGAGGTGGCGGGAGTCTCTTTGATGCCTTTTGAGGCAACACTCTCTCATTCGCGGCGTGCTGAAGTCTCTCTCTGAGGCGGTCAACATCACTGCGATAGCGCGCCACCTCCTGTTTGCAGGCAGTGACGGCGTTTTGGCTGCCCGCTTCGTAACCGATCCAACCAGCGATGCCCATCAAAAGGGCCACGATCAATGTACCGACGACAGCGATCAGGAATCTCGAGAGTCTTCCCGTCTGTGGGCTCTTCTTCGGACTCTTCTTTCTGGTTCGTTTTTTGCTGGAACTCTGTTTTTGGGAGGCGTTCTTTTTTGTCATAGCAGATAGATCCGTCCCTGGCGGGACGGAAGAGGAACCTTAGTTGGTTTCCTGATCGACGATCTTGTTGGCTTTGATCCACGGCATCATCGCACGCAGACGTCGGCCCGTCACTTCGACCGGATGGTTGTGCAGATTTTTGCGTTCGGCGTTCATGCGCGGATATCCGGCCTGTCCTTCGAGGATGAAATCTTTGGCGAATTTGCCGTTTTGGATCTCTTTGAGGATCTCTTTCATCGCCTGACGGCTCGCGTCGTTGATCACGCGGGGGCCGCTGACCATATCGCCGTATTCGGCGGTGTTGGAGATGGAGTATCGCATATCTTCGATACCCCCTTCAAAGATCAGGTCCACGATCAGTTTCATTTCGTGCAGACACTCGAAGTAGGCCATCTCTTCCGGATATCCCGCTTCCGTCAGGGTCTCGAACCCTGCCTGGATCAGTGCGCTGACACCGCCGCACAGGACCGCCTGCTCGCCGAAGAGGTCCGTTTCGGTCTCGTCTTTGAAGGTCGTTTCGATGATGCCGGTACGTCCGCCGCCGATCGCCGAAGCGTAGGAGAGGGCCAGCGCTTTGGTTTCGCCGCTGGGATCTTGTTCGACCGCGATCAGATCCGGGATGCCGCCGCCTTTGACGAATTCGCTGCGAACCGTATGGCCCGGTGCTTTCGGGGCGACCATCATGACATTGATGTCCGCGGCCGGTTTGATGCGTCCGTAGTGGATGTTGAAGCCGTGGCCGAAAGCGATCGTCGCACCGCTCTTGAGGTTGGGCGCGATCTCCTTTTCGTAGATCTCCGCCTGGTTTTCGTCAGGCAGGAGGATCATGACGACATCGGCATCTTTCACCGCATCGGCGACCTCTTTGACGTCAAAGCCTTTCGCCTCGGCCTTTTTCCAGCTGCTGCCATCTTTTCTGAGGCCGACAACCACTTCGACACCGCTGTCGCGGAGGTTTTCGGCGTGGGCATGGCCCTGGCTTCCGAATCCGATCATCGCCACCTTTTTGGAGCGGATGATGTTGATATCGCAATCTTTATCGTAATAGACATTCAATGCCATATTGCATCCTTTGAAGAAATTTTCGGTGATTATATTGAAAAGGTGCTTTGAACCATCTAAAAATTCACGACGCTCTTATTCAGCGTCACTTTTTAAGGTGATCTTCTGTAGAATTGGATCATCACAATTTTTCGCGGAGAATCGTCATGGTCGAAAAAATCATCAAAAAGATAAAATCGCTGCCGCCGTTGCCCGAGAGTGTCGCCAAGGTGCGTCAAATCTGCGACGATCCAGAAGGGAGCATCAAAGATCTCGTGCCGATCATCAAATCCGATCCTCTCTTCACCGCCGACATCCTCAAGGCCGCCAACTCCCCGCTCTACGGTTTCAGCCGCCAGATCACCTCGGTCGACCAGGCGATCTCGCTTTTTGGAATGGGAACGATCCAGGGCTTCGCGATCTCCTACGCCGTTCGCAACACCCTGCCGGTCAATCTCAGAGCCTACGGCGCGACGCCCGGGCGTCTCATGGAGGTCTCCTCGCTTCAGAACGCACTGACGCTGCAGTGGGGCAAGCCGCAGGTCAACGTGCATCAGCAGGAGATGATGACGATATCGCTGCTGATGGAGCTGGGCAAAGTGGTCGCGTCGGTCGTACTCGACGAGTCCAATCAGACCGAACCGTTCGCCGAAGCGGTCGCGAAAGCGGAAACCGCCGAAGATATCATACGCACGGAGAAGGAGTATCTGGGTATCAGCAGCGAATGGATCGCCGCACTGATGTTCAAACACTGGCAGTTCCACAATCTGATGATCGACATGATGCGCCATGTGCTCGATCCCGAAAAAGCCGAAGATTCGATCAAGCGCCATACGCAGATCCTCCATATCGTCAAAGAGGCGATCCCCTTCACCAAGCCGTTGTGTGAAACCTGCCTGCAGAGCGCCTACGAAAAAGCGGATCGGTTCGGCCTCGATACCCAAGCGCTGCAGCGAACGCTCGAAAACCTGCATCAATGAGATCCTTTCTTCTCCGTATCGCCAAAGGGGCCTACAAAAACGACATAGAAAAAGAGCACCTCGAACTGCTCGATACCCTGATCAAGGAGCATATCGTCAAGGAGAGCGAAGACGGCATCGTCCGACTGGATGCCAAATACCGCGCCGGCACGCTCGACGTGCTGCCCTCCGGGACCGCTTTTTTGGAGATGATCGGCGCCAAAGGCAAGGATATCCTCATCGCGCCCGAACACCTTCACGGGGCGAAAAACGGCGATTACGTCATCGTCCGCAGGCTTTTTGGCAAGGGGGGCCGCCCATCGGGCAAAGTGGTGATGGTGGTCCAGCCCGCTTTCGTCTACGGTATCGGCTATATCAAACGGACCGAATCGGGGCTCGAACCCTTCCATATCAAAACCGACCTGCCCATGGAACTCAAGACGCCCATCGGGGAATTGGAAGAACACACCGTTTTCCAGGTGGACAATCGAACATCGACGATCACGCAGATCCTTGGCAATCTCGACGACCCGGCCGTCGACGAAAAGATTTCACTGGCGATCTTCAACAAACAGGAGTTTTTCAGCGAAGCGGCCGAACGGGAAGCGGCCGCCTGGGGCGACCATGTCGACGCCACCCTCTATCCCGACAGAACCGATCTGAGAGATTTGCCATTCTGCACGATCGATCCGGTCGATGCCAAGGATTTCGACGACGCCATCTATTGGGACGCGAAAAACGCCACCCTCTACGTTGCGATCGCCGATGTCAGCAGCTATGTGACCGAAGATTGCGAAATCGACAAAGAGGCCAGGCGGCGCGGTTTTTCGATCTACCTCCCGCACAAGTCGATTCCGATGCTGCCGCGGAGTCTGAGCGAAAACATCTGTTCGCTCAAACCGGACACCGACCGGCTCGCGTACGTCTGCGCCCTCCAGCTCGATCTCGATAAGCTCGAAGTCACCTCGCACCGCTTCTTCGAAGCGATCATCCACTCTAAAAGGCGCTACAACTACGACGAGATCGATGCCTATCTCGAAAGTGGCTTCACCGACGCTCCGCCGGTGGACAAGGAGACACTCGCCTTCATCTTCCCGCTCAAAAGGGTCGCCGACCGCCTGCGTGAAAAACGTCTCAGACGCGGCTACGATTTCAAATCGACCGAAGTGCGGATGGAGCTGGACGAGAACCAGAAACTGGTCTCCACACGCATCGAAGAATCGACCCCTTCGCACAGCCTGATCGAAGAGTGTATGCTGCTGGCCAACAAGGCGGCGGCGGAACATTACGATTACGGCATCTTCAGGATTCACGAACCGCCCACGCCCGAACGGATCGAAAAACTGGTCGACGAACTGGGCAAGATCGGCATCTATGTCGAAGAGGACGAAAGCGACTTCCACGCCCTCGTGCTCGCACTTCAGAAAGAGGCCCGGGCCAAAGGGGTCGAACCCTACGTCGACCAGCTCATCATCCAGACGCAGAAACAGGCCACCTACAGTGCCGAAAACGTCGGCCATTTCGGGCTGGGCTTTGAACGATACACTCACTTCACCTCGCCGATCAGGCGCTACAGCGACCTCACGCTCCACCGCCTGCTCAAAGCGGTCCTCGGCCACGACGAGAAAAAAAAGGCCTACGTGTTGCGAAACATCGAACCCCTCTGCGTCAAAATCAGCGAGCTCGAGCGTGAAGCGACACGCGTGGAGTGGGATTTCATGGCGAGAAAATATGCCCGATGGGCCGACGCCAACCGACACGAAACGCTGCACGGCGTCGTCGTCGAAGCGGCACAGATTCCGGCCGCCACCACCGACACCTTTCCCGTGGGAATGCGCATCTTCTGCGACAAGAGCGATCTGCTGCTCTTCGACCGCATCGAAGCGAAAGTCAATATCGTCCACCTCGCCCAGGCGAAAATCTTCGTACTGGTCGAGAAGTCGGAACATCTTTTGGAGGAGGATGGTGAACAGTGAACGGGGAACGGGGAACAGGTATATGAATCGGCTCTTCTTCAATAGATTGTCTGTGAAGCAGTTCACCGGCACCGTTCACTATTCACTGTTCACCGTTCACTAATAAAAAATGTACAAACGAGAATTCGACCAGCTTGTATCATCCGGGAAGATCCCAAAATCGTTGATGCTCTACGGCGACAACGACTACTATATCGACGAAGCGGCCACCCGCTTCGTGGAGCTGAGTGGCGGCAGGGAGTCGATGCTCAAGCTCTATTTCGACGAATACGACTTCGCGACGGCAAAGAACTACCTTTCGCAGAGTTCGCTCTTTGGCGATGTCAACCTCCTTTTTGTCAAAAGCGACCGAAAGATTCCAAAAAAGGAGCTGACGCAGCTGATCGACCTGGCGCAGCGCAACGCCAACAACTTCTTTCTCTACGCCTATATGGGTGACGACTTCAAAACGATGAGCAGCGCATTCACGAAAAAGATGGATGCCGAGCATGTCCGCTTCTTTCCCCCGTCGCTAAACGAAGCGGCCCAGGTGGTGCAGCGGGAGGCCGAGAAGCTCGGCGTCACGATCGACCGGTATGCGACAGAGCATCTGCTCATCTCCTTGAACCTCAATCTCTCCATGGCCGTCGGCGCGCTCGAAAAACTCGCGATTCTCGAGGGCCCCATCGGAGCCAAAGAGATCGACGAGCACATCTTCTCCCTGGCACCGATGGCGATGGAAACTTTTCTCTTCACCCTCTTTTCAAAAAAGCCGCTCACGGAGATTCTGCCGCAGATGCAGCAGCTTGGCGAAGATGAATTCGCGCTGTTGCGCTCACTGGACTATTTCGTCAGCCAACTCTTTTTATACCATGCCTACATCAAACTGCACGGCGCGCCAGACGCCCGCGCGATACTGGGCTACGCGCCACCAAGGCAGCTCGTGGAACGATACGCCGCACTGGCCGTGAAGATCGCCCCCGAAACGTTCGAAAAGATACTCGACACTCTGGCGCAGGGCGAACTGCAGATCAAAAGAGCCGGCAACGCCAGCCAGAAAGAGACACTCTTGTTTTCAATCTTAATAAAAATTAAATCTTACTTAGGGTAGAATCGCGATGCTCTTTGCTCTTTCCTGTCCGACCAAAGGATAGGAGAAAACCGTGAGGGCTACAAACCACAAGGAGATCATGTACAATGACACGACATTACGAAACGCTCTTCGTCGTCAAACCGACACTGACCGAAGAAGAGATCAAGTCACAGATCGAGAACGTCAAATCGATTCTCGAAAAAAACGGTGCCCAAATCGCCGCCACATTCGACTGGGGTATGCGCAGACTGGCCTATGAAATCGAAAAAAACCCGCGTGGGTACTACTATGTCATCTATTACACGGCGCCGAGCAGCCTCATCAAGGAACTCGAGCGAAATTTCCGCTACAACGAAGACATTATCCGTTTTTTGAACGTAAAATACGAAAACAAAAAAGAGATCAACGCATGGCAGAACCTCGTCAACAAAGCGGGTGCAGCCAGCGCGAAAAAAGAAGAGGCCCAAAAAGAGGCAGAGACCAAAGCGGCCGAACCTGCAGGCGAGTCCGCATAACATATTTTCAATAAGGCTATTCGATGTTCAACAAGGTGATACTGATCGGCAATCTGACGCGTGACGTGGAGCTGCGCTATCTTCCCAGCGGGCAGGCGCTCGCCAAATGCGGCATCGCCACCAACCGTCGCTTCAAGGATGCCGGCGGCAATCAGAAAGATGAAACGATGTTCATCGATTTCACCGTCTGGGGCAGGTCGGCCGAAGTGGCCAACCAATATCTCAAAAAAGGGAGCCGCGTACTTTTGGAAGGACGCCTCGTGCTCGAGCAGTGGACCGACCAAACCGGTCAGAAACGCAGCAAGCACTCCGTCACGGTCGAGAACCTCAAAATGCTTGACCGCAAAGGCGAAAACGAAGGGTACGGCCAGGGTGCACCCGCTCAGGGAGGCTATGGCCAACCGGCACCCCAAAGCGCCCCTGCACAGCCTAGGCAGCCTGCAGAGCAGCCGCCGGTTCAGGAATTACCGAGCATCGATATCGACGAAGACGAAATACCGTTTTAAATCATAAATAACGTATAAAAAAGGAAAGATCATGGCAGAAAGAAGAAAATATTCCAAACGCTACTGCAAATACTGCGAAGCGAAAGTCGAATTCATCGACTACAAAGACCTCAACAGCATCAAAGCGTCTCTTTCAGAGCGCTACAAAATCATGCCCCGCCGTTTGACAGGCAACTGCAAGCGCCATCAGGAGATGGTCGAAAACGCGATCAAACGCGCGCGTGCCGCGGCACTCGTTCCCTACGTCGTCGACCATAAGCGCGTCGTACCGAACCCCTTCGAAGAGATCAAGTAAGACCCTCCCCCATTTTTCTCCGACTTTCACACCTCTAACGGTGTGGAAGCCGTCAACTTTTTTCACATCCTGACGATATTGTTCATAACCGATTCCGCATAGGATAATCTTATGAACATACTCTCACGATTCTCGATACGCGCAAAGACATTTCTACTCGTCATTCTTGGCATTGCCGCTTTGGTGCTTCTTTCGGCGACCGCATTGACTGGCCTGAAAACCATAGAGGAGAGATTCGAAGCTGTTGCTCATGCGACGAATATCGAAAAGAGTGCCATGCAGATGGTCAATGGCGTCCTCCACTACGCCTCCAGTACCAATGGTGTCTATTTCCGACAAAGGAGTGCCGACGAAGCGCTCCGGACCATCGAAACTTCCAGCCAATCCATGAAAAAAGAGCTCGCAGCCCTCAATGCGGGAGATCTCGATCAAAAAACGACGGCATATATACAGTCGATTGAAAAAGGGTTGGCGAACTTCGAAAAGGATATGGCGAAACTGAGAAAAAAATATCGCGCTCTTCTCAAATTCTCCAAAGGACTTGACACCAAAACCGACATCGCCGAAAAACGCCTCCTCAAACTCATAAGATTCAATCAACTTCGGGTCGTCGAGACGTTCGACAAGGTCAACTTCAACAAATTCGCCGCCGCCTACCATCTCTACAAACTCTTCTCGCAGATGGATGCCCAGGGGCGGCGCTACATGCTCGACCGGGACGAGTCGCACCTGAAAAAATTTGACAAGCTCTTCAAAAAGCTCTTCAAAAATCTCAAGCGTAAACGCGACGGTGCCACCAGCGAAGATGAGCGACGCGTCTATGCGGACGTCTATCAGGCGATCGAGTATTACGAAATGGCGATCAAGCGCTGGATTCTACTCTATCAACAGGTCGACAGACGCTTTCTGCCCAAAACCATCGCGGATCTGGAAACGATCAAAACCTCATCCTCGGGACTGGCGGATCTGAGCGTCACCTCAATGCATACCACCAGGCAGACGACGAAAACCGTCATGATAGCCATCGCCCTCTTCGCCATGCTTGTCGTCTTGTTGATCAGCACACTCATAGCCAGATCGATCGCCACGGCCGTGCAGGGCCTGCGTCAGGACATCGCCAAAATCATCGAAACGAAGGACTTCTCCAGATCGATCCGTATCCTCACCAAAGACGATATAGCGGAAGTCGCCAGATATACGAATGAACTGATAGAGACGGTCAACACACTCTTCAAAAGATCGGAAGAGGCACACCGTGAGGCGCAGTTGCGTGCGAAGGAAGCCCACGAGATGCTCAAAAAGAACGAATTGAGCCTCAAGCTGACGCATCTTCTCACCAATGCGCAGAGCAAGGATTTGAGAATCATTCAAAACAGTCTCGAAAACAATGTCAAGGAGATCGATCATATCAACGGGCTCAACGCCGACACCAGTGAAGTCATCCACCTTATCCAGAACAGAACCGATCGCCTGATCAGCGAACTCGATGAAATGGCGCGAATGAGCGGTGATTCGACGGCACTCATTCACGAGCTCAATACCCATATCGAAGATATCACCGGCGTCATCAACCTCATCAAGGATATTTCCGATCAGACCAATCTGCTCGCCCTCAATGCCGCTATCGAAGCGGCCAGGGCGGGCGAACATGGCCGAGGTTTCGCCGTCGTCGCTGACGAAGTCCGTAAACTGGCGGAACGAACGCAAAAAGCCACGCTGGAAGTGGAAGCCAATATCAACGTGCTGAGCCAAAGCTCTTCAGCAGTCTTCGAGATCGGGGAGAAAGTATCGCAAAAAACCACAGAGACGGCAGAGGAGCTGAACAATTTCAAAGTCGAATTCGACAAACTGATCGACAATGTCAACATCATACGTCTGCAAAACAAGAGTATAGCCTACGACATTTTCGCAAATCTCCTGAAACTCGACCATGTGATTTTCAAAATTACCGGCTACGGCATCGTACTCGAAAAGAGAGACGTCGAGCTCGAAGACGAGCACCAGTGCCGACTGGGAGAGTGGTACGAGCAAGGGGAAGGTAAGAAAGTGTTTGCTTCGGCACCGTCATACCAGAAACTCGCAGAACCTCATCACATCATTCATCACGCCGTCATCGACGTGGTTTCATGCACCAAAAACGATACGTGTGAAGAGAGAATCGACGAAATCGTGGAGAATTTCAAAAAAGCGGAAGAGGCGAGCGTCGAACTTTTCGGTATTTTGGACAATATCGTCCACGAGGTCAAACCCTCCTGAAAACCAATATCTCCTTGTCCGCTTCCTCCGCGTACATCTGCAGAGGATAGCTCTGAATCAGCTCGAGGCGTTCGCTCGCCTCGGCAAGCGCTTCGGTGGGATGATAATACTGCACGATCGTATCCGACGCTCGGTGCCAACAACTCTTTTCGTCATCCGATCGGGTGAAATAGTCGATGTCGGTTCGCATCTCGCCATCTTCGAAAATCGAATCGAGCGTGAGGTGGTAGTCGTCGGAACGACGCACCAGCGACCCCTGCGCCACCTCTTCGAAGCCGAACAGGGTGTTGACATCGGCAATAAAGAGTCCGCCGGACCGAAGCGTGTCGGCTGCACAGTTCATAAAGCCTTTCAGCTCCGATGGATGGATATAGTTGAGTACGTCGAAAACGGCGGTCGCCGCATCGAATTGCTCTTTGACTTCACACAGGTCGACCGCTTTCGCCTCGACACCCCTCATTCGCGCTGTCTCCACCATCTTTTCGCTCAGGTCGATACCCAACGCCCGGGTGAGCTTCAGCCGCTTCTGCGCCTTGGCCAGAAACTTCCCGCTCCCGCATCCGATATCAAGAAGCGATGTGATCTTCCAGCTTTCGAGTATCTGGATATAGCTCTCATGCAACGCGTCGATCGCCTCTTCAAATCCAAGTAGCGGTTCGATTTCGGCATAGAGCTCAAGCCCCATGAACCACTTTCTCCATCTGGGTGTAGAGTTCCATGATTTCACTCTTCTTGGACAGGAAGCTGTGTTTGTTGGCGATCAGGTGGGCACTCGATTCCATAATGGTCTCGGCCACTTTGAGGCCGTTTTCCTTCATTGTCGTACCCGTTTCGACGATATCCACGATCGCGTCCGCCAGACCGACGAGCGGGGCAAGTTCGATCGATCCGTAGAGCTTCACCACCTCGACGCCCATCGCCTTTTTGCTGAAATAGTCTCGGGTGATGTTGACCATTTTGGAGGCCACCTTCATCTGGGGACGGCTCCAATCGAGTTCATCTTCGTTTCGGATGCCGACGGCCACGCGGCACTTACCGATCCCAAGATCGAGCAGGCGCACCACATCATGCCCCTGCTCCTCGATCACGTCAAGCCCTACCACGCCGATGTCGGCCGCCTGATGCGCCACATAGGTCGGGACATCCTGGTTACGCACCAGCAGGAACTTGAAAGCCCCCATCTCGAGGATCAGTTTTCTCGACTCGAACTTGAACTCGTTGCCGAATATCGTTTCGAAAATCTGCAACGTCTCTTCGGCGATTCTTCCTTTGGGCAGTGCTATCGTCAACATGTTTCATTATCCTTTATCATTTTCATCATTCCTCTGAAGACCACTTCCCTGTCGATCTGCGCTTCGGGCAGGATCGCTGCGATCTTTTCGGCATCGCCGCCTGTCAACACGATTCTCTTCCCCTGACCGAAAGCTCTGACGAGTGAAACGATCGGTGCGAGTATGCCGAAACTGACGGCATCGCAGGTTTCAAGCGGCAGCCCGTCGAGTTTCAGATCGCTTCGAATCTCACAGTCGAGTTTCGTCGAAATCCGAGCATAGGCATCCCGAAGCGCACGAAGGCCAGGCCAAATCCATCCGCCTTTGTGCACACCCTTCTCCATCACATCGACGGTGATGGCGCTGCCGGCATCGATGACGATGCCATCTTCCACACCCAGACATGCCGCCTCCCTGTCGATACCCAATCCTTTGTAGGAGGTTTCAAGCAGATGGCGATGGGAAAGGTCGATCCAGCGCGGCGCCTTTTTCACGATTTTGCGGGCGGCACGCTCGTTGACGCAAATATAATAGACTTTCTCGTGAGCGTATCGACTGAGACAATCCTCGATAGTGAGATCTTCGACCACCCCATCCATGAAGAGATGGGCGCGGCTGTTTCCGATGTCGCACAATATCACGCGACGATCACCTTCCACTTTTCACGCTCCAAAAGCGCTTTGGCCTTCGAACAGATCGGTGCACGCACCAGCGCGATGTTTTGCAGGATTTTATAGCCGTAGTGGTTCTCGATCTTCGCTTTCAGCTCGAACCATTCACGTACATCTTTCTGCAAAACCCTGCTTTTGCGCTCGACTACAAAGACCAGCACATAGCGATTCTGCAGATCGACACCGTGATAGACGCCGATCTTTTTCCTGCTGCCGACCGTCTGGAGCGAAAAGGGCTCGAACCGTTTAAAGATCAACCCCTCTTGCTTCAACGGTTCGAGAACCGACTTCATCGCCTCGGAGCTATTGGTGGAGCTTGAAATAGTACTTCTCATAATAGAGTGTATCTTTCGTGGCGAAAAACCAGTCGTCGATCTCGTCGGGCAACTCGAAGACATTCACGGAAGTCAGATCGGGATCGAGCGCGATCACAAAGCCCTGCTTTTCGATCAGATAGAGAAATTCGCCATAGATGGCGCCGACGAAATGGGCGAACGGGAACTTTTTGGAGGAAAGAATCTTCAGATCCTCGTCGCACAGATAGACGGTCCCCTCCTTGGAGAGAATGTAGATGCCCGTATCGAGGAAAATGACATCGCTGATCTCCATATTCTGTGCATCCATCAGTTTGGGGCTGACCGAAATGATACGGTGCGGCGTCGCTGCCACGAGCCGGTTGCCGATGACGTCGAGAAAGATGACGTTGTTGAACTCTTCGCCCTTTCCGACGACGATTTCACGGACTTTCGCCCCGCTTTCTCTGTTCAAAATCACCAGTTTCCCATCGAGTGTTGGTATCAGGACCAGTTGCTCGAGCATCATCGGCGACGCGATACGGATATCGGCCGTCAATGCCGTATCGGAGCTGTACTGTGCGACGGTCTTGCCGGTGCCGTAGTCGTAGATGCCGTATTGGTTGCCTTCGATCAGGTAGGCGATTCTGTCGCTTCCCGGGATGAAAAGCGCTGCCACGATGCGCCGTGGCAGATCGATCGATCGCTTCTCGCCCGTTTTTGTGTTGAAAACGATATTGGGGAGGCAGTCGCCTGCCGCGACCACACGATCGCCCGACTCTGCGATGAAACGGTATCCTTTGGGGAGCTTGTAGGAAGAGAGCCCCTTTTCCGTCACCACCTGCCCGTTTTCGAGTGTCGCGGCGCGGTATCCGATTTCGGCGATCGGTGCGGGAAGCTCACCGTCGTAACTGATGCTCCCCTGGACAATTTCGGGTTCGAAATAGTTCTTTCCGCTGCAACCGCCGACAAAAAATGCCAGAAGCGCGGCGAAAAGCAGTGAGGTCACACGCATCATTCGGTCCCTTTGTTCGCGTTTTTACCGGTGATGCCGTAGTGTGCGAGCATCGTGGCCACCGGTTTCAGCGGTGAATCCTCGCCAATCAGCGCAAGCCGCGCTTTGCCCTCTTCCATTTTGCCCTCTTTCATCAACAGGTAGGCCTCATCAAGCAGGGCGAACTCTTTCAGCAGCGCGCCGCTTCGCATACGGTAGTTCTTGAGCGCTTCGGCATTCTTTTTGAAAACGGCCAGATGATAGGTCGCCAGGTCCGACACCACGTCGTCTTTGGAGGCTTTGAGCGCTTCGAGTGTTTTCATATCTCCATTTTTGGTCACCTCCTGCAACTTGACGAGTTCAGCAAGAGAGGGATTCTCTTTCTCGAGCGTTTGCCACGCCCCCTTGTCGGAGGGGTTTTTCTGCAAAGCGAGCAGTGCCGCGTTGGCACGCATCAGCTGCTGCTCCTGCAGATAGTTCATCACGCCATAGCCGATACCACCGACGAGGATGGCTGCAGTCACGGCGATGATCGCCATCTTGTTGCGTTTATAGAAACGTTCTATTTTGATCAGACCCGCCAGAAGCTTTTCGTCCTGCGTCAGCTCCTCTTTGGCAAATTCCACCTGCTCTTTGATGCTCACTGTATCTCCATGTTGAAAGGGGTTACGAGACCCTTAAAAATTAGTATGTTATCATATCAAAATTAATCAAACACCAAAGTTAAAGGCAGCAAATGAAATTCGATGACACGATGCTTCAACGTCTGGAGAAACTCTCCATGCTCAAAATCAGCGACGAAAAACGCGAAGAGATGATCAAAGAGCTCGAAAAGATCGTGGGTTTCGTTGACATTCTGTCAGAACTCGACACCGAAGGGCTCGACCCATCGTTCAGTACACTCGAAGGGGGTACGCCGATGCGCGACGACGTGCCCAGCGAGAATCCCGAAATCAGAAAAATCATCCTCGAAAACGCACCCGCCGCGGAAAACGACTACTTCGTCGTTCCCAATATCATCGAATGACGATGCTGCGGCTTTATGGCATCAAATCGTGCGATTCGGTACGAAAAGCGCGAAAATTTCTCACGACCCGTCACATAGATTTCGAAATGGTCGATTTTAGAGAGAGACCCGTCACATGCGATACGATCGATCGATGGCTGAGCAAGGTGGATATCGACACGCTTTTGAACAGGCGTGGCACGACCTACCGGACGCTCGGCCTTAAGTCGATGGATCTGGACGACGATGGCAAGCGGGCGTGGCTGTGCAAAGAGAATATGCTCATCAAACGCCCCGTCCTCGAGACGCCACAAGGCGATGTGATCGTTGGTTTCGACGAAAATCGATACAAGGAAATCCTACTATGAGTACCGCACTGGATATCAGAAAACTTTTGAAAAACGTCGTCGCCTACAAGGCGAGCGACCTGCACCTCGTCAGCCGAAGCGAACCGCAGATCCGCATCGACGGACGGCTCGTGCCGCTGAACCTCCCCAAGCTCGACGGTGAAGCGATCGAAAAGATGTGTTATTCGATCATCACAGAGAAACAGAAGAAGGCGTTCGAAGAGCACAAGGAGCTCGACTTCGCGATCGAGGTCCCCGAAGTGGGGCGTTTTCGTGCCAACTACTACCGTACGATGGACGATGTCGCCGCCGCTTTCAGGGTCATTCCCACCCATATCCCCAGCATCGACGATCTCGAAGCGCCCCAGATCTACAAGAAGCTGATCCAGCGCGAAAAAGGCTTGATTCTGGTCACCGGCCCTACCGGAAGCGGTAAATCGACCACACTGGCGGCGATGCTCAATGAGATCAACATGACCGAGCGCAAACACGTCATCACGGTCGAAGACCCGATCGAATTCGTCCATCAGAACAATCAATCACTCTTTTCACACAGAAACGTCGGAAGCGACACCGACTCTTTCGCCCATGCACTCAAGTATGCACTCCGTGAAGACCCCGATGTCATCCTGATCGGTGAGATGCGCGACAAAGAGACGATCGCCGCCGCACTCACCGCCGCCGAGACGGGCCACCTGGTTTTCGGAACGCTGCACACCAACTCCGCCTCCCAGACGGTCAACCGTATCATCGACGTCTTCAGCGGCGACGAACAGCCCCAGGTAAGGGCGCAGCTCTCGACATCGCTGGTCGCCGTCATTTCCCAGGCGCTGCTGCCGAAAATCGGGGGTGGACGTATCGCCGTACCCGAAATTCTCATCAGCAATCCCGCCATCGCCAACCTGATCCGCGAAGACAAGGTCCACCAGATCTACAGCCAGATGCAGCTGGGACAGGGTGAAACGGGCATGCAGACCCAGACCCAGGTGATGGTGAAACTGGTCAAGAACCACATGATCGAAAAGAGCGAAGCGATCCGCTTCTCCACGCGCCCCGACGAACTGATCAAAGCACTGCAGTACATCTGATATCATCCTGATCTGGAAAACGGCTCTCCCCGTTTTCCGCAGTGTCGTCCCCGAAACTTTCCGAACTACGACATTCCTGCTTCACTCTCCATCCATATGTTTTATGGTATTATATCGCCAAATTTTTCAAGGATAGACGCAATGAGCCAATGGACACCATCGAGCTGGAGAGAGTTTCCGATCAAACAGCAACCCCAGTACAAAGACCGTGAAGCGGTCGAACGCATCGAGGCACAACTTCGCAAATTTCCTCCGCTCATCTTCGCCGAAGAGGCACGAAGCCTGAGCGACAACCTGGCCAAAGTCGCCCACGGCGACGCCTTTTTGCTCCAGGGCGGCGATTGTGCCGAGAGCTTCAACGCCTTCAACGCCGATACGATCAAAAATCTTTTCAAAGTTATCATGCAGATGTCGGTCGTCATGACCTACTCCAGCGGCAAACCTGTCGTCAAAGTGGGCCGGATCGCCGGACAGTTCGCCAAACCCCGCAGCTCGGACTTCGAAGCCAAAGGGGACCAGAAACTGCCGAGCTACCGCGGCGATATCGTCAACGACGCCGATTTCGCGCCCGAAGCGCGCGAACCCAAACCAGAAAAGCTGGTCCAGGCCTACTACCAGTCGGCGTCCACCCTCAACCTTCTGCGCGCTTTTGCCCGCGGCGGCATGGCCGATTTGACTCAGGTGCACAACTGGAACCTCGATTTCGTCAAAGATAAGGCGCTGGGGCGCCGCTACGAAGAGCTCGCCGAAAAGATCACCCAGGCGATGGATTTCATCAAAGCCTGCGGCATCACGCCCGACAACACGCCGCAGCTGCGAGAAACGGTCCTCTATACCTCGCACGAAGCGCTGCTTCTTGGCTACGAGGAGGCGCTCACGCGGATCGATTCGCTGACCGGCGATTGGTACGACTGTTCGGCCCACATGCTCTGGATCGGCGACAGAACACGCGATCTTAATGGTGCGCATGTCGAATTTTTCCGCGGCATCCGCAACCCCGTGGGCGTGAAGGTCGGACCGAGCATGAAAGAGGATGAACTGATCGCGCTGATCGACAAACTCAATCCCGACAATGCCCCGGGCCGCCTCACACTGATCGTACGCATGGGTGCAGACAAGATCGCCGACATCTTCCCCCCTCTGCTGCGCCGCGTGACGCGTGAGGGCAAATCGGTCATCTGGAGTTGCGACCCGATGCACGGCAACACGATCAAAACCGAAAGCGGATTCAAGACACGCGAATTCCACAATGTCCTTTCGGAAGTGAAACAGTTCTTCGAAATCCACAAAGCAGAAGGGACCGTCGCCGGGGGTATCCATCTGGAGATGACGGGCGAAGATGTCACCGAATGTACCGGAAGCCAGAGCTGCAACATCACCGTCGACGCCCTTGGCAACCGCTACCACACCCAGTGCGATCCGCGTCTGAATGCCAATCAGGCCCTCGAGATGGCCTTCATGATCTCCGAATTTTTCAAAAGCAGCCACTAAGCACTGCTCTGATGCCGCGATCTTCGCGGCACTCCCCTCCCACTTCTCCGTTACTGATTTTGAGAACAGTTTTCGTATCAATGTTTTATTTCAGCTTCATTATTCTATAATTGATGCAAATTGGACTGGAGAATTTTATGGCGTCGAAAAAAAATATCGAACGTGTCGTCGAAAGTTGCTGCAAAGAGCTTGAGCATGTCGTCGATGAGAAGAAAAAGAGCGGAGCCTCGTCGATAGAGATCGTCCACGATATGATCGACCTCTTCTTCAACAAGATGAAAGAGGCCGGATTCACGATGGATCTGGACGCCTATCTCGAAGAGGAGATGTCGAAAAAATCGAAAAAATGTTTCGAGATCGCGAATAAGAGCGTTCAGTCGTTCAAAGAGTCCAACAATACGATCAAAAAGATCACCCAGGCGCATACGATTGAAATCGAGAGTATCGCCGAGGAACCCCAGGAAATCGACGTCAAATCCTTCAAGAGGCGTATCGACGAATTCCAGCACGACCTGATGCTCGAGCTTACACGCGCCAATGCGGTAATCCAGTCGCTCGAAAACGAAATCGCCGAGCTTCAGAAACAGTCCAATATCGATCCGTTGACGAAGCTTTATAACCGTAAAGCGCTCGAGATCGACGGCAGGGAACTGCTGAAATATTCCGACGAACGCGATCTCAATATCGCCGCACTGATGATCGACGCCGACGACTTCAAGCGCATCAACGATCAATTCGGCCATGTCGCGGGAGACAAGGTGCTTATTCTTCTTGCCAAACTCTTCAAATCCTCGATCCGTGAATACGACAGAGCCTACCGTTACGGCGGCGAAGAGTTCCTGATCCTCTTCAATCGCGCGAACAAGGAAGAGGCCGCCAAAGTGGCCGAACGCATCCTCAAAGCGGTTCGAAACAATAAACTGATCTATAAAAACCAGGTGATTCGCATTACACTGAGTATGGGGCTCACCGCCCATCAGAAAGGTGACACCCTCGAAAGCCTGATCGAAAGAGCCGACGCGGCGGTCTATCAGGCCAAGCAGGAAGGAAAAGATAGGCTGGTGGTTCGCTGATGGAGATGAACTGGTTCGATATCGTCACGGGGGCTTTGATCCTCATCATCGGAATCAAGGGCATATTCAACGGTCTCGTCAAAGAGCTCGCAGGTTTGGTGGGCATCGCCGCGGGCGTATGGATCGCGTCGCTTTTTGCGTCCCCTTTCGGTCAATGGTTTGGAAAACATGTCGTCGCCATCGACTCCGCTTCGGCGCTGACGATGATAGGATTTTTGCTTCTGCTCGCGCTCATCTGGCTCGGCTGCATTCTACTGGGTGCCATCATCGCCAAACTCCTGACACTCTCCGGGCTTGGGATTCTGGACAGAGTGCTGGGATTTCTCTTCGCCTCCGCCAAAGTCTTTGTCATCATATCCGTCATCGTCTTCGCTCTTTCGAGTATCGACATCGTCCGGAAAAACACCACCAAGTTCACCGATCAGAGCCTGATGTATCCCCTTTTTGTCAAAGCCGGTGAGTGGATCGTCCACCTCGATCTTGACGACCTGGCCCAAAAATCGGAATCGCTCAAAACAGGGACGGGCGACGTTGTCGACAAGGGCGCGAAGATGATCAAGACGGTCAAAGAGAAGATCAAGGAGAACGGCCAATGAACCAGCCGGAACAGCACGAACCGCTCATCTCCTACGAGACGCTGCTCGAGCAGTTCAAAGATCTTCTCAAGCGCAGCAAACCTCCGCTGAAATTCACGAAACAAAGAGAGATCATACTCTCCACGCTCTACTCCCACAGCGGCCACTACACCCCCGAAGAGCTCTACCAGATCATCAAGGAGGAAAATCCCGACCTCAAAACCGGCATCGCGACGGTCTACCGCACGCTCTCGCTTCTGGAGAATGCGGGTATCGTCACCTCCATCTCCTTCGGCACGCAGGGCAAAAAATACGAACTCGGCGTCAAAGCCCATCACGACCACCTCATCTGCACAAAATGTGGTAAAATTCTGGAGTTTTTCGACGTGGCGATCGAGAGGAAGCAGGCGCGCATCGCCAAAGAGTTCGGCTTCAAAATGGAAGACCACTCCCTCAAAATCTTCGGAATATGCCCCGAATGCCAAAAAATCGAAAAAGAGCGAGAAAAGCACAAAATCGAAAGCAAAAAAATCGAAAGTTTACAGCAGAAGGATAAAGAGCATTGATATTTGACAACCAGTACCAGCAACAGCGCATCGAAAAGATGCAGACCCTCAGAGAGATGGGTGTCAATCCATACCAGAACCGTGTCGTCAAGGAGTGTACGAACAAAGAATTTCTCGAGAAGTACGGCTACCTCAAGGAGAGCGAAGAGAAAGAGGCGCTCGATCAAAGCTGCACCGTTACCGGACGCATCAAATTCCTTCGCCTGATGGGCAAGGCGGCTTTCGCGAAGATCGAAGACGAAAGCGGCGTACTGCAGATCTATTTCAGCCGCGACGATCTTGGCGACGAGTGGTTCAAAACGGTCAAGAAGATGATCGAAGTGGGCGATATCGTCGCCGCGACGGGTTACCCTTTCATCACCCGCACCGGTGAACTGACGATGCACGTCAAACGGCTCGAACTGGTCACCAAAGCGATCACACCCCTGCCTGAAAAGTTCCACGGGCTTCAGGACAAGGAGCTTCGCTACCGCCAGCGCTATCTGGACATGATCATGAACCCCGAGGTCAAACAGACCTTTCTGATGCGCTCGAAAGTCGTCAGCCTCATACGCCGCTTCTTTGAAGAGCACGGCTTCCTCGAAGTCGAAACGCCGATGATGCACCCGATTCCAGGCGGTGCCAACGCCCGCCCGTTCATCACCCACCATCATGCACTCGGTGTGGACCGCTATCTGCGCATCGCCCCCGAACTCTATCTCAAAAGACTGATCGTCGGCGGTTTCGAGGCGGTATTCGAGATCAACCGGAACTTCCGCAACGAAGGGATGGACGCCACTCACAACCCGGAGTTCACGATGATCGAATTCTATTGGGCGTACCACCGCTACGAAGATCTGATGGAACTGACCGAAAAACTGTTCGAATATCTCTTTAAAGAACTGCATCTTCCGACGAAGCTGTCCTACGGCGACAAAGAGATCGATTTCAGCACCCCATTCAAAAAGATTGCCTACAAAGAGGCGCTCGTCGAGATCGGCGGTGTGCCCGAAGCCATACTCGAAGATGCCGACGCGATGAGAAAATATCTCAAAGAGCACGGCTTCGAAGTCGAATCACACCTGAGCAAAGGTCAGCTGTGGGGTGAGCTTTTCGACGCGTTCGTCGAAGAGAAACTGATCAATCCGACCTTCGTCACCCACTTTCCGATCGACATCAGCCCGCTCGCGCGCCGAAGCGACGACAATCCGGAGATCGCGGAGCGTTTCGAACTCTTTATCGCCGGCAAAGAGATTGCCAACGGCTTCAGCGAGCTCAACGACCCGCTCGATCAGTACGAAAGGTTCAAAGCCCAGGCGGCACAGAAAGAGAGCGACGAAGAGGCGATGTATATGGATGAAGACTACGTCAGGGCCCTTGGATACGGGATGCCCCCAACGGCCGGCGAAGGGATCGGAATCGACCGTCTCGTGATGCTGCTGACCAATCAGCACACGATCCGCGACGTCATCCTTTTCCCCGCGATGCGACCGCAAAAAGCACAAAGCGACGAGAAAAAAGAAAACGAGGAGAACCAATGACCATTCTGCAGCAAAACGATCCGCTTGTCTACGAAATCATCGAAAAAGAGCTCCAGCGCCAGACCGACCATCTGGAGATGATCGCCAGTGAGAACTTCACCTTTCCCGAAGTGATGGAAGCGCAAGGCAGCGTCTTCACCAACAAATATGCCGAAGGCTACCCCTACAAGCGCTACTACGGCGGATGCGAATACGCCGATGCCATCGAGCAGATGGCCATCGACCGTGCGAAACTCCTTTTCGGATGCGAATACGCCAATGTCCAGCCCCATTCAGGCAGCCAGGCCAACGGCGGCGTCTATGCCGCACTTCTCAAAGCGGGCGACAAGATCCTTGGGATGGATCTGAGCCATGGCGGCCACCTCACCCACGGCGCGAAGGTGAGCTTTTCGGGCAAGAACTACCAGAGCTTCACCTACGGAGTCGAGATGGACGGACGGATCAACTACGACCGGGTCGCCGATATCGCACAGATCGTCAAGCCCAAACTGATCATCTGCGGCGCCAGCGCCTATGCACGCGAGATCGACTTCGCGAAGTTCAAAGAGATCGCCGACAGCGTCGGTGCCCTGCTGATGGCCGACATCGCCCATATCGCCGGGCTCGTCGTCGCCGGCGAGCATCCCCACCCCTTCCCGCACTGCGATGTGGTCACATCCACGACACACAAAACACTCCGCGGCCCCCGCGGCGGCATCATCCTGACCAATAACGAAGATCTGGCCAAAAAGATCAACAGCGCCATCTTTCCCGGCATTCAGGGCGGGCCGCTCGTCCATGTCATCACCGCTAAAGCGGTCGGTTTCGGCAAAAACCTTGAAGATGAGTGGAAAGTCTATGCCAGACAGGTACGCGCCAACGCGAAGATTCTGGCCGATGTCCTGATCGCTCGCGGTTACGACGTCGTCAGCGGCGGCACAGACAACCATCTGGTGCTCGTCTCCTTCCTGAACAAGGATTTCAGCGGCAAGGATGCCGACGCCGCGCTCGGCCGTGCCGGCATCACAGTCAACAAGAACACGGTTCCGGGAGAGACGCGCAGCCCATTCGTGACCAGTGG
>JAUUDL010000123.1 GCA_030826715.1 Hydrogenimonas sp. | reverse complement strand
GTAAAGCCCCCACAGAGAGGCTTCCGCTGTCACCCATGAAGACTTCGGCGGGGTTGCAGTTGTACCACAGAAAACCGATGAGCGCGCCAATCAGCGCGGAGGCGAGGACGGCCATTTCACCGACGCCGATGATTTTCGGCCACAGCAGGTAGTGGCTGAGTACCGCGTTTCCGGTGACATAGACGATGACACCCAGCGTAAAGAGGGCGAAGATGGAAGGAACCGTGGCCAGCCCGTCGAGCCCGTCGGTGAGGTTGACGGCGTTGCTCGCGGCGACGATCACTAGCGCCCAGAAAAGGACGGCACCCCACTGCATGTCAAAAAGCGGAAATTTGACGAAGGGGACGTAAAAATGGGTATCGAAATCTGTGAATACGACCAGAAAAAGGCCGATGGCGGCCCCCAGAAGCAGTTGCACCAGAAATTTCGCCTTGGGGGAGAGCCCTTTGAGATTGTTTTTGGAGATCACTTTGCCCAGATCGTCGGTGAGCCCCAGTCCGCAAAAAGCCAGCAGCGTGAAGAGGCCTCCGAGGACGTAGGGGTTGGAGAGGTTGGCGCTCAGGAGTGTGGCGATGAGTGTGGAAAAGATGAAGACCACACCGCCCATCGTCGGGGTATTGCTCTTTTTCAGGTGAGCCTTTGGGACGAATTTGTTGATCGGCTGGCTCGCCTTTTTGGCTTTCGCCCACGCGATGAAGAGCGGCATGGCATAGAGCGTGAATATGAATGCGATGAAAAACGCGAAACCGGCACGCACCGTGATATATTGAAAAAGGTTGACGTCCAGGTGTGTGTAAAACCAATAGAGCATATCTGTAAAACCTTTAGAAGCTTGAAAGCGATATTTTATTATAGTTGTGCATAAAAGAGTATAAAGGATCGAACACGTGCCGAAAAAAGTGATTCTTATCATTACCGACGGTATCGGCTACAAGCCTCATTCGAAAGCCAACGCTTTCGAAACGGCGAAGAAGCCGACATACGAAAAGCTCTTCAAAGAGGTTCCCTACTCTTTGATCCATACCTACGGACTGCATGTGGGATTGCCGGAGGGGCAGATGGGCAACTCCGAAGTGGGGCACATGACGATCGGAAGCGGACGGGTGCTCTATCAGGATCTTGTGAAGATTTCACTCGCGCTTGAAGATGGCTCTTTGAAGAGCAATCCCGTGCTGCAGGCGTTGCTTTCCAAAAGCGGTCGTCTGCATCTGGTAGGCTTGATGAGTGACGGGGGTGTCCATTCGCATATCGACCATATCATCGGCATGGCGAAGATCGCCGCCGAAGCGGGCAAAGAGCTCTTTTTGCATCTGATCACCGACGGCCGCGACGTCTCGCCGACCTCCGCACCAGAATATCTCAAAAAGATCGAACCGATTCTGGGCGACAAGATCCATATCGCCACGCTCGGCGGGCGTTTCTACACGATGGACCGCGACCAGCGATGGGAACGTGTCGAAAGAGGGTACCGCGCCATTGTCGAAGCGACGCCCAAAACCGACCTTTCGCCTCTTGAGTATGTCGAAAACTCCTACGAAAAGGGTGAAACCGACGAATTCATCGAACCCGTCGCATTTGCCGACTACGAAGGGAT
Organism: Hydrogenimonas sp.; assembly: GCA_030826715.1. Taxonomy (GTDB): domain Bacteria; phylum Campylobacterota; class Campylobacteria; order Campylobacterales; family Hydrogenimonadaceae; genus Hydrogenimonas. Next base: position 1,589 of record JAUUDL010000123.1, on the reverse strand, counting down.
GAAAGAGAGTGACGGCGTGCTCTTCATGAATTTCAGGAGCGACCGCATGCGTGAAATCGTCACGGCGATCGGCGACCCGAAATTCGACCAGTTTGAAAGAGCGCCCCTGCACCTGCATATCGCGACGATGACCGAATATGACAAATCGTTCCCCTATCCCGTGCTTTTCAGGAAAGAGCCGCCCAAAAATACGCTGGCGGAAGTGATTTCGAAAGAGGAGCTCAATCAGCTACACACGGCCGAAACCGAAAAATATGCCCATGTCACCTTCTTTTTCAACGGCGGTATCGAAGAACCGATGATTGGCGAATCGCGGGTGCTGATTCCAAGTCCCAAAGTCAAAACCTACGACATGAAGCCCGAAATGAGTGCGCCGCAGGTGGGCGATGCGGTATTGACGGCGATGGATGAGGCGTACGATTTTATCGTCGTCAACTTCGCCAACGGCGATATGGTGGGGCATACGGGAAATTTCGAAGCGGCCGTGAAAGCGGTGGAGGCGGTCGATCATGAAATCGGCCGAATCGTGGAAAAGGCGAAAGAGAGAGACTACCGCATGGTGCTCACCTCCGACCACGGCAACTGCGAAGAGATGGTGGATGAAAACGGCAAAATCCTGACCAACCACACGGTGGGCGATGTCTGGTGCTTCGTGATGGCGCCGGGCGTGGAAAAGGTCAAGCCCGGAGCGCTCAACAACATCGCGCCGACGGTGTTGAAACTGATGGAGCTTCCGATCCCCGAAGAGATGGACGAACCATTAATATAAAGGAGCGAAAAAAGATGAAATTTACGGGAAAAAACGTACTTGTCACGGGTGCGAGCCGCGGTATCGGCGCGGAAATCGCGAAGGTATTGGCCGGCTACGGGCTGAAAGTGTGGATCAACTACCGAAGCGGGGCGCAGGAGGCCGATGCGGTGAAGGCGGCGATCGAAGCGGCCGGCGGTGAAGCGGCGGTGATCGGTTTCGATGTGACCGACGAAGCGGCATTTGTCGATGCGATCAAGACGATCGTCGATGCGGACGGGGAACTCTCCTATCTGGTCAACAACGCCGGCATTACGAAAGACAAGCTGGCGATGCGAATGAAGGTCGAAGAGTTCGAAGCGGTGATCCGCGCCAACCTCACCTCCGCCTTTATCGGCTGCCGCGAATCGATCAAAATGATGGGCAAGAAGCGTTTCGGCGCCGTCGTCAACGTCGCCTCGATCGTCGGAGAGACGGGCAATGCAGGGCAGACCAACTACAGCGCCTCCAAAGGCGGCCTGATCGCGATGACGAAGAGTTTCGCCCTCGAAGGTGCGCCGCGCAAGATCCGTTTCAACACCGTGACGCCGGGCTTCATCAAGACGGATATGACCGACGAACTCAAAGATGATATCAAGCAGGCATTCATCGACCGCATCCCGCTCGCACGATTCGGCGATCCCAAAGAGGTGGCCGAAGCGATCGCGTTCCTGCTGAGTGACCACGCCTCCTATATCACCGGCGAAACCCTCAAAGTCAACGGGGGAATGAGTATGGCATAAGCCGTGAAGAAAACGACACCTGCGTGTCGTTTTTAGGCTTATGCGAGCTTTTGGTCTGC
>JAUUDL010000088.1 GCA_030826715.1 Hydrogenimonas sp. | reverse complement strand
TGGCCGTGACCTTGTTCTCTCGATCGATACGAGCGGCTCGATGGCCGAATCGGGGTTTGACAAAGCCCATCCGATGAAACGCAAATATGATGCGGTGATCGAACTGGTGAAAAAGTTTCTCAAAACCCGCCACGACGACAATATAGGGCTCGTGCTTTTCGGCTCGTTCGCCTTCGCCGCCTCGCCCGTCACCTACGATCTGCCGGCACTTGAAGCGATCGTCGATACGACCGATGTGGGTATGGCAGGGCAGAGTACCGCCATCGGCGAGGGGATCGACCAGGCCTTGAGGGCTCTGTCGTTTTCGCACGCCAAAAAGAAGGTGATCGTCCTGATGACCGACGGCTACCAGAACGCCGGATCGGTCTCGATCAAAGAGGCGGTGCAAAAGGCCAAAAAACGGGGTGTGAAGATCTATGCGATCGGCATCGGAAAACCCGGCGATTACGACGCCAAACTTTTGCAGAAAATCGCATCCGAGACGGGAGGAAAAAGCTTTTCGGCTTCCAGCGCCGAGGATCTTGCAACGGTCTTCAACGAACTCGACAGACTCGAACCCAGCCCTATCCGTTCGCACACGATGATCAACCGAAAACCGCTCTATCACTGGCCTCTGATCGCCGCGATGATTCTGCTGACTCTTCATCTGATGCGGTTTGGAAGAAGAGTGGTCACCGGATGAAATTTCTCTATCCCCATTTTCTGTGGCTTCTGATTCCGCTGGCACTTTTTGCATGGCTGAATTATCGCGAGTACTCGTCCAAAAAAATTCCACTCCACCCTAAAATTATACTCGAAATGGGACGGACGCCATGGAGGCGACTGCTCCTTTTCATGGCTCTTGGATGGATGGTGTTCGCCCTTGCGCGGCCTGTGACACTCCAGAGCCGTTCGATCGAAGCACCGGCACTCGGCAGCATCTATCTCGCCATCGATGCCTCCAGGTCCATGATGGCGACTGACCGCCAACCCAACCGCTACAGCTTCGCCAAATCGGCGATAGAATCATTGGTGGCGAACGACAAAGGCCATAAATTCGCGCTGATCGCCTTTACCACCAATGCATTCATACTCACGCCGCCTACCGAAGACAGGGAGATCCTCCATGCGGCACTCGAATCTTTCAGGCCCGACTACGTTCTGACCCATGGCACATCGATCGAAACGCTTCTGCGCTATCTCGCGAAATTGGGAGGGGACGAGAAAAATCTGGTCATCTTCAGCGATGGCGGAGATGGAGAGGATCTCGACACTCTTGTGACGGTGGCGAAAAAGAATCGGATCCGCATATATGGCGTCGCCTGCGGCACCCGTCACGGCAGCAAAATTCCCGACGTCGAGGGGTGGCTTCGAGATAAAAACGGTCGCCTCGTCATCTCTATGCAAAATCCGCTTTTGGAGCGTCTGACGCTTGCATCGGGTGGTGTTTTTATCGATGAAAGCTCCCCGGAAGGAGTCGCGGATGCGCTGATATCTTCTTTGGAGCGCGACAGTGGCATACAAAAGGGTGTTCAAAGGGTCCGTTACAGCGACTGGTTCTGGCTTCCATTGGGGGTCGCCATTCTCTTCTTGCTTGTAGGAACGATCGCGATCCCGAAATGGCGGCGCTTCATAGCGTTGTTTCCGTTTCTCGGTCTGTTGCATGCAGATGCCGGGCCACTCGACCTCTACCGCCTGCAGAAGGGGTACGATCTCTATAACCATCAAAAATACGAAGCGGCGGTCAAGGTTTTTGACTCGATCGATCCACCGCTTCTGGAGAGCCGGTATGCGCAAGCTTCCGCACTCTACAGAATGGGCGCTTTCAAAAGGGCAGGCCGGCTCTTCTCCTCGTGCAGGAGTGCTCGTCCCGAGGTACAGCAGAGAATCTGGTACAATCTGGGCAACTGCGCAGTGAAGCTGGGCCGATACAAAAGTGCCAGAGACTACTACGTCAAGGCACTTCAGATCGGACCCGATCCTGACGCCAAAGCCAATCTCGTCAAGGTGCTCTTCGCGATCGAAAAAGAGCGCAGGAAGGTCGAGGCTAAAGCCAACCGGCGTGTTGAAGCGGCATCTGTCAGCGGAACAAGCCAGGAGCGGCAAAAGGGCGCTGCAAAAAAAGAAAAAGCACAGGGAGCGATGCCGCAGGGAGGTTCGGGCATGCGTTCTGCGTCAGCACAGACACGAATTTCGCCGAAACGAAGAGCGGCCAAAGGCGTGAAACGTCATCCGATAGGTTCGAAAGTGTATGAAATGATCAATAAGGGATATGTCAATGAAAAGAAACCCTGGTAGTTTGTGGATACTTCTGCTCGCGCTTCCGATATGGCTCTTTGCCGCTTCCGATTTTCGCTACACCATGACATTGAGCCGCGATACCCTCTATCTCAAGGAGCCTCTGCTGCTGAAGTTTACGGTATGGCAGACAGACCCGAACAAGGTGATGTTTTTCGATTTCAAGCCGCTCGATGAGGGGAAATTTTTCGTCAAGCGGCTCGACAAAGCGGGCGAAGAGCGCCAAAATCTCAGAAAAGCGACTTTTACCTATCTGCTCTATCCGCTTCAGAGCGGCACGCTGCCGCTACGATTCGACCTTCTTGTCAAGCGAACCAACGAAGAGCGGATCGCATTGAGTACGACAGGCGGAAGGGACAATGTCAAAGATGTCGAGACGACCGATACCCATGAAAGTGTCGAACCCGCGATATTGCATGTCAAGCCACTCCCCGAAAAGGTTGATCTGGTCGGTGATTTCACGCTGCAGGCTAAGACGGATACCCAAAAGAGCGAAGCCTACCGGCCTCTCTATCTGACAATGCGTCTCAAGGGGCGAGGGTTTCCGCCCGAAGCATCACGTCTTGAACCCCGCTTCCCCGCAGGTGTAGAACATTTTGCGGACAATCCCCATATCACGCTGAAATACACCCTGGAGGGGATCTTGTTCGATGGCCTCTGGAGCTATGCGCTCGTAGCTTCGAAAACGTTCACGGTTCCGCCCATTTCGCTCAAAGCCTTTTCGCCCCAAAAGGAGCGAATCTATACACTCACGCATCCGCCCTTGCATATCGAAATATACCAGCCGCCGGTTTCGAAGCTGACCGCACCCCGCGACACCCCGGAAAGTGCCTATGCCTGGATCGAAAGGGTCAAGTCGTTGTCGATCTATCTTTTCATATTTTTATGCGGATATGTCAGTGCGCTGCTTTGGGTAAGGATTCGCAATCGGACAGTGAAGGCCTCGGTGGGTGGTCAATTTGCCCGTAAAGTGAGTCAGATCAACGATCCAAAAGAGCTCCTTGGGCTCTTGATACACGAAGATGTCCATCGTTACGGTCCATGGATCGAGGAGCTTGAACGCGCCATCTATGGCCACGAAAACGTCAATCTCAAAAAGATCAAAAGAGAGGTGTTGAAAAATGGATAGCTGCGCGATACGGATCAAGAGACTTCTGGTCGCTGTTGCGGCGGTTTCGACGATGACGTTGCATGGAGCGGAAACGGGTGAAAAACTCTACAATACATTGGGCTGTTACGGCTGCCACGGTCTCAATGGAGAGGGAATCGGTACCTATCCGAAACTTTCGGGGAAATCGGCCTCATATCTTCAAAGACAGTTGCACCGGCTCAAAAAAGGGATCGGTCAGACGAGTAAACGAAACCTGATGATCCCTTTCGCCAAGGCGCTCAGCGAAGCAGAGATCGAGGCGCTTGTTCACTATCTCGCAAGCCGTTTGGAGGGTAGAGAGAGCGAAGATACACCCGATGATATTCTCGGCGGCATGGGCTCATAAAGAGGGTACCCAGACCCAATAGAGCGCCGCTTCCGAAACCGTCACGTCGCTGCGCCTCGGTTTGACGAAGAAGGTTTCGACGGGATAGTTGGTAATGTCGTATTTCTCGGAGAGTGCGTCGAGCTTCTCTTCGAGCTCGTTTTTGAGATCCTCGATTTTGCTTTCGATCTCTTCGGCCGCCGCCTCGGCGCGTTCGACGTCGCTTTTTTCCTTCATGACACCACGTCCGCCTTTGATCGCCTGCGCCGCTTTTGAGGCTGCCGAGCGCTTGCCGCCAAAGAGCGCACCGAAGATCGCCAGCCCCGCATCGATGACCGACGAGGTGGTCTTCTGGCTGACATCCTCTCTCTCTTTCTCGACCCTCTCGAGTGCACGTCGATAGCGTGACTGGAGCGTTTCGAGCTTTTTGGCGTAACGGCTCTGGAGTTTTTCGCTCTCGGCCTCTCTTTTTCCTTCGAGTATCTCCATCAAACGACCCCGGAAAGCTTCCAGGCTCTCGCCGGGTTTCGATTCGGCTTTGAGCGGGCGGCAGCGGTAGAGCTCGAGCCGGCGATTGGCATAGAGCCAGTCACTGAGCCCCTTTTTGAAGGCAGAGAGGCTTTTGGCCGAAAGTATGGCCGGAGGCAGCGGGGCGAACTCGGCGTCGCTTCCGGGTGTCGAAGGTGCGCGCATGAAGTCCATGTCGCACGGCTGCGCATCGTCCCACGGCACGGCGGGGCTTTCGGGTGAGAGCGGATAGAGCGAGCAGAAAGGCTCTTCGATGTCGATCCCTTTGGACGCGTTGAAAAAGCGCACACTCCCTTTGAAGGCGAGGTGGGGCCGGTAGAGGCCTCCCGGATGCATCGGTGTATCGAAACGTTGCACGATGGCCGAAGCGAGGATCGGCAGCTGACGGTGGGAGGTGCCTTTCCGGGCGGCTTTGCGGACTGGCGCGGTTGACGGGGCCGCTTCGGATGGTGCCGACCCCTCCTTTTTCCGTGCCATCAGCCGTGCGATTTCGCGTGCCTTGAGCGGCCCTTTCAGGTAGCTGAGCACCCAGCGCGTCGTAAAGAGTTTGACGTTGTCGATATGCGCGCTTTTGAGAAAGAAGGTCCGTTTCGGCAGATGGGCGATAATCTCGGCGACTTTGCCTTTGTCGAGCGTTCCGGCCACTTTACCGCTGAGGCCGTCGATCACTTTGGCGATATCCTGTCTGGTCTGGAGCCGGCCGATGAACCATGTGCCGATATTCGAGAGCCCTTTGTAGTCGAGGTCGACGGGGTTTTGGGTACTGAGCACCATGCCGACACCGAAGGCCCGCGCCTGTTTGAGCATCAGCATCATCGGTGTTTTGGAGGGCGGGTTGGCGTTTGGCGGGAAGTAGCCGTATATTTCGTCCATATAGACAAGCGCGCGCAGCCGTTCGGTGCCGCTTTGCCTGCGCATCCATCCCAGAATGTGGTTGAGCAGCAGGGTCACGAAGAACATGCGCTCCCCGTCGGAGAGATGGGCGATCGAAAAGATCGAAATCTTCGACTTCTGGTCGGGTCCGTACATCAGCGCGTCGATATCCAGCGGCTCGCCTTTGAGCCAGTTTTCGAACGTGGGGCTGGCCAGTACGTTGTTGAACCGCGAGGCGAGCTTGAAGCGTTTCTCCGGCGGGTAGAAACTCTCGATCGGCAATACGCCGATCTTCTGGAAAGGCGGGTTGATGATCTGTGAGATGAGCGTGCCAAGATCGAGCGGCGAACCCTCCATCCAGGCCCGTTTGACGATCTGCGCGATCAAAATGAACTCGACACTCTCGAGCGGATCGGCGTCGATGCCCACCAGTGCCAGAAGCGACGCGACGGTGGAGTGGATCGCCGAGGCGAGGGTGTCGGAATCTTCGAGGATCGAGGCATCCGGCGCATCGAGGCTTCCGAGCACGTTGACGGGAATGCCGGACGCGCTTCCGGGCGTGTAGATCGTGGCGTCGTGCGATTTGAAGCGGGCGATCCGGTCGACATCCTGATCGAAGCTCTTAATTCCTTCTCGCCACTGCGCCGCTCTCTTTTGCGCGTATTCGGCGGGGTCGACCCCTTTCTGCCGCGCTTCGTCCTCCACCCACGGCAAAAAGGCTTCGGGCGAGAGATCTTCGAACGCGAGGCAGAGGTTGCCCATGTCGCCTTTGGGGTCGATGACGATGACGGGAATGTTGTCGATCGCCGCCTCTTCGAGAAGGTCGATCCCCAATCCCGTCTTTCCGCTGCCGGTCATCCCTATAATCGCCGCATGGGTCGTCAGATATTTGGATTTGAGCAGGGTGGGATATGGTGTGGGTTCCAAAGTTGTGTCGTCGACATCCCGCCCCAGATAGAAGATGCCCATCTTTTCGAAAATCTTCTCCATCTTTTACTCTCCTGTTAAAGTATCGACGCTTTGAGGTCTTTGATGATCTCGAGCTGCCGGTGGGCGACGTAGGGGGTGACGCTCTCTTCGATCGTCTTGTCCTGGGTGAGCGTGATGACGATGCGGTATCCCTCCCCCTTTTGGACGATTTTGAGAACGCTGCCTATCAGATGCACGGCTTCGCTGCGGTTCTCCCACACGAGCCGCGTATCGACGGCGACCTCGTCGGACATTTTGAGTTCGTGTACGAAAGGGACATCCAGCACGATGTCGTCCACCGAGATCGTATCGATCTGTGCGGGCAGGTTGATCGAGCCGTAGCTCAACAGCGCTTCAAGTGGCGGCTCGAGCTGGACATGGACGTTTTTACGGTCGAGTTTGGAGTGCTGCACGGGCACGAAATCGCTGATGCAGACGAGACTTTTTTGGATGTCGATATCCAGCACACTGGCGATGAAGTTCGGTTTGCGCGGCATCTTCAGAAAAACCGGATCGTGACGCCTGAGGGCGTGTGCCGCGATCTTTCGCACCTCGATCCAGACGAGCTCCTCGGCGATACGTACGACGCGCGAAGGCGACTGGATCGGAATCTCCTTGTAGTAGTTGACCGCTTCAACGGGTTTGCCCAGCTCTTTTTGCAGTTGCAGATACTCCAGAAGTTGCCTCTTCCGGGCTTCGATCCGCTCGAGCTCTTCGAGTAGGTCGGTGTCGTTGAGAATGCCCCCGCCGCCTTGGGCGACGATCTGTTTGGTCAACTTTTCCGCCCGTTCGAGAAGACGTTTTTTGGTATCGTCCGGACGGCAGGAGACGATGGCGATGTTGGCTTTGGTCGTTTCCGCTTCCGCGAAGTGGATCGCCTCGAGCTCTTCTGCAATCCACTTGGCCGTCGCCGTGGCGTTTTCGATGGACGCTTCTGGCATGATGACAGCAAACCGGTCGCCGTCGATTCGGGCGAAAAAGTATTCTCCGCCGAGTCTCGTATCGACCGTTTCGGCGAAGAGCTTGAGGATCAGGTCACCCGTATCCCGGCCATATTTGGCATTGATCGCCGTTAGGTCGTCCAGATCGATCAGCAGCAATCTGGTCTCTGTACCCTCCTCTTTGCACGCTTTGAGCGCCATCTCCAGATGCTCTTCAAAAAGGCGGCGGTTGGCGATACCGGTCAGTGCGTCGGTATGGGCTATCGTCTGGAGTTCCTCCATCGCCGCTTGCTGCTGCGTGATATCCCGCAGAATGCCCACCACTTCGTCCTCCCCGCCTCCGGGCAACGGCTTGAGCTTCAGCCGCATCGTCGCGGTGGCGTTGGTGCGGTGGTCAAAGAGGGTCACAAGGCACTCGCCGTCATATCGGCTGATGAGATGATGGATCCATGCATCGTACATTTTGGCTTCGAAATCGCCGATGTCGCACTCGACGTGTTCGATGAAATCGAGCGGTTTCGTAAATTTCTGTTCGAACTCTTTTTTGTCCAGTACGCCGAGGGTGGCATAGAAAGCGCGGTTGGCCAGATAGAGTTTTCCGTCGCGGAGTTTGAAGATCATATCATCCTGCAGGTCGAGAATCGTCTGCAGACGCTGGGCGTATTGAAACGCATCTTCTTGCCGCTGTGCCTCTTTGCGCGCTTTGTCGATGCGTGCCTCCAGGTACTCGAGCACACCGGCGAGATTGTTGTCGAAGAGTTCGGAGAGTGCGTCGATGAGCCACTGCTCGCTGGTCGTGACCACCCCATGGCGAGTCATGACGGCAAAAAGGGCCCTGCGAAACCCCATGCATATCAGAAAAACATCCTTTGGACCCACCCCTTTTTGAAAAAGGTAGTCGACTACGCGGTTCATCGCGGGACACGCCCCCATGCGGGCTTTGCCCCTGAGTACGTCGATGTAGTAGCCGATGATTTTCCGCGCGAACGTTTCGGCGAATTTGGGAGGATCGATGCCATAGCGGCTCAAAATGGCCGCGACGCTCTTTTTGGTACACCACTTCTGCGCGATCGTGGCGTCGTTCTCTTCCAGAAACTGTGCCACCGCGGAGATTTTGGCCTTTTTGGCGGCGGGATCAACGGGCATCGTCGCTCCTTATCGTACCGCTCCCTTGCCGCAGCAGCGCCATCGCTTCGTCAAAGGGCATCGGTTTGGCGTAGTAGTACCCCTGGATCATATCGATCCCCTCATGTCGGAGCATGCGCGCCTGCTCGGCCGTCTCAACCCCTTCGGCGACGGTGGTCATGCCCAGCCGGCGGGCCAGTTCGATCGTACTCTCGACGATGGCGCTGCTGCGGCAAGGGAGCGGTACGATAAGGAGCGACGATGCCCGTTGATCCCGCCGCCAAAAAGGCCAAAATCTCCGCGGTGGCACAGTTTCTGGAAGAGAACGACGCCACGATCGCGCA
>JAUUDL010000091.1 GCA_030826715.1 Hydrogenimonas sp. | reverse complement strand
GGAGAGCCGCTACGCCCTCGGGCTGCTCTATCTGGAGCAGAAGAACTACGACGCGGCCGCGACACAGTTTGAAAAGATACCCAACGGCTCATTCAGGTCCGACTATTTTGATTTCGATATTGTTGGAGAAGGGGAAACGGTAAACGGTAAACGGTAAACAGGGAACAGGGAATGGGATAGGATATTGAAACGGTTTATCCGCCCCGTTGTTTTCCGTTCACTGCTCCCTCTTCACTGTTCACCAGGAAGCCCGAAAGGGCTTCCTTACACCCCTTCGCAGTCATCGATCTGACAATTGGAAGGCAGCATCGAAAGGTAGCTGTTGAGCGCGCCGATATAGGCTTTGGCGCTGGCGAGCATCGTATCGATACTGAGACCATGGCCGATGACGGCATTGGCGTTGTTGTCGAATTTGACGTTGACGACCACTTTGGCCAGCGCATCCTTGCCCTGGCTGACCGCTTCTACGCGGTAGTCTTTGAGCAGGCCTTGATGTCCACTGATACGGTCGATCGTCTTGAAAATCGCGTCGATCGTGCCGTCGCCGGTGCCCGCGTCGGTGATCTCCTCACCGTCGTGACGGATCGTCACGGCCGCACTCGGCACGCCGGAAGAGCAGTCGGCGATCTGCAGGCCCACCAGCTCGTACGCCTGTGGGATGTTGGTGATCTCGTTGGCGATCAGCATACGTATATCGTCGTCGAAAATCTCCTTCTTCTTGTCGGCGAGCACCTTGAAACGTTCGAACGCCTTTTCGATATCCTCGGGGCTCAGATCGAAGCCCAGCTCTTCGAGCCGCTCCTTGAAAGCGTGCCGCCCGGAGTGTTTTCCGAGCACCAGCCGGTTGGTCTCCAGCCCGATATCTTCGGCACGCATGATTTCGTAGGTCTCCTGGCACTTCAAAACACCATCCTGGTGGATACCGCTTTCGTGCGCGAAGGCGTTCTTGCCCACGATCGCCTTGTTCGGCTGCGGCTCGATTCCCGTGATGGCGGCCACGAGGCGGCTGCTGGGGTAGATCTCTTTGGTGTTGATGCCCGTGTCATACCCCTTGAAAACGTCGGAGCGTGTCTTCATCGCCATCACCACCTCTTCGAGTGCCGCATTGCCGGCCCGCTCGCCCAGGCCGTTGATCGTACATTCGACCTGTCTGGCGCCGTTCAGCACCGAAAAGAGCGAGTTGGCCACCGCCAACCCCAGGTCGTTGTGGCAGTGGACGGATATGATCGCCCGTTCACCGACATGAGCATGGAGCTCCCTGATCATCTCCCCCATCTCCTGCGGAAGCCGGTAGCCGACCGTATCGGGGATATTGAGCGTCGTCGCACCCGCTTCGATCACCGCATCGAGAATCTCTTTCAAAAATGGCATTTCGCTTCGGCCGGCATCTTCGCAGCTGAACTCCACATCGTCGGTAAAGCTTTTGGCGAGTTTCACGGCCGCCACGGCGCGACGGATCACTTCATCCGGGCTCATTTTGAGTTTATGCTCCATATGGATGGGGCTGGTGGCGATGAAGGTGTGGATGCGTTTATGCTTCGCCTCGGCCAGGGACTCGCCTGCCTGGATGATATCCCTATCGATCGCACGCGCCAACGAGCAGACGGTACTTTTGTCGACCACTTCACAGATGCGGCGGATCGCGTCGAAGTCGCCCGGGCTTGCCGCGGCAAATCCCGCTTCGATAATATCCACGCCGAGTCTTTGAAGCTGGGCGGCGATCTTGATCTTCTCTTCCGTGTTCATCGATGCGCCGGGGCTCTGTTCCCCGTCACGCAATGTCGTATCGAATATATAGACCCGTTTCTTGTCGTTCATGGTATGTCCTTTGATGCTATCGTCTTGTTATTTATGATGGTTGGGGTTAAAAAAGGTTCAGATAGAGCGGTAGGAGAGTGTTTCTGATCTCGATTTTCGGCAGATATTTGATCGCTTTGACGCGACCTGCATCGGTAGAATGCATGATTTCTCCTTCCCTTATGGATGATGAATTATACCATACCAGGGCCGATCGAAAATTAAATCCGTTTACTAATTGATAATTTTTTTCCCTTATCTCAACCGTCGTTTCTTGAAGGCGATCGTATAGAGCGCCCGAACGACGCCCCACAGAATATAGAGCGAGACCAGCAGCGCCATCCCCTCCACCGGATAGAGGTACAGAAGCGAGGCGACGACGATGAGCAGAAGCAGGGTCTTCATCACGACCGGTTTTTTCAGGTCGATCTTTTTGAAACTCGGGTATCGGATGTTGCTCACCATCAAAAACGAGACCAGCAGCATGCCGGCGAGCATCACCGTACCGTATCCTCGCAAAGCGGGGTAGCGAAGAGACATCAAAATCCATACCGCTATGAATATGGCAGCCGTCGGGATCGGCACCCCTATGAACACGGTGGGATCGGTATTGGGGCTCATGACATTGAAACGCGCCAGCCGAACCGCACCAAAGACGATGAAAAGCGCCATCACCAGAACGCCGAAACGACCGTATTCGTGGCCGATACATTGATAGACCAGCAGTGCCGGGGCCACGCCGAAAGCGACGATGTCAGCCAGCGAATCGAACTCTATGCCGAACTTGCTCGTCGTGTGGGTCAGCCTGGCGACACGTCCATCGAGGCCGTCGAAAAGAAGGGAAAGAAAGATGAGCCACGCCGATTTTTCATAGTCGCCATGCAGTGCCGCCACCATCGAGACCGCGGCGGTGAAGATCGATGCGGCGGTAAAGAGGTTGGGCAGAAGATAGATGAGTTGAAAGCGGCGCGGTCCCATCCTTCGTCACATCCGCGCGAGAACCGATACACCGCCCAGCACGCGATCGCCGGGCGCCACCGCACTGTGGATATTTCGCGGCAAATTCAAAGAGACGACCCCATGGGTCAATTGTGCCTGAATGTCACCCTGAAACACTTTCGAACCGCCTGCATAGACCGGCAGTTCCCAGGCGAACATGCCGCATCGAAGAGACATCTTCAGCTCATGATCCATCCAGCGGTAACGAATGATACCCTGTTCGTTGAGGCGGAGCGAAAGCGGCTCCTCTATCGGAAGGAAAAGCCCGTGTGTCACACCAATTTGGGTCGATTCTCCTGTCACGGGTGCATAGACGGCTGCAGTATCCCAGATATTTTTGCGTATCGTCAGATGTAATCCCTCCGGCGAAGTTTCCACGGCCTCGACCGTGCCATCCACCGGCGCGATCACCGACGTTTCGGATTTTTCGATAGGGGTGCGTTCAGGCACGAAATGAAAATAGCTCCACATGAGAGCGGCCAAAACCAGAAGAACGTTGAAAAAAAACGCATCACTGAAGAGGAGAATGGCGATCACCGCTACCCATGCCGCCGCTACCTTCGTCGCTGTGCCAGGCATCAGTATGTCGCGCTTCGTATCCATCAGGATTCGCCTTTCTCGCTTTCACCGGGTTTCTCTTCGCCGCTCTTCTCCTTTGCATTCGCCTCTTTTCCGCTCTCTTCTACACCCTCCTCTTCGGGAACGAGTTTGGATGGAATACCCTCTCTCTTCTCGAAATCGCTGATGATCTCTCTGACCAGTTTGCCTTCGATCGTTTCGGCCTTGAAGAGCTCTTCGACCATTTTTTCGATCGCTTCGGCATACTCTTTCAGACGCGCGACGACATGGCGATAGCGTTCGTTCAGGAAGCTTCGGATGAATTCGTCCATCTCTTCGGCGGTCTTTTCGCTGTACTCTTTCTGACTCATGCCGCCGCCAAGGAACATGTTGGTCTGTTTCTCGAGCACCATCAGTCCCGCCACGTCGCTCATGCCGTAGAGCCCAACCATCGCCTTGACGATATCGGTGGCGCGTTCGAGGTCATTGCTCGCCCCCGTGGAGATCTCCTTGATGAAAACCTCCTCGGCAGCGCGTCCGCCAAGAAGCGTATCGATCTCGGCGACAAGCTCATGCTTTTGCATAAGATACTTGTTCTCTTCGGGCGTATTGAGTGTATAACCCAGTGC
>JAUUDL010000053.1 GCA_030826715.1 Hydrogenimonas sp. | reverse complement strand
GCAACGGCTTGCACAGTTTTTTCGTCTTCAGTGCCGCTTTGAGTTCGTTGATATGTTTGAAAGCGGACGGATCGACGGGTTGACACATCTTTTTGTAGATCTTTTCACCCATCGGATAGATCTTCTTCTCTTTCTTCATCGCCATCATCATCGACTCGTTGGCGAGTGCCTTTTTCGCCATCACAAAAGCTTCGTCGAAGGTGATGATCTTGCCGCCGTAGGTTTTCTGAAACGCTTTGGCATCATCAAGCGATCCGAAGGCGATCTTGCTGGTCATACTCATCGTCCCCTTGACCTTCGAACCTACGACATAGCGGGCACTTTTGGCGTCGATCAGTTTACCCGTTTTGGCGTCGACGACGAGAATCTTTTTAACATGCCCTTTGATGTTGGGCCAATCGGCGGCGAGGCATCGGATGGAGCAATACTGCTTTTTCGTACCGTCATCGAGCTCCACGGCATGCGATGTTTTATAAAACATCTTCAGATTCATCCCACAGACGGCACACCACATCTTTTGCGGTCCTTTTTGCACCAGCTGCGGCGTACCTTCTGCCGTTTTGCTGAAATGGGCCGCTTGGGCCGAAAAAGCCATGAATGAAACCATTGCTATCATCGTCAGCCATCTTTTCATCATCGTATCCTTGTCCTTATTTTCTTCAATATTACTGCAATTGTATTAAACGATCGTTACATATCGAGGTAATGGATCAATCCATAGGTAAATTGGTCGATCGTCATAATACGGCTGCCGCCGTAACGTTTGACATAGAGCTCCGCCTTCGCCTTTGACGAGAGAGGAATCAGATCGTCACCATGGGGACCGACGATGCGGCTTCCGAAGACATACCACGCCTTCTTCGCGTCGATCTTCTCTCCACTCAGGTAATCCTTGACATACATTTTGTCAACTTCGGTACGGCTCTTGACCCCATATTCAGGATATTTTTCCGGATGAAAATAGAAATTCATCATCGCTTTGACGCAGCAGAATGTGATATGGCGTCCATCCTTGAGGACCATTTCGGTTTCGAATTTCGGATATTTGCCGATTTCGATCTGATAGACCGGATCGTGGATGTTGGGTTTGTCGCCCCATACCGCTTTGTCCGCATTCGCAAAAGCGACGAGACACACAAGCAATAGAAAAATCTTTTTCATCGATACCATCCTTTCACGTATATTTTTAGAGAAGATCGCGTTTTTTGAAGGCAGTATAACCAAAAAAGGCAAACAGCATCCCCAAGACGATCGGATAGATCACGGCATAGACGATCAGCATCGCATGACCCAACGTATCGAGCAGATAGTAGGCGACCGGCCCAATCACCGTCAACTCCGGATCGAAAAGTGCGATCGCCCCGATCCGAAAAGCTTCGAGAGGATTGAGCATCGCGATGGTGATGATCAGTTCATCGGGCATGCGGTTTTGCATCATCAGGCCGATCAGCGCTACATCGATGAAGGCCAGCAGAACGATCCAGACTGCGAAAGAGAGGCCGATCGCCACATCGTGCGACTTGACCAGCGTTGAAATGAAAAAAGCGATGCCCAAAAAGACCACACAGATCGAAAAGATCAGCGCCGAATAGAGGGTGATCATCGCCCATGGCATCTGGTTGCCCCCTTTGTAGAGCCCCCACGCCACACCGATGAAGAGTGCGACGATGACGGGGAAAAAGACGGTGGCGAAACGACCGATAAATTTGCCCCAGTAGTACTCTTTGAGCGATATAGGAAAAGAGAGCATATACTCAAGTACGTTGCTCTCCCGATCGGCGGCGATCGACTTGACGGTCGTGGTCAGAATGAAAATCGGCAATATGATGATCGTCACCTGAATAAAGACCAGCAGCAGCCGGCTCAGACCCGTAAAGCCCATCACCACCGAATCGGTGATGCCGCTGATGAAAAAAAGCCCCATCAGTCCACCGAAAACGAAGGCATAAACATAAAACCACTTGGCCCGAAGGCTCTCTTTGATATCCAGATACGCCACAAGCCCGAAATTTTTCATCGTCCCCTCTTTATCACCCGGCGGCGGACTTCATCGAACGTAACGATATCCTCCGTTCCGGCCTCTTGTCTGTCTTTGTAGGCGGTAAAGCCATACCCCATCGGGGTGATCTTCGTCGTGGTATAGACCGCTTTTTTCGCATCGATCCACTCATCCGTCTTGCAGTCTTTGACCCAGATGATCGCCTCTTGCTCCCATGGGATCTTCTCTTCTTTAAACCAGAGAATTGCGCACCCGATATCGTCGAATTTGTAGTGCTTGTGCGTCTTTGGATCGATCACCTGCACGGCATATTTACGCTCGCTCACCGCCATCTTGCACCGCTCGCACATATCCCGGTCCCAGTGCATCTTTTCTGGCAGACGCCAGTCTCTCTTTTCACATCCGGTCGTCGTGAATGTCATAAATACCAAAAGAATGGGCAACAGGGAACGGAGAACGGAGAACGGAGAAGCAGAAAACGGAGCGCGCAGCGCTCCTCCAGTCACCGATCCCCAATCACCAATCACCGTGCGAAGCAAGCTTCGCACCCTAAATTCTCTCATCTTCCACCACCTTGCCTAGGTCCATATAGATCTTACGGTTGGCCAGCCCCTCCACCTCTTCAACACGGTGCGTGATGAAGATAGTCGAATGCGGATAGTCGATATTGAAGAGCAGTCTGTAGAAGTGGTCTCTCGCTTTCGGATCGAGGTTGGCGGTCGGTTCGTCGAAAACGAAGAGTTTGCTCTTTCTCGCCAGTGCGATCGCGATCAGCAGCTTCTGCTTCATTCCGCCGGAGAGTTTAAAAAAGGGTTTTTCCATCTGCCTCTTGATATCCAGCTCCATCGCTTCGGCTTCGCCGATCACACGCTGTGCCGGTGTATCGGCACTTCGCTGCACATAGCCCAGAAGTTCCGAAACGCTCAGTTTCACCGGTGGCGGAAGCTGTGGGATGAAGCTGATGTTTTTGAGCACCTCCACACGCGATTTGATCGGATCGTATCCCTCTACACGTATCTCGCCGTCGTCGATATGGTAAAACCCCAGCATCGATCGTACGAATGTGGTTTTCCCCGCCCCGTTGGGGCCCATCATCGCGATCTTGTCACCCAATTCGATATCGATCGAGACATCGTCGAGTACACGCGCGCCCATGAACCGCTTGACGACATGCCGCGCTTCTACAATCTTCACATGTTCCATCATTTACACCAGATCTTTGAGCCGGAAATTGAAATTGTAGGCGTCGGTGTGGCAGACGTCGAAACAGCGGGCGCAAAGCGTACAGTCGCCGTTGACCACCATCTGCTTGGTGACCCCCTTCTCTTTCCTATCTTTATCGTATTTGGGCTTGATGAATTCGAGCACATGGTCTTCGAAACAGGCATTCAGGCAGGCACCGCAGTGGTCGCATTTGTCCATATCCCACTGCACCCGCGTGGCACTCACCCAGCCCAGCAGATTGTAAGTGGTTCCCACCGGACAGATATACCGGCACCAAGCACGGCGTGAATAGAAGATTTCAAAGAGCAGTATCGCCACGACCCAGACAATCGCCAGGCTCCAGCCGTAGACGATGAAGCGGCTCAAAATCCCGATCGGATTGATCACTTCGAAGATCAAGAAACCGTCGATGGCGGTCAGGGCGATGAAGACGGCCCAGAACGCGAAGCGGATGCGAGGATCCCAGCGTCTCTCTTTGATAACCTTTTTGCGCACGAGATTCTGATGGATCGCTTCTCCGATTTCACTCAAAATGCCATAGGGGCAGGCCCAGGCGCAGAAGCTCTTGCCCCCCACAAGCAGATAGAAGACGGCGATCGTGACCGAACCGATGATCATATTGGTATGCAGCACATGGGTCGCCGCCCAGGTTTCGATCACGGTGAAAAGGTCGATCAGGTGAAAACCCAGAAGACGCGACCCGTTCATCGTTCCTTCCAGAAGCTGCACATCCACATGGTACGAGATAAAAAAGGCGATATTGATGACAATGACACTCATCCATCGCCAAAAACGCCATGTCGGGCGTATCCCGCCCTTTTTGGTCCTGTAGTAGAAGGTGGACCAGAAAGGGGCGTGGATGATCTCCCGGATACTTCCTTGATACCTGTCCATTCTCTATCCTTTGTTATTTGGAAGCGGCTTCCATCTTCTGTGCGAACGTTCCGATCTCTTGACTGAGCGATTTGAGCTCTTCGTCGCTCATCTTCGTCAGCAATCCGTACATGACATAATTCTTGCGTTTGCCCGATTTAAAATCTTCAAGCGCCTGATAGACCTTCTCTTCGCTCATGCCGATGAGTTTGGGCCCAATGATACCTTCACCATTGACGCCGTGGCACGAAGAGCACTTCTGTTTATAGAGCGGGCTTACTTTGAACGCCATCGTGCTACCCGCACGCTCTCTGAGAGACTTGAGCTTTTTGGCGGTTTCATCCTCCTGTTTTTTGGCCTCTTCGGCGGCTGACGTTGCAGGAGCCTGCTGGATGGGCTGAACGGTTGGCTTCAGGTGTACTTCCTGCTGTGATTTTCGGATCACCTCCTGAATCTGTTTGAAACGCTCGGCTTTGACGTCGAGTTGGTACATGAAGTACATAGCCCACAGCGCCAGCAGCGTTGCGATGGCGGCGATGATATGTCGGATCATTCTCTCTCCTTTCGTATTTTCTGGACCTGTTTGTTGAACGCCGCAATTTCATAGGCGATACTCTTGAGCTTGCTATCATCGATCTGACTGACGAGCTCCTTCATCAGGACATTCTGCTCTTTACCGGTTTTGAAGGCGATCAGTTTGTTGTAGATAAAGGTACCGTTTTTGTCCAGCAGCGACGGTCCGATCACGCCGTTGGCGTAGTCGTCGTGACAAGGGGAACAGCGAACGATGAAATCTTTACTCAACTTTTTGATAGCCAGTGTAATTCTGATCCGCTCGTAAGGAGAGTGAATATGTAGATAGGCATCGATCGTGGTACGCGTTTTCGGCTCTTCCTCGGTGGTATTCTTCTCCTTGTTATAGGAGTAGTAGAACTGTCCTGTATTCTCTTTCGACTGCGCCTTGGCAGACGACTCTTTGACCGCACCCTCGGTCACTTTGATCTGCGGTGCCTGGCCGTTGGCATGCTCTTCGCTCTTTTTATCCTGGCACCCCCAAAAGAGTGTCAGTGTCAGCAGCGCCGTAGCCGCCAATCTCATCGTTTTACCCATGTTGCACCTCTTTTTTTCCGTAGATTTCGGCATACGTTTTGCGCGGTATCACCTTGATGACATCGGTGGGGCAAAGCTCCACGCAGGCACCGCAACCGTTGCATGCTTCTCTGATTTCGGGGAGCATGCCACCCCCCTTGGCCTTCACCATCCCGATCGCCAGCGAATGGTCGGGAAAGAAGGGGCACATGTCCGCACAGATCGTGCATGAGGTCTCGCTCCGATGTTTCTCGAGCTTTTGGAGCAGTTTTTTCTGCAGCGTCACTTTCTCGGGATCGTTCGGATCGATCGTCACGTGATGTGTATGTTTCTCCTCTTTGCTAAGAACCTTCGTATGGTCGTAGATTCTGTCGATCGCACTGTCGGGCACCGGCTTGCCCACCTTGGCCAGACAACTGCCAGGATCGTGGACGACCGCGACACCCATGTGAATGAATTCGATGCTGTCGTGCTCGTGGTCGAGCGCACCGCTCGGGCACGCAAGAATGCAGGGGAATGCTTCACAAAGGTAGCAACCGCGATCTCTGGGTTCGATATAGGCCATACCCACACCCGCACGTCCATCCATATCCTCGAGTTTGATCGAATCGTAGGGGCAGACCTGCAGGCACTGCCCGCATTTGATGCAAAGCCCAAGAAACTCCTTCTCAGGCACGGCACCTGGGGGTCTGAGTCTGGGCTCTTTCGGTTCGAGATAGGGCTTGGCCGCCACACCCGCGGCCGCCACAAGCCCCAGAACGCCCAAGCCACTCATCTGCTGTATAAATTTACGTCGTTTTTTCTTCTCTTCCGGTGTCATTGGATTACTCCCTTTTCAAGATCTTTTTCGAACATCACAGGATGCTTGTCTTCGAGCAGCTCCACCGGCTGCGATATCGGGGCGAGCCTCGAGAGGAAATTCATGATCGATATGACCGGCGAAGCGTAGAAAAACTTGATGTTCGGGTTGAGCAGCCATATCTTGTCCGCATAATAGAAGAGCCGATACGGCGTATCCCCGATACCGTCGCCGTTCTTGTCGAATCCTTCGTAATCGTCCCAGTAGTTCCCATCCCACATGTTTTGTATCGAGTGCAGCGTCACCTTGTCGTCGTCGACGACATGCTCGATATTACCCTTGAAGATATTGCCGACGATATTGTTGGAAATACTGAGCGAATGAAAATGGATCCCTTCGGCATTGTAGAGAATCCGGTTATGTTCGATCGTATTGTTCATATCTGGCTGAAAGGGCGATCTGTCGATATAGAGTCCCCTGGCGCAATAGATCATCGTATTGTCTTTCAGCGTGAAGTTGCTGGCATCCTTGAGGCCGATGCCCAGCCCCGTCGTACCCAGAGAACTTTTAATGACATTACCGATGGCGACACTGTCTTGCGAATACATGAAAAAGATACCGACTGAATTGTGCTCGTAGGTATTGTAGAGCACATCGTTCTTTCCCGCATACATGAAGTGGAGCGAGTAGCGGCTGTATGCTCCGAAATTGTGCGCAATCGTATTGCCGTGCGAATACCATACTACGAAATCTCTCGATTGGGTGATATGATTGCCACTCAGATTATTGTCGTTGCTGTACCACACGCGCACAGCATCGCCGCGAAGACCCAGCGAAAAGGGCTTCGAACGGATCCAGTTGCGCGTGATTTGCGAATGGTTCACCTGTTCCATGTCGATACCGAAGAGTGTGTCGTCGATATGGCAGTGATCGACCGTGACATGTTCGGCCTGCTTGATCGAAACGGCCGCATCCACCCTTTCATGCTCGGCCCCGCTGTGAAGGATCGTGAGGTCTTTGAGTGTCACATAGGAGCTGCGTATCTTGATGACGGTTCCCTTGCCGTCGCCAATGATTTTGGCACTCTGGTCGGCAGGCCCCTGGATGATGAGCGGCTTTTTGATGACGATGTTCCCATGGTATTCACCCGCGGGCAGTTCGAGCTTCGAACCGGAAGCGGCTTTGTCGATGGCCGATTGCAGCACATTCGTCTGCGCCATCGCCATCGTCATGCCCATCATCGCCATCCATGCCGCCTTACGCATCTATCGCTGCCTTACGCTTCCTGCGCGGCTATTTTGCGCGCTTTGCGTTTGGATATGATCGCGAGTAGGCTGAAAAGGCTGATCGCAAGCAGCAGCCAAAAGCCGATCGTCGGGTAGGAGTGGGTCGTAAACTGCGCCACCTTTCCATCGCCGAAGACCGTCGGCGTAAAAGGCTTGATCTTGAAAGCCCCCCAGTCATGCATATGGTGGCCGAACCAGTAGAGCCAGTAGGCGTAAAACCCCAGAAAGATTACTGGAAGAACAACCGGAATCAGCATCAACCAATCGAGGATCTTCGCATCATAGAGCATGTAATAGACCATCAACAGCGCCAGCAGAACCAGGGCGTAGGGTGCCAGTGCCCGCAGATAGGGGGCGCCGCGCTCCATCGGGTCCATGCCGATATAGTGGTTGATCGTATTCATCTCGTGCACGTCACCGCTGAATCCGTCGAAATGGTAATAGACGGGGATGCCTTCTGGAAATGCCTCTTTGGGGTAGTTGGGCGCTTCGAGCGCAACATACCAGATTGGCGCGGTGACGACGAAGAGTTCGGCATCTTCATCGATCATCTTCTTCAAATCCCCTATTGCCTCTTTTGGCATGGAGGGACTGACATAACGGTCCTTGGCATAGTAATTCCACACTTTATAGGAAATTTCCGGAATCTGGTCAGCTTTTCCGATTCTTGCCAGTTCTACCACATCATGTGTAAAGACCGCCGGGATGACAAACCAGTACATCAGGATGCCGAAGGCAATCAACGTAAAGATACGCGCTTTGGTCATCGAGCTTTTCATGGGTCGATCCTTTCAGTGAAAGAGTTGTATTTTCGATTGATTATAGTCCAAATAATCAGGCAATTATTTGATCCATATCAAGTGATAAAAAAATTTGGATTTATCAAAATAATTGACGAATAATTGCATCATTATTTGGCCACTATAAAGCATTCCGAATGGGTGAGAGAGCCGGAAAATTCCAGCTCTCCTTTGAGAAGATTAGAACAGGTTGGCGTTCTGATCGATCCATTTGAGGTATTCGATAATATCGTTGACCTGCTGTTCCGTCATACCCTGGTTCGGCATGCGGAGATTGAAGTAGTTGGTCATAGATTTGATATATGGATTGTCATACATCTTTTCAGGATGCAAAATCCACTCTTTGACCCACTTCTCACCATTTTCGTGACGCTGCAGTACACCGACGAGATCGGGACCGGAACTTACTTTACCAATGACGTGACATCCGTTACATCCACCTTCGAGATAGGCTTCGTGACCGCGTTTTGCCGCTTCACTCATTGGTGTGGCAATCTTGCTGACCAGAAGGTCTTTGGCCCTGATACCAACGTCGGCAGTTTTAACCATATACTGCCAGATCATGTTTTCGAACAGAATCGCTTTTTCGAGATCACCTTTTTTGTAATACTCATCGGCTTTCTTTTTCTCCGCGGGAATCTTGCCATATTGATCGAGTGCATCTTCGACAAGCGCTTTAACCGTCGGATACTTTTCATAGTGGTTCTCTTTCAAAAACTTCACGACGCTCTGGATCACTTTGTCGGTCGCTGCGTTGGTCGCGACGATCTTTTCATACTCTTTTTTCAACTCTTCAGGCGACATTTTCGCCATTTTGAGTTTCTGGGCCGATACATATTTTTTGTTCGGATCTTTGACCAGTAGATAACCCATCATCTCCAGGTGCAACGCGGAACAGAACTCCGTACAGTAGTAGGGGAAGACACCTTCGCGGTCGGCTTTGAAGGTCAAGGCGACCGTTTTACCCGGCTCGAGCGATGCATGGACGTTGTAGTCATCCACAGTGAATCCATGTGTTTCATCCTCCGCACGCTCAAGGTTGGTCAGGTAGAAGGTGACCGTATCGCCGAGATTGACGGTGACATGCTCAGGGTTGATGTGTGATCGTACCAGCGTACCGTAGACATAGACATGGTTGCCTTTGCGCACGATCTTCTCTTGTCCGGCAAGCGTTTTGCCCACATGGGTTTTTCCTGTAAACGGATTGGTGCCCATTTTGTACCGTACATGCGGATGGAGTTTGCTCGCACGGATCGCGACAGCCTGGTGGGGTTCACCCAACGGAACCGGCATATCGTACAGAAGCTGCATCTTCTTGCCGTGAATGTCAATGAGCTGGTGGTTCTGCGGATGCAGAGGCCCGATCTCGTTGAAGCGGTCGATCGCCAGTTTGTTCAGCGCGATGACATATTCACCCTGGGGATCTTCGGATTTACCTTCCATACTGCAGAGGTGGCCGATGTTGTAGTTGACATTCTGTCGGTCTTCGACTTTACAGGTCAGGTAGTTCCATTTGACAACCTGGCTGTCGACATAGAGCGAGGTGTAGATTTCTCCCTCGGTTTTCCACTTGGAACCAAACTGGTTGTGCAGGGGCCCAAGGCCAAGTTCGGCCTGACAGTGTGCCGCTTTTTTCATATCGATGATCGGAATGCCGAAAGGATCTTTACCGACGAAATCGTGCTTGTCGATCGCTTTTTTGATCTTGTCCCAACTATAAACTGTTGCATGCGTATCGAGCTTACCGCAGACGACGATATATTTGCCGTCGGGGCTCACATCCACACCATGAGGCGACTTTGGTTCGGGGACGAGGAAAAGCGCGTTGTTTTTGACCGCCACATCGATCGGAATGACTTTGTGTCCGTTGATGATTTTGACATTTTTGGGATTTTCGGCCAGTTTGGCAAGCTTTTTCCAGTTATAGACATGCAGGTAGTCGGTATCGTTACGCGAACATCCCGCTTCAAACGGCGGAAGCCCTTTTTCGATACCACCCGTATACATTTCGGAGTTGAAACTGTTGGTAAATCCCCATCCGTAGCTCGCCTCTTTGCCGGCATCGGAGAGATCCTGCATGTAAGGCGGCATCTCGATCGTGAAAGATTTTTTCGGAAGAATCTTCCCGTGTTCGTGGTCGAACTTCCAGACCGTCACCCCACCACGATAGGTTTCTGCATACTCTTCCATCGGATGGTAATTGTTGTCGAACGGTGCTCCATACTGGCACGCTTCGAGAATGTATTCGCTGTTGGGGGTAAAGAAGGCCCCGCCGTGGTCGGATTTGAGGACCGGGTTGACAACGATTTGCTTCGTGACGAAGTCACTCAGGTCGATGACGGCGAGTCGTGGGTTGGCCTTGTCATTGATGACGAGCCATTTTCCATCATATTTACCGTTCGTTTCAGAAAGACCCGGGTGGTGCGTATCCCCCCATGTGATCTGCTTGCCGCGGATCTTACCCTCTGCAAGGATCTTTTTGGTATCGTCATCGTATCCCCATCCCTGCCACGGCTCGGGCGTAAAGACACCGATATACTTCAAGATTCTCATAGACGGTACACCATATACCATGATTTGTCCCGACTGTCCGCCGGAGCTGAATACGATATATTTGTCCCGTCCGCCGCTTGGTGTGTACGTCTTGGCTGCTGCTAGCAGATCCTGCTGCGTCAGTCCCCGCTCCTTCATCACTTTGTTAAGTTCTGAATCCGCGGATGCCATCGACATGCTCACCATCGTTCCGATCGCTACCATCGATAGCTTCTTGACGATCGAACTCATGCTGCCTCCTTCGATTTTTCCTGAAATTACAGCCTAAATTTTTTCATTAAATGAAAAAGCAAAGACTGTATCTTGTAACAATAGTTAATTTTTTGTTAATTATGTTTGACTTTGGTCAAGAAAGTAATCGAATAGTTATAGTATAAATAATGAATATATATCAAAGTCAAGGAGATTGGCATGGCTTTCACTCGCCCCGAACCCATCGATGAAGAGATAGCGCTCGACAACACCAAATATATAGAGAGCGAAACCGATACGAAGGGCATCATTACCGGATGCAACGACTATTTTGCCGAAATTTCACGCTACACCAAAGAGGAGTTGATCGGTCAACCGCACAGTATCGTCCGCCACCCCGATATGCCAAAAATCGCATTCAAGTTGCTGTGGGATCGCATCCAGCAGGGCAAAAATCTGACAGCCGTCATTAAAAACCTCGCCAAAGACGGCCGATACTACTGGGTTTTCACCCACTTCGAAATCGAACGCGACATCAACACCAAAGCGATCATAGGCTACAAAGCCTACAGAAAAGCGGTCTCCAAACACATCAAGGAGCTCCTCGAACCTCTCTATAAAAATCTGACCGAAGTGGAAAAAATAGGGGGCATGGAAGCGAGCGAACGCGCACTGAACGACTTTCTCAAAAGCGGGGGAGATGATGTGACCTTCGATAATCTGATGGAGGAGATCCACCGGTTTTATTGAGGACTGTAGTACGGGCCTGTTTATAAAACGACGATCTTCCCGCTCTTTTGCAGCCAACCGAAGAGACGATCAAACGGATCGTTTTTCTCCAGCGTCTTTCGGTCTCCGATCATGATCAGTTTGCTTTTCGCCCGTGTCATCGCCACGTTGAGGCGACGGCGGTCTTTGACGAAACCGATCTCTCCGGCCACATTCGAGCGCACGAAAGAGATGATGATCACCTCTTTTTCGCGCCCCTGAAAACCGTCGACGCTTTTGACTTCGCATCCGATACCCTGCTGCTCGAGCATCAGGCGAATCCGTTTGACCTGGGAGAGGTAGGGCGTGATAATGCCGATCGACTCTTCCGGCAGCCCCCCGTTGAGTAGAGCTTCCGTAGTGCGCACGACCCACTCGGCTTCCATGACGTTTTCATAGGAGGTCGATCGCGGCGGCAGCGTTTCATCGGCATCCAGCGCCGACGTATCGGCAAAGACCACAGGAAAGTGCGGGTCGAGCAAACTTTTCAGAGGCTCGTCCATCGGCAGTTTCGCAAGCGGAAGGGTCCGAGAAGCCACCGAGGCATCGGCTTTGAGACGCCCATCGTACATCATTTCGTTGGGAAAAGCCATGATCATCCGATGCATTCTGTACTGCACCTCCAGCATCGTCTGCGTCATCCCCTTCATCTCCATCAGTCGTTCGAAAAGTGAGTGCTTCAGGAGGTCCAGGTTGCTCACGACGGTAGGCGGAAGCTGTTTATGGTCACCGGCGAGCACCACGCGGGGTGCGCGCATCATCGGCAGCAGCGTCGAGGGTTCCATCTGCTGGCTCGCCTCGTCGACCACGGCGACATCGAAGGTCATCCCTTCCAATGCCTCGGAGCCGATCATCCCGTTGGTCGAAAGCACCACATCCGCCTTTTCGAGGATGTCGCGCACGATCGCCGCTTCGAGCTCCCGAATCGCCGTAAAGAAGCGCTCTACCTTCTCGTCCTCCTTGATCCACTGCGCCATCGACTGGATCGTCTTGATATCGACGCCGCGGTAGGATCGGCCACTCGCCGCCAGGCTCCTGACGCGCTCTTTTCCCATCCCGCGAAGCCTCGCGGGAGTCGGTTTGCTGTAACGGTTGCGCGCCTCCACCATCGCCTGCGCGCTTTCGAGCATCTGTTTCACCTTTTCACTGCGCGGATCGGCTTCGACGCGGGCCATCAGCGAATATTTCGAAAGCTTTTCGCCGATACGCGCCGGATGGCCGATGCGTACAAGATCGACCCGCCCGTTGGCTGCCAGCTTTTCGAGCATATTGTCGACCGCCACGTTGGAGTCGGCGGCGGCGAGGACTTTGTGCCCGCGCCTCACGAACTGCTCGATCGCCTCGACCACGGCCGTCGTCTTTCCCGTGCCTGGAGGGCCGTGTATCAGGGCGATGTCACGGCTTCCAAGCGCCTTTGCGACCGCTTCGCGCTGTGAGTCGTTGAGCGATGGGTTCATCACTTCGAAATGGACCGCTTTGGAAGCGGAGGGAGGTTTGAGCGAAAGGATCATGTCGCGTATCGCAGAAAACGGTGGCTCGATATGCCGCATTCGCTCCAGATTGCCCTCCATCCGCTTGAAGGTGACATCGTTGACAAACAGATCGACGCGTATGCCCGCCTCCTTGATCCATGGCGGCGGTTTTTGCGAAAAGGCGACCTCCACGAAGTTTTTGGCGACCTGCATCACCGTCGCGGTCAGATCGCTCTTGAGCGGATCGCCCCGGCTGATGAGGACGATATCGCCGCTTGAAATTTCGGTGTCGATCTTTTTATCCCGGCTCAAGCGAACCAGATAGAGATCGAATTTTCTGCCAGAACGCCGTCCCTGCAGCCCGAGAACCGCCCGGCCATAGATTTCCCGTTCCCTTCCGCTGAGCGCGCGAATCTCTGAAAGCTGCGCCTCCATCTCGGCCCGGCGCTCCACGTCGATCAGCGCTTTGTACTCTTCGATATAGTCGTGAATCGTTTTGATCCGGTGCTCGAGCTCGCGGCTGGGGATCATTGGTTTGGGAAGCTTGAAGAAACTCTTTTTGGTCGGGATGTAGAGGATATATCCGTCCCCTTCATAGGTCCGGACGATATTGGAGGGTTTGATTTTGTAACGGCGCAGCTCTTTGTGCCGCCGTCTTTCGTCCCAACCGGCGGGCAGGATGAAAGGGAGCGGTTTTTTCTGCGCCATCGATGGAGGGTCAGTGCGTCGGAATGTGCACGGGCGTGATGTTTTCGGGAACCGCGTGCTCGATCGTTTCGGTGGCGTTCTTCTCGACTTCACCCAGGCTTTCTTGAAGCTGTTTCATCTTTTCGGTCGCTTCGGATGTCGGCTCGGCGGCCGGCTGAGTTTCGGATGGCGTTTCACTCTTTGGTTTTTCACTCTTTGGTTCTGTCGCAGGCTCAACCGGTGCCGTCATAGTCTTCTCTTTTGCGGCACATTCGGCCTTGGCTTTTTGCAGCTCCGCTTTCAGGTCGTCGATATCGTATTCCATATCGTCGATTTTATCCTGCAGCTCGGAAACGGGTTTGACGTTGACGCCATGTTTGTAGACGAGCTCGCCGCCCTCTTCGCCCTGCTTGAGCAACAATCCCAAAAAGACCACGAGAATCAGCAGAAAGAGTGTACGTGCCCAGTTCTGTTTGATCGCCATGGCCATCACTTTCAGCAAGAAGAGCACCCCCGTGCCGTAGACGAGATAGGTGCCCAGCAGCTTGTGGAACTTCAGATCGTTTTTGACATCCTCATTCAGAAGTGCGAAGGCTTCGGAACCGTCCGCCTTACCGGTGTAGAAGGCGCCCACATAGACGATCATCGCCAGTGTCAGAAGAAAGAGCGACGTCAGGCTGACAGCACGGTTTCGCGCCTTGAGATTCACCAGTTCGATCAGCAGCACGATGATCGGAATCGCCACGGCGAAGTGGACGAAGATTGGATGCACCAGCAGCGGTACGTCGAAGGGAAGTTTGAACGGAATGTCGATGGCGGGAAGCGTCATGGGTTTCTCCTTTGATTTTTATTCGATTCGAATGACGATTTACAAAAATTATACATCATTTTCACTGTATCGCAACTATAGGCCCGCACTGATCGGCAATTATATCTCACTCCATATTGATGTATCGATAATTTCACATGGCGCCTCCCTCCCATCTGAGTTTACAATCGATTCACGATAAATGGGTATAATTTATAAAAATTTTCTACAGGAGTGTAGCATGAACATGAAAGTATCGACCAAAATCCTGGCCATATCGATCGCCGCGGCATTGACGATGGGCGGATGTGCCGCCAAAAACGGGGAAGCCCCCAACAATGCCGAAAAGACGAAACAGGGTGTCCTGATCGGCGCACTGGCGGGTGCGGCGCTCGGTGCGCTGACCAGCAAACACCACAAAGGCAAAAACGCCGCCATCGGTGCCGCGGTGGGTGCGGCCGCCGGCGGCGCCATCGGCTACAGCCTCGACAAGCAGGCGCAGGAGGTGGCCGACTCGATGAACACCACCGTCAGCGAAAACGAAGCGGTCGCGGCACAGACGCAGGACATCGTCGTCACCAAGCACGACCGCTATGTCAAAGTGACCTTCAAAAGCCAGATGATGTTCGAAACCGATTCGGCCGACCCGACACCCGAAGCGCGCGAAAAGATCGTGCGTCTGGTCGATGTGCTGCGCAACTATCCCGATACGATCGTGCAGGTGGTGGGCCATACCGACAGCCGCGGAAGCTACGACTACAACCTCAAACTCTCCCAGCGTCGTGCCTTCAGCGTCGCCAACCTGCTCAAGAGCCTCGGCGTCACCAACAAAATCTACGCTAGAGGATGCTCCTACACCAAACCGCTCGTGCCGAACGATTCACCGGCGCACATGGCGATGAACCGACGCGTGGAGATCTACCTCTACCCCAGCGAAGATGACGTGATCGACGCGTGCCGATAAAATAGTCGAGGCAGATGTTCACCCTGGTGAGAGCCCCTTTAGGGTCTCCTCCATGGTGTCGCTCTACGCCTCTTCTTTGAATATCACTCGATCGAGGCTGAAGCGCCCCGGGCCGTGGGCCAAAAGCGCAAAGAGCATGACCATATAGTAAAGCGGAATTTCGAAACCGTTGTTTCCCGCTGAAAATCCGTGGGGAAGGTGAACCGTGACGATCGCCACAATCATGACGACGATTAGTGGTATCGAAATAAGCCGTATCAACAGGCCGAGCGTCAGAAGCACCACGCCGGTAATTTCGGTCGTGGCGGCCATGTAGGCATTGAGTGTCGGGAAAGGGATCCCGATCGATCCGAACCATTCAGCCACGGCTGAGATGTCGCTCCACTTCATCATCGCCGGTTCGTAGAAACCGTACGCCAACACAAGTCGAATCAGCAAAAGCGAGATACTTTTGAAATAGCCCGCGAGACGGGAAAACCCTGTATAGACCTGTTTGAGTGCCATGATAGTCTCCTTTTCAGACCGGATGCATTTTCATGTGCCGGTCAGTTGACGGGTGTCAACACCACCTCTTTCAAAAAGGGGCGCAACTCTTTTTTAAGGATTTGCCTTGCATTCTTTTCATCGATACCCTCACTGTGACAGAGCGAACGCACGATCTCTTCGAGCGGCCGCTTTCCGTCGCATGCTTGGATTAGTTTATAGATGAACGGAGTGAGGATGCGCCACACCACACCCCCGTCACCGCTTTGATGCAGGAGGGTCGGATAGAGGGATTTCGGCCCCCTTTTGCCGTGCATGACCGGGTGGCGCAGATAGCGCATTCGTACCGACGATCCGGAGCGATAGGCCGCGGAAAAGTCCACCTTCTTTTTGCTTTTGATCGGCGAAGGCGCCATCATCGACGCCACTTCGTTCCATTCGAACCAGAGCAATTCACAGAGGTAGTTTCGCCCTTTGGCAGCCCTCTTTTTCATCCTCTTTCGGGCGAATCTGCCGAATCCTTCGGGCATCTGCCACATGAACGGCATTTCGGGCCTGTGCGCGATATAGGCTTTCACCCAGCGCTTCCACCTCTTTTTCCCGAGCTCTTTTTTAAAGAGCGGATAGACGGCGGAGAGCGTCTCATCGAAGCGGTAGAAGATGAGTTTTCGGTAGATCTCGGCATTGTCGTATCGATCCCCTTTTCCGCCCGCACCGCGGACGGCCGCGAAAAAGTCCGTCAGGAGCGCTCTTTCAGGCTGCATCGTAGATCTCCTTCATCCGGTCGAACTCTTTCATCAACTTCTTCAGAGGCGGAATGTTGTTGTCGCGCTCGAGCATGACCGGAAGCCTCTTTTTGGCCATCACATACGCCATCAGATCCCATACCGCCTCTTTGACCGGCATCCCGTGGGTGTCGATAAAAAGATCGTTGCGACACTCCAGATGCCCGGCGATGTGGCAGTAGGCGACACGGTCGAGGTCCAGCGCGTCGATGAAGGCTTTCGCCTCGAAACCGTGGTTGAAAGCGTTGACATAGACATTGTTGATGTCCAGCAGCAGTTTCGCGCCGCTGCGCTTCAAGATCTCACCGATAAATCGACTCTCCTCCATCGTCGATTCCAACACCGTGTAGTAGGTGGGGTTTTCGATGACCAGAGGGCGTTCCAGGATCTCTTCGATCCTCGCGATCTTGGCCGTGACGGCCTCTACCATCCCCTCGGTCATTGGGAGTGGGAGCAGTTCGTAACTCTGTACGCCGTCCAGCGATGTGAAGCTCAGATGCTCGGAGTAGGTCTCGATCCCATAGCGGTCCAGAAACTTTTTGAGCTTTTTGAGATGGTCGCGATCGAGATGCTCCGTATCGCCCAGCGAAAGGGAAAGCCCGTGGGCGATCATCGGAAAATGGTCGCATATCTTTTCGAACCGTTTCGCCTCTTTCCGGTTCATGTGCATCATATTTTCGGGCACGATCTCCAGGAAATCGATGCGATCCACGTAACGGTCGATCGTATCGACGAAGGGTTCCCGCAGGCCAAGCCCGCATCCTTGCGGTGTCATCGCATCACATCATGCTGCCGCCGCATTTTCCGGCACCGCATTTGCCTTTCATCTCCTCTTTTTTCTTTTTCTTCATCTTCTTCATTTCGCTGCCGCACTTGCCCGCACCGCATTTGCCATTCATTTCGGATTTCATCTTCCCGCCGCATTTGGCATCTTTCATCTTTGTACCGCACCTGCCTTCGCCTTTCATACTTCGCGTGCAGTTTTTATCTTTCATCTTGGCGCCGCATTCGGCCTTCTTTTTCATTTTGCTACCACAGCCATCCATCCCGGCCACTGCCGCGGTCGTACCCGCCGCCATCACACCCAGAATCACCATCATCGCCTTACGTCGGTTCATCTTTTTCATCGTCCATCCTTTTTTTGAAGTCTTCTATTGTAAAAGGATTGTGTGCAAGGAGTGTGGAAGTAGAAAGAGGTGTGCCGCTCCTTGAAATTTAAGTTATTTTGTTATAGAATTTTGACATAGAAAGACTAAACTTAAAGGAGTCAATTATGGCAACACTCGATCAAAATGTCGTGGAACGGATAGAAGCCGCGATCAAACTCGACAAAGAGAAACCGGGTCTTGGCAATGTCGATATGGAGAAGGCGATAGAGTTGATCCGCGATGTGGGTGCCGTGCTTCTGGATGTCCGCCCTCCGGCGAAAGTCAACGGTGAAAATGCCGAAGAGGCCGATATTCCGGACTCATACTACACCCCCTATCCGGAATTTACAAACTATCTGGACATTCTGCCTAAAGACAAGACCGACACCATCCTCGTCGCCTGTGTCAAAGGGTGGTTCGCCAACCGT
>JAUUDL010000116.1 GCA_030826715.1 Hydrogenimonas sp. | reverse complement strand
TTTGCGACATTACCCGCAAAACCGAATCGAAAAGGTTTTTGCCACGAAGGACCTGTGATGATGGATATGATACTTTTCGGCGCCATAGGCATGATTTTACTCGTACTGATCGGACTGCTCATCGTGATTTTGAGAGATCACAATCATGGCAATAAACAGTTCGAACTCTATATGCGGCAGTCCCAGCGGGAAATCTCGGATATGAAACGAGAGGATTTAAAAAAGAGAGAGCAACCCACCGAAGAGAGATCTGCGGCACATGCCGCCCCGGAATTGAAATCACAAAATGAGTCGACGCCTGCGAGCGAACCATCTACACCTCAGGCTGCACCCCACACTGCCGGCCCGCAGCCAATCGAACCGACCGTCATCTCCGACACGCTGCACCAAACGGACCAATCTGCTGTCGCAGAAGAGATGCCGAAAAGCAAGGCAAGCCAACTCAAACCGGAACCTTCCATCGCCTTGGTCACTCCGATGGAACAGGAGAGCGCAAAGGAAGCCACGCCGGCACCTGAAAATGAAGCAGAGATTGCCGAAATCAAGAACAAATCCTACGGCACGTTCGATTATCAGCGACTTTTGGACATGGGGCTCTCACAAAGCGAAGCCGAAGAGTTCGTCGTCGAACTCATCCACCAGCTCGAAGCGGCTGTGCCGCAGATCGAGTCGGCGGCATCGTCACACGATCTTGTCGCGATCGAACATATCACACACGGCATCAAAGGGGCGGCTCTGAATGTCGGCCATGGGGGTGTGGCCGATCTTCTTGTCGATTACAACACCTATATGAAGCATGGCACCGATGAGAATGTGGCGGCAGCCTATCTCGACAAACTCAAAGAAAGCATAAGTGATTTGAAGGTAGAATTCTCCCAAGTCGCGTAACATCAGTTAATACACATGGGAGTTTCATGAAAAATATCGTACTGATCGGTTTTATGGGCGTTGGCAAAGGAGCATTGGCGAGACATCTGGTGCGCAAAGATCACGAACTCTACGCCCTTGATACCGACGACATGATCGAAAGCCTCACCAACACCAAAATCAAAAAGATCTTCGCAACGGCCGGTGAGCCCGCCTTCCGCGCGCTCGAGCGAAAAACCGCCGACTGGCTTTCAAAGAACGTCACCAACGCCGTCATTTCGACAGGAGGCGGCTTTTTCAAGGTCCCAAACCTCAAAGAGATCGGAACCGTCGTCTATCTCAAAGCCGATTTCGAGTGGATCTATGCCCGCATCATCGGGGCGCCCAATGCGAAAAAGAAATTGAAAAAACGGCCTCTCTTTCAAGATGTGGCCAAAGCGAGAAAATTGTTTAACGAACGCTACGAAGCGTATGAAGAAGTGGCGGATATTGTCATAGATATGGAAAGCGGCGATCTGGATGCGATCGCCGACGAAGTGTTGAAAAAATTAAAGTGTTGAAAAAGGCTCGGCAGATTCAGCAGTAGTCTGCCAAAAGCCCCTCTTTGAGCTGCTGGTAGGTCTCCTCCCCAACCAGTTTTTTCACAATGGCAAGGCCGAAGCAGATCGCGGTACCGGGGCCTCTGGAGGTCATGACGTTGCCATCTATGACCACTTTCTCCTTGTCGGTATATCCCTCTTTGCCGATCTGTTCTTCGACACTCGGATAACATGTATAGTGTTCGCCGAGGACGCCGGCCTGCTTGAGTGCAAACGGTGCGGCACAGATGGCGCCGACGAGCTTCTCTTTGGCTTTCATGTCACGAAGCAGCTGCTGAACCGTTTCGTTCTCCGCCAGGGCGTGGGTACCGTCCCATCCGCCCGGCAGCACGATCATGTCAAGCTCATCCGCGACGACGAATTTGATATCGGTATCGGCCTGGATCGTAATGCCGTTGGCCCCGGTCACGAGTGTTTCGTTGACACCCGCGACGACCACTTCGATACCGCCCCGCCGCATTACGTCGATGAGGCTGACCGCTTCGATCTCTTCGAATCCTTTTGCCAGTGGCACGCACACTTTTGCCATCACAAACCTCCTTGTTGAGAGTTATTTCACTTTATCGAGATATTTGCCTTCGGTCGTATCGACACGGATCTTGTCACCTTCCAGAATGTGGTAGGGCACCTGCACGACCGCTCCCGTTTTGAGCGTGGCGGGTTTTCGGCTTCCGCTTGAGGTGTCACCTTTAAAATTCGGCGGTGTTTCGACCACTTCGAGTTCGACCACCTGCGGCAGTTCGACGGTGATGGGCTTTCCGTTATGGAAAAGGACATCGACGGTAAAGCCTTCGTCGAGGAATTTGATGACATCCTCGCCGACCTGCTCGTGTGTCAGGCCGATCTGCTCGTATGTCGTGGTGTCCATGAACTGCAACATCTCGCCGTCATCGTAGAGGTACTGCATCGTCTTCTGTTCGAGGTTGGGCGTTTCGAACTTGTCGCCTGCATGGACCGTCTTTTCGATGACGCGTCCCGTCGAGAGCGATTTGATCTTGATGCGGACGAACGCCGCACCTTTTCCCGGTTTGACGTGTTGATACTCCACGACTCTGTACGGCTGCCCGTCGATTTCGAGTCGGACGCCCTTTTTGAGGTCTCCCATTCCGATAGTGGCCATATAGTAACTCCTGTATATTTTTGGCCTTATTTTATCTAAAAAAACTTGGTGAAGAGGTAAAAGAGAAGACTCAAAACGATCGAGAGAAGGATCGAGGTGGCGAGAGGGAAATAGAAGGTGAAGTTCTCTCTTTTGATGACGATGTCCCCGGGCAGTTTACCTACCACGGAGACGAAGAGGCCGAATATGATCAGCACGACCCCCATGCCTATGAGGAGTCGGCCGATATCAGACATTTTCGAGCGCTTTGAGGGTTTCGGCATCCATCGCTTTGGCACGATACATCAACACCGGAATGAAGATGAGCGATACGATGACCGCAGCCACGGTACCGGAGATGAGCGCCACGCCCAGCCCGCCGAAGATCGGATCGCTCGCAAGCAGCGCGGAACCGAGGATAATGGCGATGGCCGTCAACATGATCGGTTTGGCACGCGTCGCGCTCGCTGTGGCGATCGCATGTCGTTTGTCAAACCCTTTCTCGAGCATCAACGCTTTGGCGAAATCGACCAGAAGCAGCGAGTTACGAGAGCTGATACCCATCAGGGCGATGAAACCAATCAACGAGGTCGCCGTCAGGAAAAAGGTGTAGGTCGTTACAAGATCCGCGACCCAGTGCCCCACGATAACACCGATGATCGAAAGGAAGCTTCCGGCCAGCACGATCGAGCTGATCGTGAAGTTTTTGTAGTAGATCACCAGCAGCAGGAAGATCAAGATCAGGGCCGCGATAAAAGCGGCTCCCAGATCGCGGAAGGTATCGAGCGTCACCTTCATTTCACCGTCCCACTTCAGATCGAATACTTCACCCGTCTTTTTGTCGGTAAGGCGAAGGTTGAAGAGATAGTCGGTCGTCTCTATCTTGAACTGTTTGGCAAGCTTTTCCATAATCGTGCTTCGCGCATCGAGCAGTGGATAGACCTGCGACACGAGATCGGTCTCGGCGGTGACGCTGATCATCCGGCGAAGCTCTTTTTGCATAATTGTTGGGGAAGCATCGACTTCACGGATCGTCACTACTTCGCTCATCGGCACGAGCATCCCTTTTTGGTTCATCAGTTTCAACGCCGCGAGCTTACTCTCAAGCGCCGCTTTGCTGTGATCCCTGAGCCTTCTGGTCGCATCGCTGAGCCTGACAAAAAGGCCGATCTGGTCGGGATAGTTTCGGCTGTTTTTATGCGCGACCACCATCCCTTCGAACGCAAGATAGAGTATTTTGTTGACCTGTTCGACACTCAGGCCTGAACGGCTGATCTTGTCGGGATTGGGGATCAATTCGTATTTTTTGTACGGGTCGTCCGCCATGATATCGACATCAACCAATCCATCCGTCTTTTTCAGAATATCGGCCACCTTCTGGCTCAGTGCATAGGTATGATCGTAATCTTCGCCATAGATTTCTGCGACCACGGCTGCCAGGGTCGGCGGACCTGCCGGCTGTTCGACCATCTGGATCACCGTTCCCTCTTTGATCGACTCACAGTTGGCCTTGATAATCGGACGCAGACGGTGCACCATCATGAAAGAGGGCTCTTCACGTTCATGCTTGTCCGTCAGATTCACGACGATCTCCGCGAGGTTTTCACTGTTTTTGAATGCCGAACCCTTCACCAGCCCGGCGTAATCGAGCGGCGCCCCCTGACCGAGATAGACTTCGCTGTCGGTGACCTCTTTCTCCTTTTGAAGGAAAGAGACGACGCATTCGCTGATCTTCCTCGTCTCTTCGATCGAGCTGTCCGTCGGGGCGTTGACATAGATCGAAAAGGTGTTGGCGCTTTTGCCCGGGAGCATCTTCGCCAGTACCACTTTGGTCGGAAGCATCATGATCGAGCCGACAAGCGCAAGTAGCGTGAGCGCGATCACGGTCCACTGCCTGGCTTTTGAGCCGAGGATGTTATAGATAAACTGCTCGAATTTTTTCACTGAGCGCCTCCTTTTTTGGCTTCACCCTCTTTTTGCCAATGGTGTTTGTGGTGATGCATGTGCGGTTTTTTCAAAAGTTTCAACCCCAGATAGGGCGTAAAGATATAGGCCACGACCAGTGACGCGACCAGTGCGACAGGGACGTTGGCCGGAATCGGCTTCATGAACTGCCCCATCATGCCCCCGACAAAAGCCATAGGCACCATCGTCAGAATAATCGCGAGTGTCGCGATGTTGGTCGGTGCACCGATTTCGTCGGTCGCTTCGA
>JAUUDL010000041.1 GCA_030826715.1 Hydrogenimonas sp. | reverse complement strand
CCCGAAAGCTAGAATCGGGTAGAGCGAATCAAGGTGAGTTATGGCTGACGCTTTGCGTCTTTTTGGATTACGTGCAATCGTGACGAACGCCGTTGGCGGCATCGGCGAGGCGATGGGCGGCTGGCGCGCGATCGTCGGCGATCCCGATCGTCCGCCCAGCCGCATGGGTGTGTCGATCGGCGACAGCCTGGCGGCGACCTATGGCTGCATGGGCGCGCTCGCCGCGCTGCATGCGCTCGAACGAACGGGCAAGGGTCAGGTCGTCGACAGCGCGCTCTATGAGGCGGTGCTGCTTTTCAGGCTCGGGGCGCTGGCCGACCGTATCGAGGCGGCGGTGGATGAAGCGAACGGGTGCGAAGAGAAGATTCGGGGCTATATCGAAACGTTCGGCGCCTTTTTGGCCGAGTACCGATGTTTCGCGGCGATTTTGGCGCACGAGTTCGCCGACGATGGGGATCATATGAGTGACAGGGCTGCGGCGGAGCTTTCCAGGACGCTGGGAATCGTCACCGATATTCTCAACCGCGGTATTGAAGAGGAGATTTTTTCGATGGAAAATCCGATGGTGGTGCAGATGATGATCGTTTCGACGCTGATCATGCACCAAACGACCCGTACGATACGAAAGCGGGTCGCTTCCCACGTGCAGGGGCGCTATGTCGTCAGTCCAGAGCCCGGGCTCGAGGATCTTGCCAGGATATTGGCCAATAAAATCATCAAAGCGATAAAGAAGGAGAGCTTATGAAAAGAGTGGTTTTTGCCGGTGTGGCTCTTTCGCTTGGGCTACACGCCGCTACGATCACCGAGCTGTTCGACGCGCTCAAAAAGCAGCCGACAACACAGCTGGATGCGATGCAGGCGAAATTC
Organism: Hydrogenimonas sp.; assembly: GCA_030826715.1. Lineage (GTDB taxonomy): Bacteria > Campylobacterota > Campylobacteria > Campylobacterales > Hydrogenimonadaceae > Hydrogenimonas. Next base: position 3,779 of record JAUUDL010000041.1, on the reverse strand, counting down.
GCCAAGCTGGGTGTGCAGAAGGTCAAGGACAACTTCTATCCCAGTGCCACGCTTTTTGCCAGTTACGAGCACTACAATTCAGCGACCAACCTTCGCCCCGTGCCGCCGACGGAGCTGTCGCATTTGACACCGGCGGGCAAACCCTATCCGTTTGCGCAGACGATCGAGAGAGTCGGCGGCAAGGTGACGATGCCGCTTTTTGTCAAATCGCTCTTTTCTCTGACCAAAAAAGCGAAAGCGCTGGCGCAAAGTGCAAAGCTGAAAAAAGAGCTCAATTTCTATCAGAACGAAGCGCTCATTTTGGGAAGCGATGCGACATGGCGCTACCTCGATGCGCTCGAAGATGCCCTCAAGGCGCGCAAACGTTCGATAGAGAAGATGTATGAAGATACGAAAGTCAAGGTCGAAAGCGGCCGGGCACCGGGTATTGCGCTCGACAAGATGGGTGAATCGATCAACCGGCTCGATGCCGCCATCAACGATGTGGCGATCAAGAAGACGCAGGTGCAAAGCCAGATCGAGTCATTGACCGGCATGGAACTCGATGCGCCAGTGCCGTTCGTGCAGAAAAGCGAGGTGAAAGCGGACGAAATCTTCGCGCTCAAACCGCTGCAGTATCTCCTCGAAGCGAAAGAGAAGGGGGTGCGTGCCGCCTACGATGCGCTCTACCCGAAACTGGCGCTAAGCGCGATATGGAGCGAAAACTATTCACAGCGCGATGTCTGGCAGGGCGACGATGTCCACCGGAGTTACGGCAACTATACATTGGGCCTTTCGATGCCGATTTTCGTCAAAAGCGACTACACCGCGATCGAGCAGGCCAAGGTGGATGTGATGAAAGAGAAGTTTCGGCTGGCCAAGACGAAACAGCAGCTCGAAGCGCAGGCCAAGGCGTTGAAGCGGTCGTTGCAACTCTACAAAGAGTCGATTTCGCTGGCGCAAAAGAGCGTGCAAAACAGGAATAACCTGCTTGCATACGCCAAAGTGGCGCTGCAGGCGGGGCGACTGACCGAAGAGGAGTACCTTCGGTATGAAGAGGGGCTGCTCGATGCCCAGAGCAAGGTGTTCGAAGCACAGATGAAGCGGTGGCAGACGATGGCGCAGATCGCCGTCATCTACGGCAACGATCTGAAAACTATAGTGGAGTAAGGAGAGAAGATGAAAAAAGCAGTCAAGATTTTGATCATTCTGGCGGTTGCCGCCCTGTTGGTGGCGCTTGGGATTCGTGCCATCAAGCACAAAAAAGCGGCCGAAGCGGCGATGCCGACGGCCAAAGAGTATGCGGTCGTGGTTCACACCATCGAACCCAAAGCCTCTCAGGTGACCCTGACATTGCCCTATATCGCGATTGCGGAAAACGAAAACAGTGCCACGATCGCGTCCAAGCTCGCAGCACGGATCGTCTTTATCAGACATGCCGGCGATCCCGTGAGGCGGGGAGAAACGGTTGCACGACTCGATACGACCGACCTGGAAGCGAAACTGGAGAGTATCGACGCGCAGATCGAAGCGGCGAAAAAAGGACTCGAAGCGAGGCGTGCGACGCTTGAAAATCTCAAAGCGATCCATAAGCGAACCGAAGCGCTGCTGAAGGTCAAGGGCGCGTCGGTTGAACAGTATGAAAGCGAAGCGAGCAAAATCGCCGCCGCCGAAGCGGGTGTCAAAGAGGCACTCTCGAAGATCAGAAGCCTCGAGGCCAATCGCAAAGAGATCCTCGATCTGCTCAGTTACGCCAAAATCGTCTCACCTGTGGACGGGACGGTCAGCAAAACCTTCGCCAATGTCGGCGATATGGCAATGCCGGGTAAACCGCTGATGCAGATCAACGCGCAAACCGGTGTCTATCTGATCGTCAGAGCTCCGCGTGATGTTCATCCCAAAGCGATTATCTACCGGGGTAAACTGCTCAAAACCGTCGACCTGATGCATACGTTCAACGGACTTGAAGAGTACCGGGCCGACCTGGGGGCGACGACGCTGACGGCAGGCGAGCGGGTCGATGTGGATGTCGTGACCTATATGGGACAGGGGATCCAACTGCCGATGGATGCGCTGCTCGATCGTGAAGGCAAAACCTATGTGCTGGCGGCCGAAGGCAACCGTACCAAAGCGATGCCGGTGACAGTCAAAGCGCGCGGTCAGGAGGGTGTCGTCGTGGGTGAGGATGCGATCGAGGGTAAAAGGCTTATCGTCGAAAAACCGGATATTCTTCTCAAACTCTTGAGCGGCGTCGAAATCAAGACGATCAAATAAAAGGGGATTTGTATGTTTGATTATTTCTACAAACGGCCCTATATGCTCTACAGCATCATTGCGGCCTTTTTTGCAATGGGTATCATCGCGCTCGTGACACTGCCCAAAAACCTCTTCCCCGATGCCAACCGCCCGCAGGTGGTGGTCATTACCCAGGTGCCGGGCGCGACGGCGCAGGTGGCGGCCAATACCGTCTCCAAACCGATCGAAGAGGAGATATCGCGTCTGGGGCTGGTGCGTGACATCAGCTCGGTCAATGTGGCGAACTTTTCGATCGTCAAGGCGGAATTCGAGTATGAAAAGGGGCTCGAAGCAGCCGCGGTCGATGTGGCCAACGCTCTCTCGATCGCCAAAGGGAAGCTCCCACGCACGGCCAATCCGTCTATCTACACGGCCGGCGACTTCACGCTGCCTGTGGATGTCATCGCGATGAGCCCGAAAAACGATCAACTCTCGATGAGCGATATACGAAAGATCGCCGACAGTTTCATCAAACCCTATCTGCTCAGCAATCCGGCGATCGGAAACGTCGAAGTGTTCGGCGGGTACGAAAGTGCGATCAAGATCGAGGTCGATCCCTTCAAAGCCAAGCGTTACGGTGTCGATTTCGACAAGCTGGTTCAGGTGATCGGTGCGACCAACCACGACATTCCTCTGGGGTTCACCAAGAGCGAGAACGGATTTTATACGATTACCTACTACGGTGAGCGCGACCAGGTCGAACGTCTCAAAAACCTCCCGGTTCTGCCCAATGTGCGGCTGGGTGATATCGCTGATGTCTCGTGGAGTCACAAGAAACGGATGAGCGGGTATCTCGGAAACGGTAAAGAGGCGGTGGCTCTTTCCATTCAGCGCTCGCCGGGCGGTTCGGTGCTGAGCGTCTCCAAAGCGGCGCGGGCCGAGATGGCGAAGCTGCAGCAACGCTACCCCAATATTGATTTTAAGATCGCCGATACCCAGCGCGACCTGATCGAGACAGCCAATACCAATATGCTCGAAGCGCTGCGTGATGCCATTATCTACACCCTTTTGGTCATTCTGATCTTTTTGGGTAATTTCAGAGCTATTATCGCGGCCGGTCTGTCGATTCCGATGGTCTTTTTCGCGACGATGGCGATCATCTGGCTGATGGGCGGTGAACTCAACATCGTCATCTACACAGCGATCATCCTGGCACTGGGGATGCTGACCGACGATGCGGTCGTCGTACTCGAAAACATAGAACGCCACCTCGACGAGGAGCACGAGGATCTGCAGACGGCGATCGAGAAGGGGACCAAAGAGGTCGTCAAGCCGGTCTTTGCCGGTACGATCGCGACGATCGCGATCATGTTCCCGCTGATGTTCGTGGGCGATTTTCCGCAGCATATCTTCCGGCCGCTCATCTCGACGCTGATCATTGCGCTGCTGGTGAGTTACTTCCTTTCGATCACCTTCATTCCGAAACTATCGGCATGGCTCTATAAAAACGGTACTGGCAAGACAAAGGTGGAAAAGTGGTTTGAATGGCTCTATCAGCATACGAT
>JAUUDL010000129.1 GCA_030826715.1 Hydrogenimonas sp. | reverse complement strand
GTTTGCCATCGATACCGAAACGTTCACAAAGCCCCTCTTTGAGCGCCATCATCGTATCGTCGGGATATCGATACATCAGGTGGGCCGACGCCTGCACCGCTTCGGTCGCTTTGGGGCTGCATCCAAAAGGGTTTTCGTTGGAAGCGAGTTTGATGATGTCGGCAGGATCGATACCAAATTCCCTCACAACCAGCTCGATCGGCTTGCCTGGTTCGTATGTCTTCAGATGTTCGATGACCGGATTGAATTTCATCTGTTCCCCTTACCCGTTTTGGACATAACTGCCCAGATATTTGATTTCATCGCGATGCTTTTCGAAAAGTTCGCGGATATGCGGCTCATCTTTGTGCCCCTCGAAATCGATATAGAACCAGTAATCAAACCCGCTCTCCTCCATCGCCGGACGGCTCTCGATCTTTTTGAGGTTGACGTTCGCTTCGTGGAAACTTTGCAGAAATTCGTAGAGCGAACCGGGACGGTCGGAGAGCTTGGCGAGTATCGAAGTCTTGTCCGCACCGCTGGGCGCGTTTTCGAAATCGCTGAGAATAATGAAACGGGTTCTGTTTTTATGGTTGTCCTCGATATTTTCAAACATGATCGGCACGCGGTAGAGTTTGGCGGCGATATGTGAACAGATCGCCGCACTCTCCAGATCTTCTGCTGCCAATCGTGCCGCTTTCGCCGTCGATTCGACCGGTACGTAGTCGATCGTGTCGAGTTCGTGCTCGAGCAGAAAACTGCGGCACTGATTGAAGGCGATATCTTTGGAGTAGATGCGTTTGATCGCCTGCAGGCTCGGCGCTTTCGTCACGAAAGAGTGGTGGATCGGCATATAGAGCTCCGCCACGATCTTCAGATCGGTTTTGGCCAGCTCGTCGAGTGTTTCACCTACGAATCCGTTGCTGTTGTTTTCGATCGGTACGACGGCGAATCGCGCCCGGTCGGCATGCACGGCCTTGAAAACGGCGGGAATGGAGTGCAGGGGAATGTATTCGCTCATCGCGCCGAAGCGGTTTTCGGCCGCCTGGTGGGTGAAACTTCCTTCGGGTCCCAGATAGGCGACCCGCTGGGGCTGTTCGAAATTTCTGGCGACGGCGAAAATCTCGAGGAATATCGCCTCGATCGCCTCTTTCGTGAGCGGCCCTTCGTTCTCTTTCACCAACCGTTCGATGATCTCCTTCTCCCTTTCGGGTCGGTAGATCGCCGTACCGGTACGGTGTTTGAATTCGCCCACCTTCTGGACGACCTGAATCCTTTCATTCAGAAGTTTCAGAAGTTTGTCGTCGATCGCGTCGATTTGACGTCGCAGCTCTTCGAGATTCATGCCGTTTTCTCCCGTTCTATGTTAAATAAAGCGCCGATGTCGCTCGCGACACGGTCCGCACCCTTTTTCAGCAGAGGTTTCACCTCATCGACCGAAGCGATCTTACCGCTGAGCACCAGGGCGGTCCGCATGCCGAGCGCTTTCGCGCCCATCAGATCGCCGATGAGATCGTCACTGACGATCTCCACATCCTCGAAACGCAATCCCTCTCTTTGTATTCGTAGCAATCGAAGCGCCTCATGGAAAAAAGCCGTGCTCGGTTTGCCGACCACTTCGTACTCGGCACCCGTCGCGAACGCGATCATCTTCAAGATCGCTCCCACACCCGGATAGCGGCGGCCGTTTTTGGCGTAGATGGAGGTTTCGTGCATTCCGATCAGCTTCGCGCCGCCGAGAACCAGCTCGATCATCTGCGCATACTCATCGTTGGTGAAATCATCCTTGATCCCTATCAAAACCGCCTCGGGCCGCTCGAAGTCGAGCCGGTAGCCGCGTTTTTCAAGCACTTCAAGAAACTGTGCCGAACCGTAGGCGGCCACCGACGTTGGCGGCAAAAGGCGGCCCAATACCATCAGCGGGTCGAGGTACTGATTGTCCTCGAAGAGAAACCCGAGGTTTCGAAGATAGGCTTTGAACGTGTCGCTTTCGAGCTTGGTATTGTTGGTCACGAGGATGTAGGGGTGCCCCTCTTCGCTGAACTTTTCGAGCAGTTTGACACTGCCGGGAATCGGCAGCTTCTCTTTGTCGTCGATCAGCGTCCCCTGGACGTCGAGCATATGGGCTAGAGGCACATCGTCTCCAGGCGTATCAGGTCTTCGAATGTTTCACGCTGCCGGATACAGCGGGGTTGTCCATCTTCGATGGCCACTTCCGCCGGGCGCGGCCGGGTGTTGTAGTTGCTCGCCATCACGAAACCGTACGCGCCGGCACTGTGGACGATAACCAGATCGCCCGGCTCGGTCGGAGGCAGCAGCCTGCTTTTGGCGAAAAAGTCGCCGCTTTCGCAAACTGGTCCCACGACATCCGCCTCGCTCTCATTCCCGCTTTTGCCCAAAACCTCCACTTTGTGGTAGGCATTGTAGAGGCTGGGTCGAAGCAGATCGTTCATCCCGCCGTCGACGATGATGAAGCGCTTCCCTTCGTTGACCTTTTCGTAGAGTACCCGCGTCAGAAACCAGCCGGCATTGGCGACCATGAATCGTCCGGGTTCGCAGATCAGCGTCACATCCAGTCCATAAAGCGTCGAAAAGACCGCCTGAGCATAGTCGTAGGGTTCGATCGTCGTCTCGTTGTCGTAGACCACACCGAGCCCCCCGCCGATGTCGAAGAATTTGATGTCGATCTTGATCGCTTTGAGGCTTCTGACCAGATCGGCGACGATCATCGAAGCCTCCCGGATCGGTTCGAGCTCTGTCAGTTGCGACCCGATATGAAAGTGGATCCCCACCGGATCGAGGTGGGAAGAGTTGTTGGCGTGGATATACATCCGCTTCGCCGTTTCGAGATCCACACCGAACTTGTTTTCGTGCAGCCCCGTCGAGATATAGGGGTGGGTTTTGGGATCGATATTGGGGTTGACCCGGATGCTGATGCGCGCGCATTTGCCCATCTGTACGGCGATCGCTTCGACCCTCTCCATCTCCGCCTCGCTTTCGAGGTTGAGCAGCAGAATATCCTTTTCGAGGGCTTCTTTGATCTCTTCGTCGCGTTTGCCCACACCGCTGAAGATGATCTGATACTTCGGAACTCCGGCCATCAGGGCGCGCCTGACTTCACCGATCGAGACGCAGTCGGCACCAGAGCCGAGTTTGGCCAAATGGGAGATGACCGAGAGGTTAGAGTTGGCCTTGACGGCATAACTGATCAGCGATTTTCTTCCCGAAAACGCTTTTTTGAGCTTATCGTACTGCTCGGATATGTGGTTGAAATCGTAGACGTAGAGCGGCGTGTCGTATGTCTCTGCCAGCGCTTTGAAATCGATCAACGGAAGACCTTTTGATTATTTTTTTGAAAATTGATCTATTTTATCAAAAAAGAGTTCAAAAGGAGATTACCCGCAAAAGCTTATCGGTTGGTCCTGAAAAGATAGCTGTAGAGTGCGATCAAACCCAAAAGGGCAACCGACAGCAATATACCCAGTTCCGGCATCACGACGCCGGTGAGGCTGATGCGGTAAAGCAGATAAAAAAGGCTCCAGACAAACAGGGTAATGCCGATGAGGGTGAACGACACCCACAAAAGGTTGGTGCTTCTGGCATGCGGCGGGATGCTAAGGAAGAATATGACGACCAGAAACACCGCGAAAAAAGGCGTGGCCAGCATATGGTAGAAGACCGCGCGCACTTTCTGGGTCTGCAGATCTTCTCTTTCGAGCAGCCGTATCGCCTCGTAGGCGTCCTGGATCGTGTAGGCCCTGGCGCCTTCAAAGACCGATGTGAGTATTTTGGGCTTGAATCCTTCGAGCGTGCGCACCTTGGCCTTCTCCTCGATGACGAGGCCTTGGCCGCCCAATCCATCGGGCTTTGGTTTTTTGATGATGCGGGCCTGCTCGACCGTCCAGCCCCTGCCGTCGAAAAGGGCGCGCGGGCCATAGATCATCTCCGCACTTCCGTCAGGCAGTACATGATAGATACGGATCTGCCTGGCGAGCTTTTGAGAAGGGATGATTTCGGAAATGTAGATGAAACTGTCGTTGTATTTCACGAAGAGATTGCGGGTCACGGTACGCGTCTTCTTCCCCTCCAGCAGGTGTTTGGCTGCCATCTCCGCATCCACGAACGGGGTGAAATGCATACCAATATAGAGCAGCGTCAAAAGAAACGAAACCCAGAAAAAGGGGCGGAGCACCGCTTTTTTGGAGTAGCCGAGCGCATAGAAACTCACCAGGGCGTTGGATCGAATCAATGCCGTTTTGGCGACGATCATCGACAGCACGAGCGCGATCGGAAAGAGAAGGTTCAATGCATAGGCCCCCTTGTAGAAGAGGTAGAGGACCTTGATGTTGAAACCTCCGAGTTTGGCGGCATTTTGCATATAATCGAGCCCAGCGAAGAAAAAAGCGAGTGCAAATGCGATAATGACAAAGTGTGTCAGATAAAGACGCGAAACGTAACGGAACATCCTCATGTGGCGGACCATTTGGGGGTTTTGACACTGTAGCGTGAGGCGACGATATCGAGTGGATGACGCGTCAATTCAAGCGCCGCGTGTGCCGCATGGTCGATCCAGGGCCCGAGCACGGCCTGCTCCTCTTTGGAAAAGTCGTGCAGGACGTAATCGACGACCTGGGATTTGTAGGCGGGCTTTCCGATACCCATCCGAACGCGGATATAGTCGTTTCCCACCATCGAATCGATCGATTTGAGGCCGTTGTGGCCGCCGCTTCCTCCACCTTTTTTGAATCTCAGGGCACCGAACGGCAGATCAAGATCGTCATGAATGACGATGATGTGATCGATTTCGATCTTGTAGAAATTTTTCACAGCCGCTACGGCAATACCCGAACGGTTCATATAGGTCATGGGTTTGAGCAGCAGAAGATCGCTTTTTTTGAAGAGTTCTCCGTGAAAAGAAGAGGAAGAGGCGGGGTGGGCGCCTGTGAGCCCGACCATCCGGTCGAGCGTAAGAAACCCGATATTGTGGCGCGTCCTCTCGTATTGGGTACCGGGGTTGCCCAATCCGACGACGAGCCACATAAAAAGGCTTATTTCGCTTTGATGATCCCGACAACCGGAACGCGGCCGGCGACCATTATTTTGTATTTGTCCGATTCGGGAATGTCACGGATCAAAATCGCGTCACCGACATCCAGGTCGGATACATCCAGAACGAAAGCTTCGGGAATGTTCTCGATTGTTCCCTTGACTTTGATACGGCGCTTGGAGATCGCCAGAACACCTTTGTTCTTGAGACCTTTGGGGGTACCGACCGTTTTGACGGGCACCATGTAATGGGTTTCGACGCCGGGCTGTGCGACCATCAGGTCCACGTGCAGGATCTGATCGGTGACAGGATGGAGTTGATACTCCTGGATGACGACGTTCATCTCTTTGCCGCCCACTTTGACCGGGAAAGCCAGGCTCTCTTTGTGGCGTACGGTACGGATAAATTCACCCATCTTGAATGCGGCATGCGTATTGTCAAGCCCTTTTCCATAGATGTTGGCGATTAGATAACCATCTCGGCGCAGTTTCTTCGCATCGCTTTTGCCGATACTCTCTCTAACGATTCCTTCCAACATTGTGTTGTCCTTCTTCTAAAAATTAAGTTCCCGCGCAGGCGAGGCACTTTAAGGAGCGAATTTTACCCAAAAAGTGTTTAATCTTACTTTAGGACAATTCTTAAAATCCATGATAGCCATAGAAGTCAAAGAGAGCGTCAGATTTCGTGAAAGATCGACACAGGGCTACCAAGAGGTAACTCAAGGAGATATTTCGCGGAAGATGATGCTCTCTTTGCCTTCCCTACGGGCTTCATGAGCTTTCACACATACAGCGTTGCTTCTCCTTGAATTGGCTTTGGCCAGTCCTGCGTCGAAGCGCCTTGTCCTAAAGCAAAAGCTCATGAAGCTATGGCTGTCACGGGTTTCAAGAATCGTCCTTCAATCCGAAAATGTCGCTGTCGTGTTCGGAGATGCCGGCCGATGTGGGGCCCTGTCCGTGCCCGATCGTGCCCTGTATCCCCTCCATACGCAGCTTCAGGTCGTTCGGGCTCGAGGCGTTTCGCAAGGCCTCCTCTTCGCTGATACGCCCTTTCTGATAGAGCTTGAGCAATGCGGTATCGAAGCTCTGGGTGCCATAGATCTGCGTGCCGTCATCGAGCGCATCCTTTATCTCCATATCCCTGCCTTCGAGAATCAGCTTCTGGATATAGGAGGTGTTGAAGAGAATTTCGACCGCTGCGGTCTTTTTCCCATCGACGGTCTTGACCAGGCGCTGGGAAAGCACCCCTTCCAGGACGGATGCGAGCGTATTGCGCACACGGTTCTGGTCTTCGGCGGGAAAGACGCTGATAACGCGGTTGATCGTCTCTTTCGCATCGAGGGTGTGAAGGGTGGAAAAGACGAGGTGGCCCGTTTCGGCCGCATGCAGCGCCGTGTCGATCGTCTCGACGTCCCGCATTTCGCCCACCAGGATGATATCGGGGTCTTCACGCAGCGCCGCGCGCAATGCATTGGCGAAACTGAGCGAATCCTGGCCGATGCTTCGCTGGTTGATCAGACACTTTCTATCTTTGTGTACAAATTCGATCGGGTCTTCGATCGTGATGACATGGCGTTTGTGCTTTCTGTTGATTTCGTCGATCAACGCCGCAAGGGTCGTCGACTTACCCGATCCGGTCACACCCGTGACGAGCACGAGGCCGCGGGGGATGTCGGGAAGCTTGTGCAGAGCCTGCGGAAGCTCGAGTTCGTCGATCGACTTGATCTCGACCGGAATCACACGAAAGACCGCCGAAACGCCGTCCATCTGGAAAAACATGTTTCCCCTGAATCGGATCTTTTCGTCGTAGATATAGACAAAGTCGATCTCTTTCTTTTCGACGAACTCTTTGAAGCGGCCCCTGAGCATCTCTTTGGCCAATTTGAGCGAATCCTCTTTGGTGAACTTCTCTTTGGTCACCGGCACGATTTCGCCATTGATGCGGGCCCGCACCTGCGCATTGGCCTTGATGTGAAGGTCGCTGCCTTCGTGTTCGATGAGACCTTTCATATAGCGGCGGACCCTTTCTGTCTGCTCGAAGGTCAACTCACTCGTATCGACGTCGTATTCTGCATATTCCATCATCACTCCAGGTGGGCCAAAAGTTTCGCGAAAGCCTCTTTGAACGCGTCAAGTCCGTCACGCAGCAGCGTTTCGTACACCTCGTGCATATCGATACCCGCCTCTTCGATACGACCGAAAAAGAGATCGATCGTATCGTCCGGGATCGGAAGCTTCGGTGCATGCGAAGGATTCTCGAGAAAGGCTTCGATCGTGGCAAGGGGCGCGGTATTGACACTGTGTGGCGCCATCAGCTCCTTGATATAATAATCGGCCTCATAGGCGTCTCCTTTCACCCCCGTACTCGCAAAAAGGGTTCGAATGGCCTTCTCGTTTCTCGATTCGACCAGATTGTAGATCTTCGCGGCATTCATGATGCCCACCCTGCCCGGGGCTATGCCCCTGGCTTCGAGTTTCTCGTCGAGCATCCGGTCGAACCGGCTTACGAAGACGCTCAAAACGCCCTGCACATCGCGTCCGTCACCGCTGGCACGCCATATTTTAAGCCCTTCTTGCATCGCATCGAGCGTCATGAGTGCCTGCATCGGTGAAAAGATGAGGGTGGCGTTGACGGGAATGCCTTCGCCCATCAGCTGCGTCATCGCCTCGAATCCCTCTTTCGTTGCGGGGACCTTGATCATGACATTCTCCATCCCGATTGCCTGGTAGAGCCTGCGCCCCTCTTCGACCGTTCCCGCGGTATCCTCACTCAAAAACGGATCGACTTCGATGCTGACGTAACCGTCTTTTCCCTCTTTGTAGAGAGGTTCAAGCGCTTCGGCCGCCATCGCGATGTCGCATATCGCAAGCGCTTCATACTTGGCTTTGGCCGAATGGTTCTGCAGGGTATCGAGTTGTGCGGTATAGGCTGGGGAGGTTTCAATGGAAGAGGCGAAAATCGCTGGGTTACTGGTCGCGCCGTTGATCACCTTCTCGTCGATCAGCCGACTAAACTCCTTTTGCAGAAATTCTCTTTCGATAAAATCGAGCCAGAGGGAGAATCCTATCGTTTCATTGACCACGTTTTTTCCTTTTTGGCGAAAATGATAAGACTTATTCTACCATGCGAAGGCTTCGATCAATGCTTCATGGGGCTGCCAGTTGCCCGGCATGCCGAGTCTTTGCTGCGTCTCTTCGAGTTCGTCGAGAAAACGGTCCCGCTCCACACGCTCGGCCCCCAGGCGGATCAGATGGTCCGACGGGATCTGGCAGTCGATGAAATCGAATTGCCAAAGTTTGGCCAGTTCCACCATATGCGCCAGTGCGATTTTCGACGTATCCGGCTCCAAAGAGAACATCGATTCGCCGAAAAAGGCGGTGCCGGTACTCACGCCGTAGAGTCCACCGACGAGTCTCTCCTCTTCGTCGTAAACCTCGACCGAATGGGCGAACCCCCTCTCGTGCAGCAGGCTGTAGCATTCGACCACTTCCGGTAGGATCCATGTGCCGACCTGTCCGTGCCGTGGCACATGGGCGCAGTGGCGCATCACCGTTTCGAAATTTCTGTCGAGTCGGACATGAAAACGTTTCTGACGGAGTTTTTTCCGCAGAGACCGGTGGATTTTGAAATTTTGGGGGTAAAGAAGGAGTCTGGGATCGGGCGACCACCACAGAATCGGGTCACCTTCGTTGTACCAGGGAAATATTCCCTGGCGGTAGGCCATCAGGACCCGGTCGGGGTTGAGATCCCCGCCGTAGGCCAAAAGTCCCTCTTTCATCGCGTAACGCGGATTGGGGAAGATGTAGTCATACCCCAGGCGGGGTATGGCCGGCCCCCTAGACACGCTCGGGAACCTCGAATGTCAGTTTGCCCGATTCGAGGTCGAACCGGACTTCGCCGCCATGTCTGAGATCTCCGAAGAGGATCTCCTCGGTCAGCGGCGCTTTGATCTTTTCGGCGATGACGCGCGACAGCGGCCGTGCCCCCATCGCTTCGTCGTAGCCCTCTTTGGCCAGATACTCTTTGGCCGCATCGGTCAGTTCGATGACGATCTTCCTGTCGGCCATCTGCGCATTGAGTTCGCCGATGAATTTATCGACGATCTTCTTGACATGTTCGAGCTTCAGGTGATCGAAACGGACCACGGCATCGAGCCGGTTCCTGAACTCCGGCGAGAAGGCCGACTTGATCGCCGCATCGTGTTTGGCTTCGTTCTTGGCACCGAATCCCATCACGTTCGCTTCGGCCGCGCCGACGTTGGAGGTCATGATGATGATGACGTTTTTAAAATCGGCTCTGTTGCCCGTATTGTCGGTCAGCATCGCGTTGTCCATCACCTGCAGCAGCACCTGGATCAGATCCGGATGCGCCTTCTCGATTTCATCGAGCAAAAGCACCGTATGCGGATGTTTCCTGATCGCTTCGGTCAGCTGTCCGCCCTGTTCGTAGCCCACATATCCCGGAGGCGCACCGATGAGGCGGCTCACCGCGTGTTTCTCCATATATTCACTCATGTCGAAGCGTTCGAAGTGAACCCCCAGCGCTTCGGAGAGCTCGATCGCCAGCGCCGTTTTTCCCACACCGGTGGGACCGGCGAAGAGGAACGACCCGACAGGCTTGTTCGGAGCGCCCAGACCGGCGCGTGCGCGCTTGATCGCCGCGGCGACTTCGTTCACGGCGCGATCCTGGCCGATGACCCGGCTCTTGAGGATCGTCTCGAGGTTCTGCAGGGTGGCCAGATCGTCGGTCGTGACGCGGGCCGGCGGCAGGTTGAGCATGCGGCTCACCGCATCTTCGATATCCCGCTCGCTCACGTTGCGCCGCTTGCGCGCCATCAGCTTGAACGATGCACCCACTTCGTCGATAATGTCGATCGCTTTGTCGGGCAGGAATCGCTCGTGCATATATTTGACCGAAAGATCGATCGCGCTCTTGAGCGCCTTTTCGCTGAACCGCACATTGTGGTGCGTTTCGTATTTGTGCTTGAGCCCTTTGAGAATTTTGAGCGTATCGTCGAAACTCGGCTCGCTCACGTCCACTTTCGCGAATCGCCGGCTCAGCGCCCGGTCCTTTTCGAAAAAGTTGCGGTATTCATCGAATGTCGTGGCACCGATACACTTGAGATCGCCGTTGGCGAGCGCGGGCTTGAGCATATTGCTCGCGTCCATGCTTCCGCCGTTGGTGGCACCCGCGCCGACGAGGTTATGGATCTCGTCGATGAAAAGGACCGCCTTTTTCCGCTGCGAAAGCTCGTGAAGTACCCCTTTGAGCCGTTTTTCGAAATCGCCGCGGTATTTCGTACCCGCGATGAGTGACCCGACATCGAGCGAGAAGAGTTCGGTCCCTTCGAGCATGTCGGGCACGTTGCCGTTGGCGATCTCCAGCGCCAGACCTTCGGCAATCGCCGTTTTGCCGACACCCGGTTCTCCGACGAGCACGGGGTTGTTCTTTTTGCGGCGGCAGAGGATCTGCATCACCCGCTCGATCTCGTTCTCACGTCCGATCACGGGATCGATTTTGCCCTCTTTGGCACGCTTGACGAGATTGACTGTGAACTGGTCGAGATATTCGCTCTCGGCATCGGCCGATTCGGGTTGCGTCTGCGCATCCGGCTCAGTAATGATTTCGAGAATCTTGAGCCGGTTGATCCCCTGTGCGTTCATCAGCGCCACGGCGAACGAATGCTCCTCGTTGAAGATCGAGGCGAGCAGGTCGCCCACGTTCGCCTCTTTCTTGTCGGAGCTCTGGGCGTGGCGGATCATCTGCTCGATGACGCGCGAGAGCGCCACCGTTTCGAACGGTTCACGCGTCACCCCCTCGGGCAGCGGCCTGAGCGAACTGATCAGATGCTGGTTGATCCGCGCCTTCATCTCTTCGATATCGGCACCCGCTCTTTTGAGAATATCGGCACCCTGCGGCGAAAGCAGGATCGCCAGAAATATGTGTTCGACCGTCAGATATTCGTGACGATGCATTTTGGCGTATTTGACCGCCTCTTTGAAAATATTGTTCAAATCTTTACTTATCATTGTTGTCTCTCCCTGTTGATAGCTGGATAACTATCATTCATTCTTTCTCCATCGTGACCCGAAGAGGGAACTCGTTGGCCCGTGCGCGCTGCAGTGTCTGCTGTACTTTAGTCTCCGCGATCTCGTACGTATAGGTTCCGCAGACACCTTTCCCTTTCTGATGGATATCGAGCATGATCGCCACCGCCTCATCGTAACTCTTGTAAAAGATATCGGCCAACACTTCGACGACGAAATCCATCGTCGTATAGTCGTCGTTCCACATGATCACTTTATAGAGTTCCGGTTCTTCGAGGTCCACCCGGCTTTCACTCTCTACCCACTCTTTCTGCGCCAACGTCGCTCCTTTTTCAGATCTGTTTTAGATTCATTTAAGTATACCATAAATTTCAGGAAAATCAAGCTTGATTTAAGGATGCCTCCAAAACAGCGTCACGCTCTCGCCGCCGCGATCAGATCCTCGGCGATCGCGACGGGACTCTCCAAGCCGATCGAAATTCGCACCAGACCCTCCGTCACGCCGAGTTTGAGCCTCTCGGCCTCGTCGAAATCGCGGTAGATCGTGCTGGCCATATGAAGCCCCAGCGTCCGGTTGTCGCCGACGTTGGCCGTCAGCGTCAAAAGTTTCGAAGCGTTCAAAAACGAAAAGGCCCTCTGTTGCGTCTTCATGTCGATCGTCAGCAGTGGGCCGCATCCGTCCGCAAACAGCGCTTCGTAGCGCAGATGCTGCTCGTGGGTCTCGAGGCTGGGGTGTCGCACCTTCAATCCTGCGGCATGCAGAAGCTTCGCCACCTTTTCGACATTTTCGTTCACCCGTTTCGTCCGCAGCGGCAGGGTTTCGAGCCCAAGCAGCGTCAAAAAGGAGGCGAAGGCGTTGGCACTCATCCCGAAATCGCGCATCGAACGCTTTTTCAGTACCGCCGCCATCGCGCCGGGCCCTTTTTTCAGCAGCGCATGGATCGCGGAAAATTTCTCGTCCCGCAGCTTCTCTTCCGAGCTTTCGACACGTCTGAAAATCACCGCGCCCCCCAGCGCCGCCGAATGGCCGCATATAATCTTCGTCGTCGAGTAGATGACCAGGTCCGCTCCCATTTTCAGGGGCTGAACGATCAGCGGCGTCAATGTGTTGTCCACCACGAACAGCGCATTGTAGCGCTCACACAGCAGTGCGATCCGGCGGATGTCGGGCAGCTTGAGGTTGGGGTTGCCCACACTTTCACAAAGGACCATCTTCACACCCGCCTGCAATGTTTTCTCCATCTCTTCGAAATCGTCGATGTCGCAGAAGCGCCCCTCGATGCCAAAACGCGGCATCGTTTCATGCATCAGGGCATAGGTCCCGCCGAAAAACCCGCCCACACAGAGCACCCTGTCGCCACTTTCGCAAAAGGCGGTGAGCACCATCGAGATCGCGGCCATGCCCGATGAAGTGACGACAGCGCCCTGTCCCCCTTCCATCTTCGCAAGCACCGTTTCGAGCTTCGCCCCCGTGGGGTTGCCCATACGCGCATAGAGCGGCTTGGACGATTCTCCCGAGAATATCGCTTCGGCCTCTTCGCTCGAGCGGTAGGCGAAGGCGGCCGAGGGCGTGATCTCCGGGGCGACAGCACCCTCCTTTTCGCCGATGAGCTGGGGCAGCAGTGTGTTAAAATATTCGTAGTGTTTCATCGAGTCTCCAAAACAAAATATAGAAGCATTTAAAATTATTATAGCGAAAGAAAAATATGGCAAAGAAGATTTTCGTCACCGCGACCAATACGAATGTAGGAAAGACCCATGTGGCAAGGGTGCTGATGGAGGAAGCGGCCAAAAAAGGGCTGCGTCCCGGTGCCTTCAAGCCCATCGAAACGGGCGTCGAAGAGGGCATACCGGCCGATGGCACACTTTTGCTCGAGGCGATGCAGAGGCTCAATCCACAGATGAAATCGATCGGGCTCGGGGAGGTCGTCCCCTGCCGCTTTTCTCTGCCGGCAGCCCCCTATGTCGCCAAAGGGGATCGGCCCATCGACTGGGCACTCATCGAGACACAGATGCGCAAGATTGAAAAAGAGTGCGACATCCTCTTCACCGAAGGGGCGGGCGGTCTGATGGTGCCAATCGAAAAGGATTGTTTCATGATCGACCTGCCGCGCCGTTTCCATGCCCATACACTGCTCGTCTCGCCAAGCCGACTGGGGTCGATCAACGACACTCTGTTAAGCATGGAGGCGCTGTTGATGCGCGGCATCGCATTCGATCTGGCGATCAATCTCCATGAAGATCGCGAGAGCTTCGCGGAAGTGACCCTGCC
>JAUUDL010000131.1 GCA_030826715.1 Hydrogenimonas sp. | reverse complement strand
GAGTATCTCTTTGCGCTCATCTTCGCTCAGATCGGGACTCTCGTCAAACAATTGACGGATCCGTCGTTCGATCTCTTTGGTGTCGTAATCGATATCGTCGAGGATATCGAGAATATTCTGCGCTTCGATGACGTTTTCAAGGTGCCATCGGCCTTCTTCGTCGAAACGGACCGTCGCTTCGGTCGGATGGCTGAAGAGATTGTGGCGCATGCCCAGAATCTCCTGATAGGCGCCCACCTTGAAGAAGCCGAGAAAATACTCTTCATTTTCCACATCCACATCGTGCAGATAGAGGGGATTGTCGATATTGAAAGCGATCTCTCCATCCGAGTCGCAGGTGATGTCCCACAGACTCGCGGAGCGGGTCGGTTCGGTATCGAGCCGATCCAGCGGCATGACCGGGAAATTCTGCTTCAGGCCCCAGTAGTCGGGCAGTGACTGGAAGAGCGAAAAGTTGACCAGGTAACGCTCCTGTATCCGGTCGAGAATCGCCTTGATCTCCCGGGTCGGTTTGCCCCGCAGCAGTTCGATCGCCCGTTTGATGATCAGGTGCACCAGCGTTTCGGTGTTGGCACGGTCGGTCAGGTCGATGTAACCCAGATCAAAAAGGGTCAGAAGGGACTCCATATGATCGAGAGCGTCGTGAAGGTACTCTCTGGCGTTTTTGGCGCCGATGGAGCGGTAGAGGTCATAGAGCTCCTGTACGAGCGGGGGATTGACCTCTTTGATGCGCAAGCTCTTTTCGCTGTATTCCTGGCTGAAGAGCTCCAGAACCGGGGCGATCAGAACGGCATGGCTCGCCGCCACGAAGCGGCCCGATTCGGTGAAGATCGTCGGTTCGGGCACCGCTTTGGCCGTCGCGATCTCTTTGAGAAGGAAGACGACATCGTTGGTGAACTCTTCGAGCGTATAGTTTCGGCTGACGCGCTTATCGTGCTGGGCGTACTCGACCGCCAGGCCGCCGCCGATATTGATGGCATGCAGGTTGTCCGCCCCCATTTTGCGAAGTTCGGCGTAGATGTTGCCCGCTTCCCTGATCGCCTTTTTGAGCGGAGAGATCTGGTCCATCTGGGAACCGATGTGAAAATGGATCATCGAAAGCCGGTCGGTCATATCGCTCGCTTTGAGCAGGTCCATCGCTTCGAGAAGTTCGGTGGAGGTGAGACCGAATTTCGAGCTGTAGCCGCCGCTTTTGGCCCAGAAACCGATGCCGCCGGTATGCAGACGGATGCGAAGCCCGATTTTTGGCATGGGCGAACCAAGGCGCGCCGCCTCTTTGATGATCAGCTCGAGTTCGTTGATCCCCTCGATCGTGATTGTGATGTTGTGCCCCATCTTCGCCGCAAGGAATCCGATGCTGATCATTTCGCGGTCTTTGAAACCGTTGACGGTGATCGGTCTGCCCAGGTTGGTCAGAGACATCGCCAGGATCAGCTCGGCCTTGCTGCCGGCCTCGAGGCCATATTCGAGATCCTTCGTTCCCTCCATCAGGGGAATGACGAAGCCCGGGTACTGGTTGACTTTCAGCGGAAAGACCGCCTTGAACTTCCCGCTGTATTCAAACTCTTTTTTGGCACGTTCGAAATGGTCAAACAGGGCGTGGACATTCTTGACCGCCAGATGGGGAAAACGCAGTAGCAGGGGCCCTTTGTACCCTTGCTCGCGCATCTGTTTGGCGATCTGAACGAGAGAGGGCTTGTCGCCCGCATTGACCTTGACGACCCCCTCTTCGACGATGAAGTTCCCCTCACCCCACAGGTGGATGCCGTAGACGCGGGAGGTATCATTCAAACGTTTCGATGGCAACGCGGCTCTCCTCTTTGGTCTCCAGGTCTTTGACCCATATTTCGCCGGCGGCCAACTCGTCTTCCCCGATCACCGCGCACCGCTTCGCCCCCAATCTGTCGGCCGCTTTGAGGTGGGCTTTGAGTGATCTTTTGTGATATTCGGTAAAGACCGTTTCGCTTTGGCGCTTTTTGTGGGCGATCTGGAGAATCGTCTCGACCGCCTTTGGCTCCATGACGCCGAGATAGAGTCCTTCGCGTCCAATTTCAGGCATCTTGACAAGTTCCATGATCCTCTCGATTCCAAGCGCGAAACCGACCGCGGGTGTCGGTTTCCCATCCAGGAATTCGACGAGGCGGTTGTATCGTCCGCCGCCAGCGATGGCACTTTGCGCGCCGATCTCACTGCTGACGAATTCAAAGGCGGTACGGGTATAGTAGTCGAGTCCGCGGACCAGCTTGGGATCGAGCTCGTAGGGCAGGTTGTGTGACTTCAAAAGCGCGGTGAGCCTGTTGAACTCCGAATCGCATGTTTCACAGAGATTTTCGACGATCAGCGGGGCACTTTGTAGGAGTGTGCGACAGCTTTCGACCTTGCAGTCGAGTACCCGGATCGGATTGGTGGCGATGCGTCTTTGGCAATCTTCGCACAAGCCGTCTTCGATATCGTGCAGATGGGCAACGAGCCGTTCACGATAGCCCGGCATACATTCTGGGCAGCCCAGTGAGTTTATCTTGATCGTATAACCGATACCAAGTGCATCGAAGATATCCTTGATCATCATGATCATCGTGAAATCTTCATAGACGCTCACTTCGCCGAAACTTTCACAGCCGAACTGGTGAAATTCGCGTAATCTCCCTTTCTGGGGCCGCTCGTAGCGGAACATCGGGCCGTGGTAGAAGAAGCGGTGGGTCCCTCCCTTTTTGTCCAGTTTGTTCTGAATGAAGGCGCGGACTACGCCGGCGGTTCCTTCAGGGCGCAGACAGACGTCGTGGCCCCCCTTGTCGATAAACTGGTACATCTCTTTGCCGACGATGTCGCTGCTTTCACCCACACTGCGCTTGAAAAGCGCCGTCTCTTCCAGCAGAGGGGTCTCTATGTATTCGTACCCGTATCGGGCCGCGATACGCGAGGCGGTTTCGATAATGTGGGTAAAGCGTGCGTTGTCGGGACTCATTATGTCTTTCATTCCACGAAGTGCCTGAATCATGCGTTTGTCAATCCTTCTTTCAGATAGTTGTAGATGGTTTCCGCGATCGCCGAGGGCGGTTCGGCGGCGTCGACGACGATATGATCGATCCCGAGCAGGTCGAGAAGCTCTTCCATACACCTTTGCACGGCCATCATGTAGTCGATGCCCCGCCGTTCGATGGCGTCATGGCTCTTCTGATCCAACCGGGAACGAAGTGTCGATTCGTCGATCTTCAGCAATACG
Organism: Hydrogenimonas sp.; assembly: GCA_030826715.1. Taxonomy (GTDB): domain Bacteria; phylum Campylobacterota; class Campylobacteria; order Campylobacterales; family Hydrogenimonadaceae; genus Hydrogenimonas. Next base: position 1,595 of record JAUUDL010000131.1, on the reverse strand, counting down.
ATGCGATCGGGCAAGAGGTTGTCGGTCGCGAACCGGTTGAGCTGAAGCAGCACGTCGACGGGGAGTTTTTCGTGCACGTGGGCGTAGGCGATCCCGGAGAGGAAAGAGCGGTCGCTCAGGATCGTCTTTTGGAGGTTGGGGCGGATCACCCTTTCGGTGTGCTCGGCGCGATCGGCCAGGAAAAGGAGCGCTTCGCTGCGGGCGCTGGCACCGCCGCTTTCGAGAAGAATGGCTCGAATCTTCTCCCCCAGAGGGGTGCCGCCGGGCTCTCTGGTGAGCAGGGCATCGGGCATCTTATCTTTCAACAATGCGATCTGGGTGCTTTTGCCGGCGGTGTCGATGCCTTCGAAGGCTACATACATTTGAGGCTCTTTTCGATCATACTGTTGACTTTTTGAGGCAGCAGATGGGCGCACGACGCGTCGTGTTTGAGAATGGAGCGCACCACGGAGGAGCTGATAAATGCGTTTTCGAGGCTCGGCATCAGATAGACCGTTTCGATCTCCGGTGCGAGTGAGGCGTTGGCGTAGCCCATCTGCAGTTCATATTCGAAATCGCTCACGGCCCGAAGACCCCGTACGATGATGGGCGCTTCCATTTCTCGACAGAATTCGACCAGCAGTGTCGAAAAGCCTTCGACGGTGACGTTGGGCAGATCCTCACAGGCCGCTTTCACCATGGCGATGCGCTGTTCGTGGGAGAACATCGGGCCCTTTTCGCTCGACTTGGCCACGGCGACGATGATCTCGTCAAAAAGCGTTCCCGCGCGCACGATGATGTCGAGGTGTCCGTTGGTGATCGGGTCGAACGTTCCAGGATAGATAACACGTTTTTTCATCACTCCGAAGCCTCCATTTTCCAGCGTCTGTAGAGTGCATGCTCGATGCCCAGAAGATCGAACCACTTTCCAATAATGAAATTCTCCATATCTTCAAGGGTTTCGCAATCGCTGTAATAGCCGGGAACGGGTGGTGCGACGATGACACCAAGCCTCGAGAGTTTGAGCATGTTTTCCAGCGCGATGGCACTGAAAGGCATCTCCCTGGGCGCGATCAGCAGCGGCCGGCGCTCCTTGATGGTGACCGCAGCGGCACGGGTGACGAGGTTATCGGCGATGCCGCAGGCGATTTTGGCGAGGGTGTTCATGCTGCAGGGGGCGATCATCATCGCGTCGATCGGAAAGGAGCCCGATGCGAGGGGTGCGGCGATATCGTGGTTTCGGTAGCGGTGGGCCACTTCGTGCTCAAGGACCGTTTCGGCATGGTCGGAGAGGATGGCGTAGGGTGTGACGCCGGAAGGAAGACTTCGAAGCGCTTTGATACCGAGCTGCACGCCGCTGGCACCGGTTATGGCAACAGCCAGTTTCATCGAATCTTTACCGTTTTGTTTTTCATAATCGTTCCTCGCAGTGTCCCGCCGTTTGGATTTCGTATCAGTATCTCTTCACCGATGGCGCCGTTTTGCAGTGCCGTCCCATCGAATTCGAGCGTGACAGGCCCATCTTCGAAGATGCAGCGTACCGCATCGTGTCGGCGTATGGCATAGGGGGCGGCGACCATCGTACGAAGAAGTGTTTTACCCTTCGCGATGTTCTG
>JAUUDL010000102.1 GCA_030826715.1 Hydrogenimonas sp. | reverse complement strand
GGCGTTTCATAAAGGTGCTTGCCCTGTTCGATGAAGTAGCGCTCCACCGAGCGCATCGCCCCCTTGGCCGTGATGCCCAACGCTTTGTGATTGTACCCGCGTGAGCCGCCGCTGGCGAAGGCGTCGCCGAGCCAGAAGCCTCTTTTGCGCGAGATGGCGTTGGCCGTGTCGCTCATATTGGCGGTACCCTTGTCGGCGGCCACGACGAAATAGGTGTCGTCATCGTCGTAGCGGACGATCTTGGGATCGAGTACGACCCGGCCCTCTTCAAGATTGTCCACCAGATCGAGCAGGGCGTCGATGAAGCGTTCGTAGAAGTGGGTGAATCGCTCTTTGGTAATCTCGTCTCGCGACATGCGGATGATGAAGCCCCCTTTGGCGCCGCTGGGGACGATAATGGCATTTTTGCCCTCCTGGGTGAGCATCAGGGATCTGATTTCGACGCGGAAATCTTCGAATCGGTCGCTCCAGCGGATCCCTCCGCGGCTCACTTTCTGGGTGCGAAGATGCACGCCGCTGAGTCTGTAGTCATGAACGAACGCCTCGATTTTGGGTTGGATCTCTTCGGAGAGACTCTCGATCTGATCGGTATGGATTTTGAAGGCGATCGCCTCTTTGTTGAGGAAATAGTTGGTACGGACCATCTGTTCGAGAATTTCGGTCATGATGCGCAGCACCATATCTTCGGTGATATGGGTGATGGGCCTTCGCATCTGCTCGATCTTCTCCAGCTGCGCTTTGGTTTTTTCGTTTTTGCGTTTGAGGGCGGGATTGAATTTGAGGTAGAAGTATCCCAGCAGTGATCCATGAACCGCCTGATACCGAAAGTCTTCATCGCGCTTCTGGCAGCTCTCATCGGTATCGGGGTGATCGTCTATCAGCAGCAGACACTTCGGGAGAGTTTCGATGAAATCGCCAATACCAATCTGAAATTTCAGAAGCTGCATACCGATATTGTGACACTGCAACACACCGTTTTGAAGGCGAGCTACTTTCTCTACTTCAACGGCGACCAGGTTTACAAAGAGAGCGAAACGATCGAAAAAGAGCTCGATGCGATCATCGCCGAACTTTCGAAAGAGAGGTCACTCTTTGTCCAAACCCTGCGAAACCTCCAAAACGTCCGGCGGATGTTCCGCAGCGAGCGAAAGCGTATCGATACCTTCCTGACATTCAACGCCTCGCTGAAAAACAGCGGCATCTACCTTCCGACCATCCTGCGCAAAGCGTATCACATATTCGATGTCTCCAAAAAGAGCGATCGCGAAGTTGTCATTCTCCTTTCCAAAATCAACAGCGCCCTCTTTTTGGCCAAGAACGCTCTCGATGAGAGCTTTATCGAGGAGCTTGCCAACGACAAAAAGCGTCTCGAAGCGATCAAATCGACCCTTCCGGAGGGACCAAAGCTGGCGCTGACGGAAGCGTCGTTGCGACACCTTGATATATTCGTCCGATACTTTCCCCTCTTTCATCGTACGCTTGAAGATATTCTCGATACGTCGCTGATCGACGCCTTCGAAAAGAGTTATGAAAGTTACGGCAAAGAGGTCGCGAAGAAGACCGGAACGATCGAGACGGCCGGCAACCTCTTTTTGGCCATCTATCTTCTCTCGATTCTGATCGTCATCTATTTCATTTTTCACTCCGAACATGAAAATATCCGCCTCAAAAAACTGCATGAGAGCCTCGAAAAATCGCTTCTCACCGACCCGCTGACGGGCCTGCCCAACCGTGCCGCCTACAGAATGGACAAAAAGAGGTATCGGCAACCGGCGCTGATGCTCTTCAATATCGACCGTTTCAAGCACATCAACGACTTCTACGGCACCGATACCGGCGATGCCGTGCTCAAAGAGTGCGCCAAACGGCTGACGGCGGTCCTTCCAATCCTTCGAAACGCCCGCCTCTACCGGCTCGGAGGCGACGATTTCGGCATACTTTTCGAATTCGACAACACCGAAGCATCACGAAAAGCGTTCAAAACGGCGCTCAAAAAGGCGCTCACAGGATGCACCGAACATCCTTTCGATCTGGATTCGCTGATGATCGACATCTCCGTGAGCGCGGGTGTGAGCACACAAAAAGAGAGACTTTTCGAAACGGCCGACATGGCCCTGAAATTTGCCAAAAGCTCCTCGCGTCACCTCTACGCCATCTTCGATGCATCGATGGATCAGGCCCAGACGATCGAAAAGAATATCCATGCGATCAGCCAACTCAAAACGGCCCTGGCCAACGACAGGCTCTTCCCCTATTTCCAGCCCATCGTCGACCTCTCGAGCGGCCGGACCATCAAATATGAGGCCCTCGCACGGATTCGGGACGACCAGGGCTCCATCCTCTCGCCGTGGTCATTCCTCGAAGCGGCCAAACAGGCGAAGCTCAGCGGTACCGTCACCGCCGTCATTCTTGAAAAGACGTTACAGACAGCACGAGAGACGAAGGGCCGCTTCAGCGTCAATGTCTCCGCAAGCGACATCATGAGTTCCCATGACAGAAACCAGATATGCCGACTCCTGCACACATACAGCGATGTCGCATCCCACATCACCTTCGAAGTTCTCGAGAGTGAAGAGATCGAAGATTACGAGATCATCGACGACTTTTTCCGGGGCGTCCGCCGCCATGGATGCCAAATCGCCATCGACGACTTCGGCAGCGGCTACTCCAACTTCGAAAAACTGCTGCAACTGGATATCGATACCCTCAAAATCGACGGTTCGCTCATCAAAAATGTCGACCACGACGCCCATGCCGAACTGGTCGTCAAAACGATGATCGCGTTCGCCAAAGGGGCCGATATCAAGACGGTGGCCGAATTCGTCCACTCCGAGGCGGTACTTCAAAAAGTGACGTCGCTCGGTATCGATTTCGGACAGGGATACCATCTGGGCAAACCGATGCCCGCCGATTTCTATTTCGGGCGGCACGCGAACCAACCCAAGGAGCATGCATGAACCTCGACCAGCGATACGCTGCCGCCTGCCTTCAGATACTACGCGAAGACGATTTGACGCTTCCCGAACCGATTGCCAAAAAAATGGAACGCCGATCCTTCGCCGCCGAATTCATCGAAGATGAAGCGCAGCACCTCTATCTCAAACTCTACGGCAACACCCACTTCATGCTCACGCAGATCGTACCGCTGCTCAGAAACATCGGTCTGCAGGTCCACAGCGAAATCTCCTACGAAATCCCGATGGACAAAAGAACGGTCTTCGTCAGCCGCTACCGCATCGGCAATGATGAGATCGAGTCGATCAGGCAGAGCGAAGCCAATATCCTGCTTCTGGTCGAGCAGATGCTCTGCCACCCCAGGCTCGACAATACGCCGCTGCTTCAACTCACCGTCTTGGAGAACCTCTCTCCACGTGAGCTGGAACTCCTGAGTGCGCTGATCGACTACGAAAACCAGCTGGTCCTCTCGTTCAACAAAGTGACGATCACCGATGTGCTGATCAAGCACCATGCGATCACCAAGGCACTGCTGGGATACTTCTACCTCAAATTCAATCCCGCCCTCAAACGCAAAAACGAAAAAACCAAAGCGCAGCTGGAGAGAGGGATCGCCTTTTCATCCCTCCCGAATACGCCGCCCCCTTCGCTGATCTTCTTTTTGTCGTATTGGTCCCAGCCGCCGTGGGGCGACGCTTCGAAGAGCCGTTTGCGTTCGAGATAGGAGATTTGCGGATCGGGATCGGGGTCGATGAAAATTTCGTTGTGGCTGATGGCGGCGAGCAGTTTGAAGTTTTGGCTCAGCAGCATCCCGTTGCCGAAGACATCGCCGTTCATCGAGCCGATGCCCACCACGCTCACAGGCGTTTCATAAAGGTGCTTGCCCTGTTCGATGAAGTAGCGCTCCACCGAGCGCATCGCCCCCTTGGCCGTGATGCCCAACGCTTTGTGATTGTACCCGCGTGAGCCGCCGCTGGCGAAGGCGTCGCCGAGCCAGAAGCCT
>JAUUDL010000071.1 GCA_030826715.1 Hydrogenimonas sp. | reverse complement strand
CCCTTCGGCCATCGCCTTGACGTTCTGCGCCGAGCATTTGCCCAGATACAGACCTGTCTTGACGTGCGAGACCTTCGTGTTCGAGAGCGCTTTGATCGCGGCGGCGTAACCGCTGCGGACATCGTCGTGGTGCAGGGAATCGAGTCCCACATAGAGGCGTTGGCTGGAGGGCAGCAGGCATGTCTGGTCCTGGTCGCCTCGAAAGCCCATCAATTCCAGTGTTTCACTGTCTTGTATCCAGGGGTGGTCGAAATTCTTTCCGACGACACAGACGATCTCGATGTCGGCGGCGATTTCACTTCGCGGTTTTGGAGAGATTTCTATTCGCATGACGTATTTTCCTTTTGAGTATGATGTTTTCTTCCATTCGGTTGAAAAGATAGGCGATGGAGCCCAGAATCAGCGCCGCGGCGGGCAGGGCGATGTACCAGTGGTGTTTGGCGTACTCCAGCAGGCCAAGTATCTGCTCGCCGAAGATGTAGGCGAGGACAATCGTGATCGCCGCCCACACCTGGGCGCTGATAAAGTTGATGATAGCGAATTTTTTGGCATCGTATCGCGTCAGGCCTATGCTCATCGGGATAGCGGTACGCAGTCCGTAGAGATATCGCTGGATGAAGATGACGGGCCAGCCGTACTTTTTGAGCAGCAGATGGGCCAGGGCGAATTTGCGACGGTGTTTGCGTAGCTGCTTGTGGATCCACTTTTTGTTGTAGCGTCCGATGTAGAAGTAGATCTGGTCGCCGACGAATCCGCCAAGGCCCGCGACGAAGATGGCCGCAGGCATATTCATATGCCCCGTATGCACCAGTGTACCCGCCATCACCAGGCCGAGTTCACCTTCGAATATGCTCCATATAAAGAGGATGATATACCCATATTCCGTCAGTGCATGGATTAAAAATTGTTCCAATGCGTCCCCTTAATCGAAATGCAACAGCTCTTTTGCCTGGATCATATCTTTGTCGCCGCGTCCGGAGAGATTGACGATGACAAGGCTGTTTTTGAGCCGCTCGGGATCCATCTTTTTGAGATAGGCGATCGCGTGCGAGCTTTCGAAGGCGGGGATGATGCCCTCTTTCTGGCTGAGCCAGACGAATGCGTCGAGCGCTTCCTGGTCGGTGATGCTGTCGTATTCGGCGGCGCCGATCTCTTTGAGGTAGGCGTGTTCTGGGCCGATGCCCGGATAGTCCAGACCGGCGGAGATGGAGTGGGCCTCGAGAATCTGCCCATCTTCGTCCTGGAGCAGATAGCTCATCTGCCCGTGCAGCACACCGGGGCTTCCTTTGGCCAGGCTCGCCCCGTGCTTGTCGGTGTCGAGCCCCAGGCCGCCCGCTTCGATGCCGATGCAGGTGGTTTCGCTCTCTTCGAGGAAATGGGAAAAGATACCCATCGCGTTGCTTCCGCCGCCGATACAGGCGATGACGTAGTCGGGCAGGCGGTTCTGGGCTTTGAGAATCTGCGCTTTGGCTTCGTAGCCGATGATCCCCTGAAAGTCGCGGACCATCATCGGGTAGGGGTGGGGGCCCGCGACGGTACCGATGATATAGAAAGTGTCACGTGCGTTGGTGACCCAGTGGCGTATCGCGTCGTTCATCGCGTCTTTGAGGGTTTTTGAGCCGCTCTCGACGGCATGGACCTTGGCGCCCAGCAGTTTCATGCGATAGACGTTGAGCTCCTGGCGCGCGACATCTTTGGCACCCATGAAGATTTCACACTCGAGTCCGAGCAGTGCGGCGATCGTGGCGGTGGCGACGCCGTGCTGGCCTGCACCGGTTTCGGCGATCACCTTCTTCTTGCCCAGTCGTTTGGCCAAAAGACCCTGGAGGATCGTATTGTTGACTTTGTGCGCACCGGTATGGTTGAGATCTTCACGTTTGAGATAGACGGTCGCCCCCACTTCGTCGGAGATGTTTTTGGCATAGTAGAGCGGGCTGGGGCGTCCGACATAGTGTTCGAGGTAGTAGTGCGCTTCTTCCCAGAAGGTTTCATCGAACCGAAGCTTGGCATAGGCTTCGTCGAGCTCCTCAAGGATAGGCATCAGGGTTTCGGGGACGTAGCGGCCTCCGAAGATGCCGAAGTGTCCCAACTGGTCTGGGTCGAATTTGAGCGGTTTTGGAATATACATAATCAATGAACCTTTAGAATCGAATAGATCGGCACGGCGTGTCGCAATTTGTCGGCGCCTTCCAAAAATGCGAGTTCGAGCAGGAAGACCGCTTCCACGCACTCACCGCCGGCATCTTTTATGAGCCTGACGGTCGCTTCGGCGGTGCCGCCGGTGGCGATCAGGTCGTCGATGAGCAGCACGCGCGCCCCTTTGTTGCCGCGAAACGCGTCGATGTGTATCTCCACCTCGTCGACGCCGTACTCGAGCGCGTACTTTTCGGCGATCGTGGCGGCAGGGAGTTTCCCTTTTTTGCGGATGGGAACGAACCCGATGCCGAGTTTGGCCGCGAGCGCCGCGCCGAAGATGAATCCCCGGCTTTCGATGCCCGCGATATAATCGAGATCCATATCGCAATAGCGGGCAGCGAGATGTTCCATCAACAGATTGAATGCTTTGGGGTTGTTGAGCAGCGTCGTGATGTCCTTAAAAAGAATGCCCGGTTTCGGGAAGTCCGGAATGTCCCGGATCGAAGCCATCAGAAAATCTTTCTGTTCCTGCGTCAATGTCTGCATCATCTTCTCCTTTTTTTCCATTCCCTATTCACTCTTTTTCGTTTCCCATTCACTGTTCACTGTTCACTGCTATATCAGCGCTTCGATGCGCGATTCGAGCTCTTGAATACGCCTTTTAAGTTTTTCGTTTTCGATGCGGTACTGGCTGTTGCGCTGTTTGACCGTCTTGATCTCGCGGCGCAACTTGTTCATCTGCTCGTTGAGGATGTCGATATTCCCGAGTGCGCGCTGAAGCTGAATCTGATATTTTCGAATCAGTACTTCGGCCTCTTTGAGGGTGAGCTTCATCACGTCGTTGTTGCGCTGCTCCTTGACGGTAAGGTTCTTGAAGTAGAACATCTTCACCAATACAAAGATCACAAGCAGCAGCGACAGGGTCACCAGCGACCACTCGAAAAACATCAGTGGCTCTTTTCGAGTGCCATGATCTTTTCGACACGTCCTTCGTGTCGGCCACCTTCAAACGGCGTGGTCGTGAAGGCGTCGATCATCGATTCGATGACGCCGGGCCCGCTGACGCGCTCGCCGAAGCAGAGAATGTTGGCGTCATTGTGGGCGCGCGCCATCTGGGCGGTGTAGTAGTCGTGGCAGTGGGCGGCGCGGATCCCGTCGATCTTGTTGGCGGCGATACTCATGCCGATACCGGTGCCGCAGATCAGTACGCCGTGGCTCCCCTTGTCGGCTACGACGGCTCTGGCGACTTTTTCTGCATAGTCGGGATAGTCAACGCGGTCGGCACTCTCCGGCCCCATATCCACCACTTCGTGTCCACGGTTTTTAAGCATCTCGACGACGAGTCCCTTGACGGCGAATCCTGCATGGTCGCTCCCGATGTAATACTTCATGATATGCCCTCCAATTTCGAATTCAAATGAATATTTTTATTATACCTTCAACCCAGTAAGAGTCGAATAAGCCACTGTGCCGGCAGAAAGAACCAGTCGGCCAAGGGTGTGGCGATGACGATGATCAGCAGTACCATGCCGATCGGCTCGATCTTGTTGAGAATGTCGATCACCGGTTGCCATCGAAACTCCATCGCCAGAAAACGGAGCGCGTTGGCGCCGTCGAGCGGCGGAAAAGGCCAGAGGTTGAAGACGCCGAGCACGACGTTGTAGATGACCGAATACATCAAAAAGAGGCCGATGAAGGCGCCAAAGAGCGAATGGGGCTGGTCGAAGAAAGGAAAAATCAGCGATGCGATCACGGCCAGCGCGAAGTTGTAGCTCACGCCTGCCAGCGCCACGGCGATGGCGGCTTTGTAACCGCCGTGCATGATGACGGTCCTCATATCGACCGGCACGGGTTTGGCCCATCCGAAAAGAAAAGGGGCACCGCTGATATACAAAAGGGCCGGCACGATGATCGTCCCGACCGGATCGACATGGACGATCGGGTTGATGCTGAGGCGACCGGCCGCTTTTGCCGTGATGTCGCCGTAACGGTAGGCGACGTATCCGTGCATGATCTCGTGGCCGATGATGGCGACCATCAGCGAGAGCACGATCGCGGCGATTTTGATAATGTCGACCTCACTCCACATAACGCGGCTTTTCCCTCTCGAGCGTTTCGACGTTACGGCCGATGCGATCCCAGCGGATCAGGTAGTTCTCATCCCAGCTGAAGTAGATGAACCACGGCTTGCCGACGATGAGACGGTAGGGGACCGTGCCCCAGAAACGGCTGTCGTTGGAGTGGTCGCGATTGTCTCCCATCATGAACCAGTGCTCCTTTTCGACCTTCACGGGGCCGAATTCGAAAATCTCCATCGGTTGGTAGCCGTCCATGACGATGTTCGGGTCGTTATGGATGCCGGGAAACTCGTCTCTGTAGGGGTTTTTGACAAAAAGCGTATCGCCGATATGGATAATCTTCTCTTTCGGGTAGTGCGCGGCGATATATTCGTTGCCTTCGTGCGGATGGAGGTAGAGCTCCTTGGCGTGTACGAAGAGAATATCGCCGCCGACGGCGACGCAACGCTTGACGTAGTGGATCTTTTCGTTGCGCGGATAGCGGAAGATGACGATATCACCGCGTTTTGGCCCTTCGGCGTCGATAATGTGCCCGTCGCCGTCGAAGTCTGGAAGCACCGGGACTTCGAGCCAGGGGATGTGCGGCACCGGAACGCCGTAGGCGAACTTCTTGACGAAAAGATGATCGCCGATGAGAAGGGTGTTTTTCATCGATCCGCTGGGGATGACGAAGGCCTGCGCCACGAAAAAGATGACCATCAAAACGATGACGAGCGTGCCGGTCCATGTATTGGACCAGCGGTAGAATCTGACCGCCCAGTGGGGTCTCTTTTTCGTCCGGGAAGCCTCTGTTTGTTGCGTTATCTCTTCGCTCATTTTCTCTCTTTCGCCGCTTTGAGGGTGTTTTTGAGCAGCATCGCGATCGTCATCGGGCCGACGCCGCCGGGCACGGGTGTGATGTAGCTGCATTTGGGTGCGACGTTTTCATAGTCGACGTCGCCGACAAGCGATCCGTCTTCGAGGCGGTTGATGCCGATGTCAATCACCACGGCACCCTCTTTGACCATATCTTCGGTAATCAGACCCGCTTTGCCCACGCCTACGACCAGAATGTCGGCGCGGCGGGTATGTGCGGCCAGATCTTTGGTGTAGATGTGGCAGATGTCGACGGTGGCGAAGGCGTTGAGCAGCAGGGCGGCCATCGGTTTGCCGACGATGTTGCTGGCCCCTACGACGCAGGCATCCTTGCCTTTGGGGTCGATATCGTAGGCTTGGAGCATCTTCATGACGCCCAGGGGCGTACAGGGAACGAAGCCGTCGAGCCCTGTCATCAGGCGGCCGAAGTTGTAGGCGTGAAACCCGTCCACATCCTTTTTCGGATCGATCAGTTCGAGAATCTTGGTCGTGTCGATATGCGACGGAAGAGGCAGTTGGACGAGAATGCCGTCGATGTTGGGATTTTTGTTCATCATGACGATCGTCTCTTCGATTTCGCTCTGGCTGATGTTGGCGGGCATTTCGTGGGTGATGGAGTAGATCCCCGCCTCCTTGCACGCCTTGGCTTTCATCTTCACGTAGGCGTGGCTCGCCGGATCGTCGCCGACGAGTACGACCGCCAGCCCGGGGGTGATGTCGCGGTCTTTTTTGAGGAGTTCGACCTCCAGGGCGATCTCTTCGCGGATCTTTTTCGCAAGACTTTTGCCGTCGATTATCTGCATCGCGCATATCCTTAATGACAATTTGGCTAAAATCCTATCCAATCATTGATTAAAAGGCGGTTAGTGGCGCGGTTGGCTCTTGTTTTTACAGTTTTGTTCATCGGTGCGGCGATCCAGGTATCTTTGTGCGCGGATGAGTCCTTCATCACCCAGTATGAATATGGGCAAATGCTCTACGAGAACCCGCGCGGCATCGGCTGCAACCACTGTCACGGGAAAGCGGGCGAGGGTGCGAATGTCGCGACCTATATGGACGACGGGAAAAAGGTGGTGTTGCATGGCCCCGATATACGGCGCGTGACGATCGAAGAACTACGAAAGAGCCTCGAATCGCGCCATCGTGTCATGCCGACCTACTTTTTGACAAATAACGAGATCCGGGCGATCTATACCTATCTTCACAAGGAGCGAGAATGATTTTCGACGAAAAGAGTCTGAGTGCGATCGAAGAGATGGCGGCACGCCGGGATATCGATGCGATCGAAGCGATGCGCAACGGTGCCCCGCAGCGCGCAAGAGCCGAAAAAGGGTATCTGCGCAGCGCTCTGATGGTGTCGGGCCACAGAGTGAGACATCTCAACAGGCTCGACATCCTCGAAGCCGACATCGCGGTTCTCAATCTCGAAGACGGCGTCGCCGCAGAGCTCAAGGAGACGGCGCTGCATCTGATCGGCCTCTTTCTGGCCAAAACCCAAAAGATATCGGCGAAAACGGTCGTACGTATCAACCCGCTCAAAGAGGGCGGAAGAGAGGAGATCGCCTATCTCAATACTGTGCTTCCCGATGCCATCCGGGTCCCGAAGGTCCAAAGCGCCGCCGACGTGGAGGAGGCGCTCGATCTGATCGACGAACGGATCGCCGTGCATCTTTCGATCGAGACGAAGGAGGCGTGGGACGCTCTGGGCGAGCTGCGTCTTTCGCCACGCGTGGAGGCCTTCTATCTCGGGGTTTACGATTTGCTGGCGTCGATGAAGCTTCCGATCTCGGTGATGCAGCTGCACAACCCGACGATGCAGGCGATTCTGAGCCGTTTTCTCCTGAAGTGTTCGGTGCTGGGCGTGCTGCCGGTCTCTTTCGTCTATCAGAACTATCAGGATGTGGACGGTTTCGAAAACTGGTGCCTGCTCGAAAAGAGGATGGGCTATCACGCCAAAGGGTGTGTATCGCCGCTGCAGACCGAGATCGCCAATCGGGTTTTTACGCCGGACGAAGATGAGCGCCGATGGGCCGAACGTGTCGTGGAGCTTTTCGAGTCACGGAGCGATTCGAGCGCCTTTACCGACGAAGAGCTCGGTTTCGTCGACGAACCGATCTATAAAAACGCCAAGAATCTATTGCAGATCCTGGCGATGCTCGATCGTGGAGAGGGGTGAGGGTTTGTGCAGGTAAAAGCCCTGCACGGCATCGATCCCCAATTCGATGACTACATCGTAGATCATTTCATTGGCGACGAACTCGGCGACGGTCTTCATGCCCAGGTCGTGGGCGATTTCGTTGATGCGCCGAACGATCGCGCGGATATGTTCGTCGTGGACGATATGTTGTATCAGTGAACCGTCGATCTTGAGAATGTCCACGTCGAGTCTGGCGATATACTGGAAATTGGCATAGCCGCTGCCGAAGTCGTCAATGGCGATTTTGCATCCGTAGGATTTGACCGTCCGGATGAATTCGGCCGTCTTTTCGTAGTTTTCTATGTTTTCGCTTTCGAGGATTTCGAAAATCACGGGAGCCGCCAGTTTGGCCGTTTCGAGTCTTTCATAGATATAGTGGCAGAAATCGTCGCTCTGAATGTCGATGACGGAGAGATTGATGGAGATGGGGCTGTGCAGTTTTTCGATCGCTTCGATCACCCGATCGAAGACGATGCGTGAAAGCATCGGATAGAGTCGCGTCTGTTTGATGAAATCGATGAATTTGAAGGGTGAAAGCAGCGAGCCATCTTCCATCTCGATGCGCAGAAGCGATTCGTAATAGGTCTTCGAAGGATCGCCAGGTGTGAAGATGCCCTGAAAATATGTCGTGACCCGACCCTCTTCGAGGGCGTTTTTCACGAGCCTGTAGGTCTGTATGCTGTCCTCTTTGACCAGTTCGGACATACTTGGCGTGTACCACTGGATCGGATTGTGCCGAATCTTGGCTTCTTGCAGGGCGACATGGCACTCTCTGAGTGAAAGTTCATCTTGCAGCGTCGTGACGCCGAAACGGAGGGAGAGAAGAATTTCGACGCCCTCGTAGGCGAAGATATGAGCCTCAATTTCTGCAAGGATTTTCGAAAGAAAGGTTTCAGCCTCCGCTTTGGTCGTGCTCTTGGGAAAGAGGAGTATGAATTCGTCGCCCAGATAATGGAAAAGCTGGAGATCGGAGGGAACGAGTTTGCGCAGCAGCGATGCGGTCTGCCGCAGAATCTCGTCGGCGATTTTCATGCCGTAAAGCGTGTTGATCGATTTGAAACGGTCGATGTTCGCCACGGCGATGATCGCACCGATATGATCTTCGACCTGCGTCTTGAATGCCGCGGCGTTGGGAAGCTGGGTCAGCGGGTTGGTGTAAAGAAGCGTCCGGAACTTCTTTTCACGTCGAAAGGCATGGAGTGCGAATCCTATATCTCCGGCCAGTTCGCCGAGCATTTCGACCTCTTCGGCATCGAAGCCCTCTGGCGTGACGGTGTTGATGACAAGATACCCCAGGGATTCCTGTGCAATGTCGTGGCGTAGCGCGAAGACGCCGATCCAGGCCTTTTTCGGGACCTGGGGAAGATCGATGGAGATACAGCCCTTGGTGCATTCGCCCAATTGGCTGATCGGCGAGACGAAAAACCCCGTATGGGAGTGTTCCAGATCCGCCAACCTGTCGTTGGGCAGGCAGATCGATCCCTTTGCCACCTTCGTATCGCTATCGTCGATCGTCATGATCGATGTAGCCGGATAGATGGTGCCGTCCTCCTCTTTGAGAAAGATGGTGGTGGCGAAATAGTTTCGATGCGCCGAGAGGATGTCGCACGCCTTTTGCAAAAAGCGCTCTTCATCCTTTTCGCTGACAAGCAGTTCGTTGATTCGGGCGACGGTGTGCATGATGGAGCGCAGGTTGCCCTCTCGTGAGAGCGCCGCCTTGAGCGATTCGAATTGGTCGATCAGTTTCTTCGCGAAGGCGTGCATCTTCTGCGAAATTTTATAAAACTCCACGATCAGAAACTCCGGAGGCTTGCGCGAGGGGTCGTCGCTCCATCGAATCAGCCGTGAAAAGTTGCGAATGATGGCCAGATACAAGAGTATGGCGGTCAGCAACACGACGACAAGCATGACGATGCCAACCGGCAGCATCATACGGCGCAACTCATTTTCGATATCGGTGGTGAGGCGGTTTTTATCCAGATAGAGGTAGAGTATGGCGGGTACGCGTTGGCCGTTTTTGTAGACTCTGATATTGATCGTATAGCAAAAAACACCCTTCATCACACTCTCGAGTGAAAGTGCACCGATCGGCAGGCAGGCGGTGTGGTGGGGCAACCGGGTGTTTGGATGAATCGACGTATCGGCGACCAGCTCTCCGGCGACCATCAACTGCATACGCCGGGTGATGGGATGGATGGTGATATAGCGCTTGAGAAAATTGGGTAGAGTTTTCATCGTATTGTCGCTTGAGTCGTTGATGATCGATTGCAGATTGAGCCGAAGCTGGGTAATGTCGCTGTGGATCTCCTGGGTGTAGCGCTCAACGATGGTTTGGGTGAAGGAGAGTTTGATGCGATGCAGGCTGTATCCCATCGCGAAGAGCACGATGGCGAAGATGACGATGAGTACGAAATTGAGTGTGAGATATCTTTTCATAGCAGATAGGCCGTGTCGATACCCTGCTGTTTCAAGCGTTGACGTATCTTTTCATCGGGCTCTTTGAGCCACTGGATACCTTCGAGACTCTTGAGAAAGTCTTCGTAGGATTGATTTTCGAGATAGTTGCGTATCACCTGGTAGAAAGGTTTTGGATCTCTTTTGAGAAGCGCCTGCGCCTCCCAGAAGGCTTTTTTGAGCTCGATGAATCGATGGCGTGCCTTGGTCGCCTTTTCGACGGAACTGAAGAGGGCGTCGATGATGAGAATATCCAGATTGTGCGAACTGGCCACCTCTTTGATGCCGCGAGACTCAAGAATCGACGAATAGGGTTCGTAACTGACGACGATCACTATCTGCCCTTTTTTCAGGTTTAACGATGCGACGACCGATTGGGGGTCGTGGTGGAATTTGAACTTTTTCTTTTCGAGATGGTAGGTTTGGATGAAGGTGTTGAAAATATCTTCGTTGACACTGCCGAATTCGAAATAGACATCGATGGGACGATCGGTTTTTTGGAGCGTGTCGATGGAGACGTTGGCGTGGATTTTGTCGGCCCCGTCGGAACGGTCGATCGTGAAGAGCGGGACGATGCCGTCGAGTTCGTCCTTATAGTTGATATATTCGTACTGTGTGGCGGCGAATCCGTCTACGAGGTGGTTGCTCAAAAGGTTGGCGTTTTCACCGAGTGAACTGACGAATACAAGTTCGAAACCCAATTTTTTCAGCGTCCCTTTTTCGTTCAGATACATCAAGGGGGTATACCCGACCCAGGGATTGACGGCGATCTTGATAGGCTTTTTGTCCGTCTCACTCTTGGTGGCCCTGTCGCACCCTGTGAAAAAAAAGATGTTGATCATGATGAAAAAAGTGATTATCGTGCGCAAGAAAAGCCTTTGAAACAATAGAATCCATTAATATTAACATATTTCAATGTAATGAAAATGTAATTTGTTTGATTAGATGGTTCAGTAAATGGAGTAGTGGATGTAAAAACGGATTTTTGTCTTCTCTTTGGGACGGGGATAGTCTTTATAGGCCGTTTTGATCGTATCGAGCGAGTTCTGGTCGAGCTGTTCGAAACCGGTGGGGGTGATGATCTTCAGATCGGTGATGTCGCCGTTGGGCAGCAGGTAGAACTCGACGACGTTGGTGCCCTGCTGGCCCATCTCCCCGGCAAAGGGCGGATAGCCGCGCTGCGTGAGATAGTGCTGCGTGATGCCCTGGATTCTGGCGAGATTGTTTTCGATGAACTTTTTCTGCTCGGGCGTGAAACGGTCGAATTCGTCTTTGTAGAGCGCATGGAAGGCCTTTTTCGAAAACGTTCGGTTGATCTGATCGATCGTGGGAGGTGACGGCCTGGATGACTCAGGGACGGCGGGGGCACCGAGGGCGCCGGCAAGCTGAGAGAGGGGATTGCTCTTTTTGGGTTGGAGGGGTTTTGGAGGATTGATGTGTTTTTGGGCCGTTTTGGAGATGGTCGGTGAGGGTTTTGAAGCCTTGCGTTCAACAGGCCTCTTTTTTCGCTGGACGGTACGTTTTGTTCTCTTTTCCACCACTCTTTGGGATGTCGTTTCGGCTCTTTTGCGCGAAACCGGTTTCGGGGTTTCAGGGCGGCTTTTCGGCTTGGCAGCAGGATGCGGCAAGGCGGGACGGGGCATCGAAGGCTTTTTGTTTTCAACGGCTTTGGCTTTCGGAGAGGGTTTTGTTGCCGGAACAGAAGGTGGCGGCGTGATGAAGTCGCTCAAAGAGAGTTCGACACGACGGGCACTGCTGGCGTTTCGATCGATATTTTTGTCGTGGAGAAAGAGCCACAAAAGGGTCAAAACGGCACCATGAATCATCAGCGACAGAATAAAGGTGACAATCTTTCGCCGATTCATTCCACTCCTGCCGTTTTTGCCGGTATTATACTTTATTAACCGCCTTTTATCTATAATACTCCAATTTGACAAGCAAGGATTTGACCGTGAAACATACGAAAAGCATCGAGGCGTACGAAGAGGCCAAAAAAGTGATCCCCGGCGGCGTCGATTCGCCGGTCCGTGCCTTTGGCAGCGTCGGCGGTACGCCTCCCTTCATCGAAAGAGGAGAGGGCGGATACCTCGTCGATATCGACGGGAACCGCTATGTCGACTATGTCCAGAGCTGGGGGCCGCTGATTTTCGGCCATGGCGACCCAACCGTCGAAGCGGCGGTGATAGAGACGGCCAGAAAGGGGCTCAGTTTCGGCGCGCCGACGCTTCTGGAGACCGAACTGGCCGAAGAGATCGTTGAACTCTTCCCCGCCATCGACAAGATCCGCTTCGTCAACAGCGGCACCGAAGCGGTGATGAGCGCCATCCGATTGGCACGCGGATTTACCGGACGCGACGACATCGTGAAATTCAAAGGGTGCTACCATGGCCACAGCGATTCGCTGCTGGTACAGGCAGGAAGCGGCGCAGCGACCTTCGGTTCGCCCAACTCTCCCGGGGTACCGGAAGATTTCGCCAAACATACGCTGCTGACCGATTACAACAGTGTCGAGAGTGTGGAGGCGTGCTTTGAAGCGAGCAACGACATCGCCTGTGTAGTGATCGAACCGATCGCCGGGAACATGGGGCTGGTGCCCGCCGATGAATCGTTTTTGAAAGAGCTGAGAGAGCTTTGCGACCGGCATGGCGCCCTTTTGATTTTCGACGAAGTGATGAGCGGTTTCAGGGCGTCGCTGCTGGGGGCGCAGGGGCTCGTCGATGTCAAACCCGACATCGTCACACTCGGCAAAGTGATCGGCGGCGGGATGCCGGTGGGCGCCTTTGGCGGACGAGCCGACATTATGGCGATGCTCAGCCCCGAAGGGCCGGTCTACCAGGCGGGAACGCTCAGCGGCAATCCTGTGGCGATGGCAGCGGGCCTTGCGCAGATTCGGCAGCTCAAGGCCGACCTGGGACTCTATGAGATACTGCAGATGCGCGCCAAAAGACTCGTTGACGGCCTCAAGGCCGCGGCCGAAGCGCACGATATTGCGTTACAGGTGGATATAAGAGGAAGCATGTTCGGATTCTTCTTCAACGACCGGCCGGTCAGGAACTTCGACGATGCACTCAAAAGCGATACCGAACGCTTCGCCCGTTTCCACGGGGCGATGCTCGACCGCGGTTTCTATTTTGCCTGCAGCCAGTTCGAGACGGGGTTCATCTGCACCCGCACCACCGATGCGATGATCGACGATACGATT
>JAUUDL010000087.1 GCA_030826715.1 Hydrogenimonas sp. | reverse complement strand
TCAGACGATGACACTCACACTGATATGGGAAACGGATGCATAGGTTTTTGCAAAGAATTTTAAAAAAGTCGGGATTGGACGATCGATCGGCTCCGGACGACTTCACATGGCATGCCTTTTTGCAGAAGGTCTCTGCCATCATCGAAGATTATGAAGAAGACCGTTATCTTCTCGAACGGGCTCTCGAGATTTCATCGGCGGAGATGGAGGCGTTGCTCGCTTCGTCGAAAGAGAGTTTCCGCCAGCGCATGGAGGCGCTATTACGAGTCATTCCGGACTTGATCTTCTATATCGACGAAGAGGGGCGGTACCTCGATGTTCTCTCCCATGGGAAAGAAAAACTGCTCTACGTCCCCAAAGAGCAGGTCATAGGGAAAACCATTTGGGAACTGTTTCCTGAAGAGTACGCTCATATATTTGATACGGCACACAAACAGGCGTTGGAAGAGAATAGGCTTGTCACCGTAGAATACGCCATGGATATTGATGGGGAAAAAGAGTATTTCGAGGCACGAATAGTTCCGACATACCAGAAAGAGGCGGGAAAGCGGACGATGTTCGGTATTGTTCGCAAAACGACTTCGGAAGTCAGAGCCATGGAATATCTGAAGGTCATTCGTAAAATATTCAAAGAGGCGACAGAAGGCATCATGATCGCGCCCCTGGATGGATCGAAGCCGGAAATGAACGAAGCCTTCTATCGGATGATCGGCAAAGAGCGTGACAAGCTTGAACGCTTTACGATGAAAGAGTTCTACTCGATGTTTCCAAAAAATATAGGAAAAAATATCGAGAATGCCATAAGATCAATCGGAAATTTCCAGGGTGAAGTCATTATAAAAAGGGAGCGTGACGGCGATCTTTTGACATGGCTAACGATCGATTCGATCTATAACGAAAACAAAGACGCCATCTATTATGTCGCCATGCTCACAGATATTTCCGAAATACAAAAGAGTCGGGATTCTCTTCGTTACCATGCGACCCACGACAAACTGACCGGACTGGCAAACCGTACGCTCCTTTTTGAAACACTCGATCGGATTCTTCCCCGAACCATTCGCCAAAAAGAGATCGGCGCGCTCTTCTTCATCGATCTGGACAATTTCAAGGAGATCAACGACAATTTTGGGCATAAAATAGGCGACCTTGTCCTCAGCGAATCGGCGGCCCGCATAGAATCGGTCATAAGAGAAACGGATCTTTTCGGGCGTCTGGGAGGCGATGAGTTTCTATTGATCGTCGAAGATATCCAAAACAGCGACCACGCCATGCATATAGCCCAAAAGATTATCGAAGCGATCCGAAAGCCTTTCGAGATAGATGATTTGGAATTTGAAATCGGTGCCAGTGTCGGCATCGCGCTCTTTCCCGAAGATGGAAAAAACAGAGACGAAATCGTGCAGCATGCCGATATGGCGATGTACCGCGCCAAGGAGGAGGGGAAAAACCGTTTCGAATTCTTTTCGAAAAAGCTCGATCTGAAGAGCAAAATCCACTTTCAGATCGAACGAATGCTCAAGGATGCATTGAAGCACAATGGATTCAGGCTGCTCTATCAACCCCAGATCGAACTGGAAACCGGCCGGGTCTGCGGCGTGGAAGCTCTGCTTCGCTTGAAAGAGGAAGTGGGGGAAATTTCTTTGCCTTCACACTTCATACCCGTGGCCGAAGAGAGCAATATCATCCACGACATAAGCCGTTGGGTCTTCGAAGAGTGCTGCAGGCAAATGGGCATATGGCAGCGCCAACACGGTATCAGCGATCTGATGATGGCCATCAATCTGTCAAGGCGCCAACTGCTGGATGAAACCTGGATCGATTTCGTCGTGGAAAAATTGGACGAATACGAAATAGAGCCTTCCCGAATCGAATTTGAAATCACCGAAACGACCATGATGAAAACCAAAAAGGGTGGCTACAAAATGTTGAAAAAACTCCAGGCGCTCGGGTGCAAACTCGCCATCGACGATTTCGGAACCGGTTACTCCTCTTTGGCCAATCTCAAACATTTTTCACTCGACAAACTCAAAATCGATAAAAGTTTCATCGACGATATCCTCACGAATGAATCGGATCTGGCCATCGTGCGGGCATCCGTCGCACTCGCGCATGCATTGGGTCTAACCACTATCGCCGAAGGGGTGGAAACCGCAGAACAGAAAGCATTGATACAGACACTCGGATGCCACGAAGTGCAGGGATATTTTTTCGCCAAACCGATGGACCCTGCAGATCTGCTCGAATGGATTCGGAAATAGTGTAGATAAGGCCCTGGATACGGAGACGAACCGTTACCTATGAGACGCCCAGAATTTTCGGCAAATCCGCCACCGAATCGATCACGGCGTCGGGCTTGATGTCTCCTTCAAGATCGGATGGGCGGAATTTTCCCGTGCGCACCAAAATAGCGCGTATGCCTGCGCGCTGCGCTCCGGCGATGTCACTTTCGATATCATCACCCACCATCACCGCTTCTTCTGGCGCCACATTCATCGAGCGAAGCGCCTGACGGAAAAATTCCGTGCTCGGCTTGCCGACGACCGTCGCTTCCACTCCGGCGGCATACTCCAGCGCCGTGACGAAACCACCCGCATCCAAAGAGAGCTCTCCGTCGGCATCCTTGAAGTATCGGTTCTTCGCCGCGGCGATCAGCCTGGCGCCGTTCATCAATGCCCGAAACGCCCGGTTCATACGCGGGTAGTTGAAGTTCTCCCCCGCATCTCCCACGACCACGAAAGGCGAACGTGTATCGATACAATAGAGGCTTCCGAAATATTTCTCCGCCTCTTCGGTCAATATCGTCACCGCCTTGCCACCTGCCTCTTCAACGATCTGCCTGGCTGCGGCCAGTGCCGTAAAGAGCTGTTGCGGTTCGATCATAAAACCCATATCGGTCAGTTTGGCATGGATCGTTTCAGGAGGTTTTCGCGTGGAGTTGGTCACGAAACGCATGGCAAAACGCCCCTGCAGCGAGGCGATCGCTTCCAAAGCACCGGGTACGGGGCGATCTCCCACATAGAGCACACCCCCGATATCAAACAGAATCCCTTTCACGTTTGTTATGGCATCTCCCTTTCCGTGGCATCGTTACACTATTGTAACATGGAGGTACGGAATTGGAGAAGAGGCTCTTTTTATACTTTTATGGTCTGTATGGCTGCAGTATGGTTCTGAGTCGCCAAAGTGGCGTCACTCATCCCTCTCTTTTTCTCGCCGAAAGTCCGTTGGAGGCCTTCAATGAATCTCTTTTTCTCGGCATCTTTCAAATGCGCCTCCGGATGCATCAGAAGATACGCCGAAGGCGGCATCTCGCCTTCCATAACCTCTTCGGCGGCATCTACGCCTTCATTCTTTTTCTGATGGCCCCACATGGAGACGTTGAAATGTTCCCGCCCCTCTTCCCATGCCGCGGCCTTGTCCCTGGCCACCTCTTTGCGAACGCATATGGCTGCGCTGATGGTTTCGAAATTCCGCTTGATCGATGAAACCGTCACTGTTTGTATCGATATCGCCAAACTGCGGCGCATTTGCAGCATTTTTCATCATACGGCCCTCTTCGGCCCGTTGCGTCATGCGTTCCTGCTGTGTCAGCTGAAACTCCTGCTCTGTCACTTTTTTGTTTCCATCTCTGTCGAAATCGGCAAATGTGGGCATCTGCGGCCCCTGTGCCGCCAAGAGTGTGCCTGCCATCGCCAATGCAGCTATCAAGATCGTTCGTTTCATGTCCTTCTCCTTTTTTAAGTTAGGTTTATCTGCCGCCCCGGTATCCGTTACCCCCGTTCGGGGTGCCTCCGGATACGGGGTACTCTTCGGGAGTTTTGCAGTAGTTTTCACCCAGAGTGCAGCACCCCTCACTGACGCCAAGGGTTTTGAGCGCATTGTCGAAAGCCCAGTAGTGGTTGTAGCTGCCGCTTCTTAGATTACTGAAAACCATGACCAGATCCACGGCATCGCCCGCCGTTTCGATGTATCGGTCCAGATCCTCGACATCCGTCACTTCCACCATACATCCCACCTCCAGGGCGTCCTGAAGCGACTGGCTCCCTTTGGCGTAGAGCGCATCGTAGAGTTCCTGAACTTCCGACACTCCGTATTCGCCAGGCGCCAGGGCCCTGAGTTCCGATTCGGAGTAGCGCACTTCGTAATTTTCGAGATTCGTGATATTGATGTCATATTTTTGCACCAGCGTCTCCACGGAAGCTTCATGCTGCGTCTCGGAGCGTGTCGCGATGTTGTAGAGCGTCTGGTGGGGTGTCAGCGCATCGAGTGCGAGGTAGATATCTTTGGCGAGCTTCTCCTCGTTCCACATATAGGCCAGCGCATACTTCTGTGTAACGTTCAGGTCGGATGGCCCTATGCCGGCTGTCGCATTCACGGCACCACTGTTGTCGTTCCCGACCATCTGTATATTCGAGACATCCTCCGCACCGAGCGTAGCAAGTCCGAGATCTGCGATCAGCTCCGCTTCGAGTTGAGCCGTCGTTTCCAGCGCATTGCGGTACTGCTCGATCCGCGATGCGATCGCACCTTCGAGTGACTGCATCTGTGTCAGTGTCAGCGATGAAGGATCGGTCATGCCGTTTTGTATGCAGTAGGCATAGATTTCATCGCTTATCGCCGCGATGGTCCGGTTTTTTTCAGGCGTTTCATTGTCGATCGCTTCGTCATCGAGTCCGTATCGCTCTTTGAGCCATGCCCTCGTCTCATTGCGAACGCACACGGTACTGACCATCGTGGCCGCTTTCCCCGCGGGTGCGATCAGCAGCAGGCTGTTATTGATATCGCCTGCAGAAAGGCGGCCGTCGCGGTTGAGGTCGATATAGCCACCTGCCGCATAGAGAGGATAGGTGGGCGCTTTCTCGAAGCCGTAACGGCCGTCGCCGATCTCCTGCGCCCGGTTCCCCGCCCCGTCAACGACGACGCTATGCAGTACCGGGCCACGTTCGACCGTCACCTCGTACAGTGTGGCCGTCGAGGCCTGGCCATCACCGCTTCCGCATCCTGTCACGCCCGCAAAAATAGCGGATGCCAATACCAAAGCGGTGTATTTCTCGCCTCTTTTCATTCTTCACTCCTTTACGAATCTCAACGAATTGTCGCATGATCGCATTAACGCATCGTTAAGATGAAAAGGGTGCCGCCGTTTTCATGACGTTTCACATCGATCTCTATCTGCATCGCCATCGCCAGCCGTTTGACGATATCGAGCCCAAGGCCGCTGCTTCCGCTTCCGCTGTGATTTCGATCGAATATCTTCTCCGGCTCTTCGATACCGATACCGCTGTCTTCGACCATAAGCGAACGGCCTCGGCTGTAGATTTTCACGTAGCCGCCGGGGCGATTGTAGCGGCAGGCGTTGGAGATGATGTTTTGCAACATCTGAGTGAACGCTTTGGGGTTGACAGTCGCAAAAAAGCCCTTACATTCGACCATGAAGGAGAGTTGAGGATAGAGTGGTCTGTGAACCTCGACAATCTCGCCGACCAGGCGGCACAGATCGGTCCGCTCCATCTGAAAGGTTCTCTCTTCGAGCAGAATCGTCAGGTTTTCGTGCAGTTCACTGATGGTACGCGCACTCTTTTGCAGGCGCTGGAGTACGCGCGCACCTTTCATGCCCGGCATCTGCTCCACAAGCGTGAGGTTAAGCTTGATCGAAGTGACGGGGGTGTTGAGATCGTGGATCAGATCCTTGGTGAAACTGTCCAGCAGTTCGATGCTCTCCTCCAACGGCTTGATCGCGTTCTTGGCCAGCCGGTAGCTGAGCAGGCCGAAAAGCAGCAGCAGCAGCCATTGAACCGTCCATATTCTGCGCTTGAGGCCTTCAAGCCGATTTTCATAATCTCGGGTCGGTTTGCTCACCTCGAGATATTGCATGCCACCATGTAGCGGAATAAGTTTGACGAAGCGGTCATTTTCGATTCCAAAGTTACTGATATCGATATGACGGCCTTCGGCCGGTACCAACCGGTAGCTGTATTCGTCGGTAAATTCATCCGGCGGCCCACCCATCTTGACATGGCGGGCGAACTCCAGAAGCGAGAACTCTTCATTTTTAAGCATATGCGCTTTGGATTGCTTGAAATAGAAAAAACCCGCCGCCACCACCAGCACCGCCACACTGAGGAAATAGATCAGAAAAAATTTCCAGAATGCCCGTTTTTCATGTCTCTTCAAGTCGATACCCTATTCCCTTGAGTGTCATAATGGCCAGACCGATCTTTCGCAATTTGGCGATATGCACCCTCAGCGCCCCTTCGCTTGCCTCGGCACCGTCGCCCAACACTTCGAGCAGACGCGTTTTTTCTATCGTCTCTCCCCTGTGCTGAAAGAAGAGTCTGGCGAGCTTCAGCTCCGCCGGCGGCAGGGGAATGTACTCGGCCTTTTTATAGAGCTCGTTTCTGCCGATATGGTAACGAAACGCGCCGACTGTAATCTCATCGGCATGGGTATGGAACGACTTTCGCAGCAATGCATCGATGCGGATCAGCAGTTCGTCGAAGTCGAACGGTTTTTTCAGGTAGTCGTCCGCCCCCACATCGAAACCGTGGGCCAGCGATGCGATGTCGGTCCTGGCCGTGATGAAGATGGCGGGGGTCGTGACACCCCCGCCCCTGAGGCTTTTGAGAAGGTCGAATCCGTCGATACCAGGCACGTTGACATCCAGTATCAGCAGATCGAAATTTTCCTGAAAGGTTGCATCCAGCGCCTCCTCTCCGGTCGCGACATGCCTCATCGAAAATCCCCGGCTTTCGAGTATGTCGACCATGGTTTCCGACAGTACGTCGTCATCTTCGAGAAGTAGTATTTTTGCGCTCATGGAAACATTATAGTCGAGAGTACGTTAACCCAACGTGAACAATGAATCAAGCGCTATTCAAATTTTTTCATCCCGCCTGATTCCTTATGTCAAACTCCAGCGCCAGCCCCGTGGCGGTGATGATCACTTTATAATCGGAGGTCACCGGCGAGCGCAGATGATCGAGCGCGTACGAGAGCGATTTGGCCAGATGCTGGTAGTTGCCCTCCATCGGGATGACGAGATATTCGATATGGTCTTTCAAAAGCTCCTGTGCGAGCGTTTCGATGGCGGCATGGTAGGCCGCCTTGTTGATCGCTCTTTGCATCACATAGTCATGCATCTGTTTGATATTTCTGATCCAGACATCCTTTTCCTGCTTTGAGAGTGATGGAATTTTCTGAACATGCTCGATCTCGTGCTGCATAATCTGCGCTGCTTCGTCGACCTCTTTTTTTATTCGCTCGTCCAGATCGGCAATATAGTGACGAAGCTTTTCATAGAGCGCCTCTTCACTCATCGCATGTTTTTCGATGCCGAAATGGAGCGTCGCCCCCTCGACGGGACATTTATCGAACGCTTCGATCAACTGAACGAGTGTCTCGAGATAGATAAAGCGATCCTCTTTGGCGTGATCGAATTCGATCCCGTGTTGCGAGCAAACGGGCTTGGGCCCAGCATATTTGAATTGATAATGCATTTTTATTTTTTCCTTGATCTATCTTGATCTATTACGCTTCCATTATATCGTCCATACATTTGATCGGTTGAACATTTTTGTATACATTGGAAGAGATTATGTGGAAATCATCTCTTTTCTTTTAACAATTTTTCGAATGTTTCGGTCAATTCTTCGGCCGGCACGAGCCCTTCGGCCAGAAATTTTCCATCATATTCGAGCGTGGGATCTTTGGCTACTCCCTTCTCCATCGACCTCTCCGCACTTTTTTCGTAAGTAATCGTCAGCCGCAGAGGTAGATGCTTGACGCCGCAGACGAGCCGCTTGGAGAGCTTCACCCGCTCCCTGTCGCTGCCGTGAATCGTCACGGCAAAGAGCGGCCATTCGGGATGGTCCACATTCAGTACTTCACCTTCGGCCAATGGGTAGCAATATTCAAGTGCCATCTTATTCCTCGATAAACTCTTCGACCTTTTCGATCGGATTGGTCTTTTTGTTTCGCGGGTCGGTCGCATAGGCATAGAGCGGTACGTAGATAAGCGTCAGCAGTGTACAGATCAACAGACCCCCGACGGCCACGTCGGCCAGCGGGCTCAGACGCTCCAGCCCCACCGCCTGCTCGAGTGCGATCGGGATCATACCCGCGATCGTCCCGAACGCCGTCATCATGACGGGACGGAAACGCACGCGTACACTCTGGATCGCGGCATCGAAGGGACGCTCTCCTTCGGTTTCGTACTCTTTGTAGAAGTCGATCAGCAAGACGGCGTTTTTGATGATGATGCCAAAGAGCAGCAACACACCCACCATACTCGGCATACAACTCGGTTTGTCGAAAAGCAGCATGCCCCACGCCGCACCGATCATCGAAAGCGGAAGCACGACAATCATAATGAGCGCCAGCCGTACCGACTGGTAGATGGCGATCAGCGTCATCGTCAGGATGATGACACCCAGGCCAATCGCTTTGATCATCCGCTTGAAGCTGTCGTTAAGCTGCGCGATATCGCCCTCCTGCGCCACCATGAACCCTGTGGTGTCGATGGTCTTGAGCAGCTTTTCGCTATCTTCGGTGATGTGCGTCACCGGCCGCTTGGCGCGGTAACCGCTGGCGTCGATGCTGTAGAGCATCTTGTCGCGCTCGATCTTGGCGGGGGTGAGCTGCAGGTGGATGTCGGCCAGCTCTTCGAGCGGTATTTCGCCAAATTTCGTCTGGATCGGAAGCAGCCTCACCGTCTGGATGTTTTTGGCAAACTTGCCCTTCAGATAGAGCCGCACAAACTGCGTATTCATCGAAGCCAGGTCGGCACCGAGCGCGACGACCTGCCCTTTTTGGGGCATCTGCATCGCGATCTGATAGGGTGTCACACCATAGCTCAGCGCCTTGTTGACGTCGATATCCACTGCGATTTCGGCGAAGTCGTTGTCCCAGCTTTGCGACACGGAGGTCAGCCCTTTGATGCTTCTCATCGCATCGACGATTTCACGCGCCTTTTGGGGCAGCTGGTCGTAGTTGGGCGATTTGATCCGCACATCCAGCGGCGCTTTGATCGTCGAAAGTGCCGTCGCACCGAAATCAAAGACGTCGTTGCGTTTCACTCCGGGCAATGTGGCCAAACGGTCTCGAATCTCGTCCTCGAGTTGCCAGATACTCTTCTTTCGCTCAAAACGGTTGACGGCATTGACTGTCACCGTCGCCTCGGCGGGCAGGTTTCCGCTTCCGAGGCTCAGTACGCCGGGTTCGGAACCGAAGGCCACAGAACTCATGCGAACCCACGGCTGCGCGTGCAGCCACGCCAGGAACGGTTTGAGTTTCTTCTCGGCACTGTCGACCGTTTCGTTGGAGCTGAAGAGTATCTGCGCTTTGATAATCCCCGTATCCATCGGCGGCATCACATCTTTACCGATAGTCGGCAGGATATTCTTGACGCTCAGCACCAGTGCCAGCACCACCGCGGCCGTCAGCGCCATACGCCTCAGCGCCCACCATTTACCGTTGGAAAATTTCAGCACACCGACATAGGGGCCGACCAGAAGCCCAATCGTATGCTGATAGAGCCATTCAAACCACTTTTCCACCTTCGTCTTGCCCGTACCGTTTTTATAGAGCCATGCCGAAAGCTTCGGAATGAAGGTAATCGAAAGGAAATAACTCACCAGCAGCGCGATGATCAGCGTCGAGATGAGCGGCTGGAAGATAT
>JAUUDL010000107.1 GCA_030826715.1 Hydrogenimonas sp. | reverse complement strand
GCCGAACCCTACGCCTATTACATCGAATTCAACGACGATTACGACAAAGAGGGCGGCCCTTTTTTCGACATATTGCTCAAAAAGCTCGGTATCGATAGGTGTTCGGAGTAGCGAACGCGACGCAAAAAGCGGCGTGTCACCCAAAGCAAAATTGGGGGAATGGCGAGTCTATGCAAAAGCGTAGTTTTGCTTTACGCTTTGGGACACAACCAAGAGTTATTCAGTTCTCTTTACTGTCAAGCTTTTCCGTATGAAACTGCGGTGAACTCTCGGCGTTGATTTCGGAGTCGTCGTAGGGGTCGAGGTGGATGTTGATCATCCAGTCGGCTTTCGGGTCGATCGCTTTGATCTTCTCTTCGACCTTGTCGCCGATGCGATGCGCTTCGAGCAGCGACATATCGGGCGTGAAGACAAGATGGACATCGACGAAGTAGTCGTTGCCCGCTCTTCTGGTCTTGAGCCAGTGGTAGTCGTTGACACCCGGTTCCGATTCGATCGCTTTTTTTATCTTCTCCACGATCTCCTCGTCCAGCGAAACATCCAGAAGCATCAAAACACCCTCCTGGATCAGTTCGAACGCCGAATAGATGATGTAGATGGCGATCAAAATACCTAAAATGGCGTCTATCATATAAAATTCTGTAAAGTAGATGATGACCAGTGAAACGAGGATGGCACCGTTGCTGAGCAGGTCGGTCTTGTAGTGGAGCGCATCGGATTTGATGACCATGTTCTGCGTGATGCGGGCGACATAATTCAAAAACATCACCAACGCGCCTGTCAAAACGAGCGAAAGCACCATGACGCCGATGGAGGCGTCCAGGTGGGTCAGCTTTTCATGGTGAAGAATCTTCTGCACCGCTTCATAGAAGATGTAGAAACCTGAAATGGTGATGATCGTTCCCTCGATCACCGCGGCGATCGCTTCGATCTTGCCCCGTCCGTAGTTGAATCGCTCGTCGGCCGGCTTTTCGGCGTTGCTGACGGCAAAGAGGTTGAAAAGCGATACAGCCAGATCGAGACCCGAATCGATGGCCGAAGCCAGCACCGAAACCGACCCGCTGATGATACCCACGATGAGTTTGACGACCACGAGCACGACGGCGACGGATGAGCTGACGATGGTGGCACGTTTTTGTAAAGTCATCTCTGCTCCGGAAAATTTGGATTTTTGAATTTTATCCGAATTCAACTATAATCTCCTTTATGAATATTGAAAAGATCATCGAAGAGCGCACCTCCTGGCTGAAATGGAAAAATATCGCACCTATCAGGGAAGCGATGGAACGATTGCCGGCCATTCCCGATGCGCGTCTTCAGCTCGGCGACTGGGTGACCCTGGCATCGGAGCGTGTCACATCGGACCAGACTGAGGCGATCGAGCGTGTCGCGAAAATGATGATGCCCTGGCGCAAAGGGCCTTTTGATCTTTTCGGGGTGAAGATCGACAGCGAATGGCGGAGTTTTGAGAAGTACAATCTGCTTCGCCCCTATATGGATCTCGAAGGCAAACATGTTTGCGATGTGGGGTGTAACAACGGCTACTATATGTTCCGTATGCTCGAATTCTCTCCCCGAAGCGTCCTGGGAATCGACCCTTCACCGCTCTTTTACTCCCAGTTCGATCTCATTAACCGATACGCCAGGGCAGGGAACCTGCGCTACGAAATGCTCGGGATCGAGCATATGGCAGGGTTTGGCGAGATCTTCGATACGATTTTTTGCCTGGGTGTGCTCTACCATCGGAGCGATCCGGTCGCGGCACTCAAGTCGCTCAAACAGAGCCTGAAAAAGGGTGGCGAGCTCTTTTTGGATACCTTCATGATCGAAGGGGAAGAGCCCGTCTGCCTTGTGCCGGAATCGACCTACTCGAAGATCGGAAACGTCCACTTCGTGCCGACGGTGACGGCACTGCACCACTGGTTCAAAAAAGCGGGTTTCGAGCGTTTCGAAGTTTTGAAGATCGTCAAGACCGAGCCGCAGGAGCAGCGAAAGACGGCATGGATCACCGGCCAGAGTCTCGAGGATTTCCTCGATCCGGGCAATCCGGAATTGACGGTAGAGGGGTACCCCGCGCCCAAACGCGTCTATGTGCGTGCATACAAAAAATAGGAGAGTGAGCCATGGCCGAAGAGATGGAGCATGAAGAGGAGATGAGCGAAGCGTCGTCGAACGACCGAAAAGAGCGGATGGAGCTTCGAACCCATCAGCGGATCAACCAAACGCTCTGCGGAAATCTGGTGGAGCTGGATGAAGGGTATGCGAAAGTGGAGCTTGAGACCACGCGCGATATGGTGGTCGATGAAATGGGTCTTGTGCATGGCGGTTTCGTCTTTTCGGCCGCCGATTTCGCGGCTATGGCGGCTGTCAATCACCCCAATGTGGTGCTGGTCGCAAGTGAATGCCGATTTCTTTCACCGGTCAAAGTGGGCGATACCGTCGTACTGGAGGCCAAAGAGCTCTACAAAGAGGCGCGGAAGAGAAAAATCCACGTCATCGGTTATTTCGAGGATATCAAAGTGTTCGAAGGGGATTTCATGGCTGTCGTGCTCGAGCGGCACGTGCTGAAACTGAAACTCCTCAAAGAGGAAGAATAATTGGTGATTGGTGAATAGTGATTAGTGATTGGTTGAAATTTTTTTCCAGTCACAAGTCTCCAATCTCTAATCACAAATTACCAATCCCCAATCACCCATTCAAGGCTTTGATCCAATAGGGAATGTTCCGCTTCTCCTCTTCGAGTGTCGTGTCGGGGCCGTGGCCGGGATGGAGTATGACGTTTCTGGGGTATTCCATCGCTTTTTGAAGGCTTGCGCGCATCGCGGCAGGATCGGAGTAGGGGAAATCGACTCTTCCGATGGAACCTCGAAAGAGAAGGTCGCCGCAAAACCAGTGGTCGCCGATTTCGATGGCGCTGCAGCCTGGTGTATGGCCGGGGAAGTGTAGAAACGTCATGGTCGCCGCTCCGATCGTCACGGTTTCGTCGGGCTTGACGGCGACATCGCATCGGCTTGGAGGCGTGCCTTGTGAGAAGGGATCATTTTCGAGCATGAAGCAGTCGCCTTCCGGGCAGTAGATGGGAATATCCAAATCTCTTTGAAGTTCGGCGTTGCTCCAGACATGGTCGAAGTGGCCGTGGGTATTGAGTATGGCGACAGGGTTTTTGACATTGGCTTTGACCCATGCTGTCGCCCCGACGCCGGGATCGACGATGAAATCCTCACCATCGATATGGACGATATAACAGTTGGTTTGGTAGGCCCCCATCGGGCGTTTTTGAATCTCTATGGGCATGGTATAATCTTTCTATGAATTTTTACGATGACGTATGGCGGGCGATCTGTGAAGCCGATCCGAAAGAGAAGGGCGATCGCGTAGAGAAATTGTACACAAAAATCAAAAATGGCGAGATCTTCTCCGATATCCAAGAGGGGGTGGATGGCGATGTGCAATCGCTCAAGGAGCCATCATATGCGGCTTTTGCGACCATAGTGCCGCCCAGAAAAGTCCCCAGGCGCAAACATTTCGATACCCCTGAAGGCCAGGCGGCACTGCTGCATGCCGTGGCCCATATCGAATATAGCGCCATCGACCTGGCGCTCGATTCGGCCTACCGGTTCAGAGGGATGCCCGAAGCCTATTATCTCGACTGGATCGAAGTGGCGCACGACGAAGTCCGCCATTTTCGGATGCTCGAAAAGCTGATGGGTGAGATCGGCGTCCGGTATGGCGACTATCCCGTGCATACCTCGCTCTTTGAGGCGGGGAAGAGAAGTGGCGGCGATCCGCTCGAACGCATGGCTGTGGTGCCGAGGTATCTTGAAGCGGGTGGTCTCGATGCCAATCCCAAAATCATTGAGAAACTTCGAAGTTACCCGGCCACGCCGATGATCACAGCCATCATCGAGGCGCTTGAAACCATACTGGCCGAAGAGGTCGGGCACGTTTTCAAGGGTGATAGATGGTTCAGATATCTGTGCGATCAACGCGGTCTGGATACCACCATCTATTTCGAGATACTCGAGCGCCACTATCCCGGTTTCAGCGAACGGCCGATGCGACTCAACGTCAAAGCGCGCCGTGCGGCGGGATTTGCCTGCGACGAACTCAAACGGATGGGTGCCAAAAGGTGTGAATAGAGGGCATCTCCACGATACTTAGAAGACATTATTATATATAAAAGCTTCCATTAATATTTCATTCAGTATTATGATAATTATCATCTATCATGCCGATTTTTAGATCGGTGGCGCAGAGGAGCAAAAACCCATGGCACGTGAAATTCCCTTTTTCAAACCCGACATTACCGAAGCGGAACGGCAGCAGATCCAGGAGGTTCTCGACCTCGAAGGGGCATCGAAGATCGATGCGCTCGAAGAGGCATTTGTCAAGAAGACGGGAGCGACGCATGCCGTATCGACCAACAGCGGTACCTCCGCACTCCATCTGGCGATGTGCGCCATGGACCTCAAGCGCGGCGACAAGATCGTCTGCTCGGTCAATTCTTTCCCCTCGGTTCCTGAAGTGGTGCGCCATTTCGACGCCGAACCGATCTTTGTCGATATCGACAGTGAAGATTACAATATCGACCTCGATGCGCTCGAAAAGGTTCTCGAGGCCAACACCTCCAAAAAACTCAAAGGGGCCATCGTCAACCATGTGGGCGGCCAGCCGACCGATCTTGACCGACTCTACGAGATCGCGGCCCGATACAATATCAAAATCGTCGAAGACGCCAGCGACGCGCTCGGCGGTACTTACAATGGCCGGCCGATCGGTGCAACGGGAGCGGATATCACCTGTTTCAGCTTCTCGCCCCATATGAAACACTCGATCGCCAGTGCCGGTATGCTGTTGTGCGAGGACGACAATCTTCATGAACGTGCGACTCTTCTGCGCAATCACGCCATCGAGTCGAGTGGATGGGACCGATACGGCAATCTCGAATATATCTACGACGTCGTCGATATCGGGTGCAAGTACGACATCAGCCTGCTCGATGCCGCCTATGCCCTGGCGCAATATAACCGCGTCGACAAGATGATCGCCAGACGTCAGCAGATTGCGAAGATGTACGACGAAGCGCTCGCCGGTGTCAAGCATGTGACGGTACCGGTGAAAAAGAGAGACCATATCTATCAGCTCTATATTGTCCGCATCGACCGTAACCGCGACGGTTTCGCGCGCGAACTCAAAGAGCGGGGTGTCCATACGGGGCTACATTACATTCCTCTGCATCTGATGAGCTACTACAAACAGAAATACGGCCTTCGTGTCAACGATTTCCAGCAGGCACTCCAAACCTATCAGCAGGTGCTTTCCCTGCCGATCTACCACAACATGAGCGACAGTGACGTGGAGTATGTCTGCGAGATGGTCAAAGAGGTTGCCTCCGAACACATTTGATGCATCGTCTCGTCTCTTTTTTCGAAGATATGTGGTACCGTCCGAGGTGGTATCACTGGACGGTCGCTACGTTGCTACTGCCAATTTCACTCCTTTATGGAGTGATGATGTGGATACGCCGACGTCTTGCCCTCCCGATGGAGTACGGTCTGCCCGTCATAGGGATCGGCAATCTCTTGGTTGGCGGCAGCGGAAAGACGCCGATGGCGATCGCATTGGCGTCACATTACCAAAAATCGGCTGTCGTGCTGCGCGGATATGGACGCAAAAGCAGGGGGCTTGTGGTCGTCAGTGAGTGGGGCAGGGTCCTCACCGATATCGAAACGAGTGGCGACGAAGCGATGTTGCTGGCCAAATCGCTTCCGGCCTCCACGGTCATCGTGAGTGAAAACCGGCACGCCGCCATTCAAAAAGCGGCTTCGATGGGTGCTGGGATCGTCTTTCTCGACGATGCGTTCGGAAAGGTCGATATCAAGAAGTTCGATATTCTTCTGCACCCTGCTCGGGTCGTCAACCCCTTTCCTCTCCCTTCCGGTCCTTTTCGCGAATTTCCTTTCGAGAAGAGGCGGGCCGATCTGGTGCTCGTCGAGGGGCGTGATTTCAGGCGGCGTGTGGTGTGCGAAGGGTGCGACCGAACGCTCATGCTGGTGACGGCGATCGCCAATCCGGCGCGTCTGGAGCCCTACCTCCCAAAAGGTCTGGTCAAGTGTCGGATGATTTTACCCGACCATGCCTGGTTTGACGAAAAGAAGATCGTGGAAAAGATGCGCCATTGCGGTGTCGACAGGATCGTCACGACCGAAAAGGATGTGGTGAAGATGGAGGGTTTCAGGATCGATACGGCGATATTGAAACTGACCCTCGATGTTGATAAAAAAGTGTTCGAAGCAATAGATAAATATTTGAAAAACAGGAGCTGAAACGATGCAGAAGAAGATAGAAGTCGTCAAAACGTTACTCGACGCCCTCCCTTTCATTCAGAAATTCGCAGGACAGACGATCGTCATCAAATATGGCGGTGCGGCGCAGGTGAAGGAAGAACTCAAGGAGAAGTTCGCCCGAGATGTCGTGCTGATGTATATGGTCGGCATCAAGCCCGTTATCGTGCATGGCGGAGGACCGAAGATCACCGAGCTTCTGAACGCTTTGAAGATACCTACCGAATTTGTGGAGGGACAGCGGGTAACAACCAAAGAGGCGATGCGTATCGCCGAAATGGTGCTCAGCGGGGATGTGAACAAAGAGATCGTCTCGATGCTCAACGACCACGGTGCCAAGGCGATCGGCATCAGTGGCAAAGATGCCCGGTTCATCCAGGCCAGGGCGAAGGATAGGAGCCGCTGGGGCTACACGGGTGTCATCGAAGAGATCCATGCCGATGTGGTCGAAAACCTGATGGCGGAAAATTTCATTCCCGTCATCGCACCGATCGCTGCGAGCAAAGACCCCGGAGAGCCCGGCTTCAATATCAATGCCGATCTCGCGGCCAGCAGAGTGGCGGTGGCGCTGAAGGCTTCCAAAATCGTCTTCATGACCGATACACCCGGCGTGCTCGACGCGGAGGGCAGGCTCATAGGAACGCTCGGAAGCGAAAAGATCGCACTGCTCAAACGAGAAGGGGTCATCAGCGGCGGCATGGTTCCCAAGGTCGATGCCTGTCTCGAGGCGATCAACGGTGGTGTGGGCAAGGCCCATATCGTCGACGGGCGTATCGAACATTCGATACTGCTTGAGATCTTCACGAGCGAAGGTATCGGCACGCAGATCGTCCATTGACCATAACCTCTGAATGGAGAACACCATTTTTCCCTCTCTGATACAGGCCGCCGGCGGGCTTGGAATTTTTTTATTGGGCATGACCGTCATGACAGACGGGCTCAAGGCACTCGCCGGCGGAACGATTCATAGCTGGTTGATGCGGTTTACCAAAAGCCCCTTCAGCGGTGCCGTGACGGGTGCGCTGGCCACATCCATATTGCAATCTTCGAGTGCCACCACCGTGGCCGCTGTAGGATTCGTAGCCGCGGGTCTGATGGATTTTTCCCAGGCTTTGGGTATCGTTTTCGGCGCGAATGTGGGAACGACAGTCACGGGCTGGATCGTCGCACTGTTTGGTTTCGAGTATAAAATCACCGCATTGGCGATGCCCCTCGTGCTTGCGGGCATGTTGATGAAGCTTCTTTCAAAAGGTTTCATGAGCCGTATCGGTTTCGCGCTGGCGGGATTTGGGCTTATTTTCGTCGGTTTGGATTTGATGCAGGAGGGCATGGAAGGCTTCCGACACCTCGTCTCATTCGATCATTTTCCTGCGGATACCTGGTACAACCGGCTGAAGCTCCTTTTGTTGGGCATGGTATTTACGCTGATCACCCAATCGTCGAGTGCCGGTGTCGCCGCGACATTGGCGGCCCTCTATGTCGATCTTTTGACTTTCGAGCAGGCAGCCGCCCTGGTGGTCGGCATGGATGTCGCCACGGCCGTGACGGCGGTTATCGCATCGATCGGCAGCTCGGTGCAGGCACGAAGAACGGGTTTTTCTCATCTTGTCTACAACCTTTTGACCGGCATCGTAGCCTTTGTGATGATCACCCCTTATACGATAGTGGCCGAGTGGCTCTTTCCCGGCATCGTCGAAACGAATGCGGAAATCGCGCTCGTGGCGTTCCATACACTGTTCAATCTCGTTGGTGTGGCACTCATTCTCCCCTTCGCGAGGCGCTTTGCGCATTTGATGGAGTGGCTCATTCCCGAACGTCTTCCATCCTATCTGCGGAAACTCGACCGCGACTTGCTGAAAGATCCTGACACAGCGCTGGATGCGATCTTCGAGACACTTCACGATATGACGTTACGCATGATCGATACAGTGATGCAGCAACTTGATCCAAAGATGGAATGCAGCG
Source organism: Hydrogenimonas sp. (assembly GCA_030826715.1). Classification (GTDB taxonomy): domain Bacteria; phylum Campylobacterota; class Campylobacteria; order Campylobacterales; family Hydrogenimonadaceae; genus Hydrogenimonas. Next base: position 14,896 of record JAUUDL010000107.1, on the reverse strand, counting down.
CCGAAAAACTCGAAGAGAGCGGTGAAGCGATCGAAGCGATCTACGACTATATCGACGACATTCACCTCGAAAAAGAGAACCGGTCGCAGCGTATGAAGTTGCTCGAGATGATTCATGCGCTCGATCATCTGCAGACTCTTTATGAACTCTGCACAAAGCGACCCGATTTTTCGGGGATCGAAGCCAAAGAGGTGGCAGATTTCACAAGAAATATCCGCTTGGAAATCGGAAAGATCAAAGAGCTGCTGGAACAAAACGAGTGGGAGAAGGTTGTGGAGCGAATGAAGGGACTATTGGAAACAATGGACGGGCGTGCGGGGAGTCTGCGTGCCGAGGTGATCGAAAAGATCGCCGAAAACCGATTGGATACCGATGAAGCGGGGCGATATCTCGATTTGATCGAGTGGATGAAAGAGGTCGTCTATCATCTGGCTCGAATGGTGCATCACATCCGTGCCGCGGCGATCGAAACCGCGGGTGCGCCAGATGCGAAAAATGGTATACTTTCACCAAAAAATCAGGATGAGCGATGACTTTTATCGAAACACGCGGAAACGACGGTCAAAAACCTTCGGAAGTGACATTTTCTGAGGCGATACTGAGCCCAAGTGCCAGTTTCGGAGGACTCTACGTCCCCAAGCAGCTCCCCTCGCTCGACTTCGATTTCTTCAAAGCCCACACCGAGAGTCACTATAAGGATCTTTGCAAAGCGCTCTTTGAAAAGTTCGATGTCGATATCAACGAAGCGGATCTGAACGCGGCACTCGATCGGTACGACGCATTCGACGATCCAGAAAACCCGGTGCCGCTGGTCGGGGTGGAGAATGACGCATTCGTCAGCGAACTGTGGCATGGCCCGACACGGGCGTTTAAAGATATGGCGCTTCAGCCATTCGGTTATATTCTCTCCAAACTCGCCAAGAAGCGGGGAGAGAAGTATCTGATCATGGCGGCGACGAGCGGTGACACCGGCCCTGCCACACTCGAAACTTTCAAGAATGCCGCCAGCGTCAAAGTGGCATGCCTCTATCCCGATGGCGGCACGAGCGATGTCCAGCGCCTTCAGATGGTCACCGAAGATGCCCCCAACGAGAAGGTGATCGGCATCCGCGGCAATTTCGACGATGCGCAGACGGCGTTGAAAAATCTGCTCGCCAGCGAGAGCTTCAAGAAGAGGCTCGCCCAAAGCCATACGAAACTCTCGGCGGCCAACTCGGTCAACTTCGGCCGCATCATCTTCCAGATCATCTACCATCTCCACAGCTATCTTCAGTTGGTGAAAAAGGGCGCGATTTCGATGGGTGAACCGGTCTATCTCGTCGTTCCGAGCGGCAACTTCGGCAACGCGCTGGGCGGCTATTACGCCAAGAAAATGGGATTGCCGGTGGAGAAGATCCTGATCGCCTCCAATATCAACAACGTCCTTTCGGACCTGATCAACAAAGGGGAGTACGATCTCACCTGCAAATCGCTGATCCAGACGACGTCGCCGGCGATGGACATCCTCAAATCCTCCAACGTCGAGCGGGTGCTTTACGACAAGTTCGGTCCGGAGCGTACCAAAGAGCTGATGGACGATCTGAACGAAAAGGGCCGCTACACTCTCTCACCCGAAGAGTTGTCGATGCTCAGGGAAGATTTCGACGCCACCTACAGCAGTGACGAAGAGGGCAAAGCGGTGATCGCCCAATATGCCGAAAAAGGGTATATCATGGATCCGCACACCGCCACCTGTTTCAAAGCGTATGAAACACTGCGCAAAAAGAGCCTCAAAACGGTGATCTACTCGACGGCGGAGTGGACGAAGTTCAGTCCCACCGTCTGTGAAGCGCTCGGGCACAAGGCCGAACGCGACCTCGATGCGCTGCAGTGGGTCAGCGAACACTACCACGTACCGGTACCGCGGATGATCGCCGAACTCTTCGAAAAGCCGATCGTCCATACGACGGTGGTCGACAAAGATCGGATCGAAGAAGAGATTCTCTCGTTCATATGACATCTCAATGAAGATAGCGATCGTCGGGGCAGGGGCCGCGGGTCTGATGGCGGCCATCACGGCGGCAGAAAGAGGCGTGAAAGCCGATCTTTACGAACAGAGTCCGGAAGTGGGTAGAAAGATCCTGGCTTCCGGCAACGGCCGCTGCAATATATCCAACACCTCACTCTCATCCGACGATTACTTTGGCCGCCATCCAACCTTCGTCGACACTGCACTCAAAACCTTCGATTTTCCCGCCTTTTCACGATTTTGCGAATCGATAGGCCTACTGCTTCGAACACTCCCTGACGGCAGAACCTATCCGCTCAGCAACGAGGCGAAATCGGTCCACGGTGCGATGAAACGCCAGGCGCTGCATCTGGGTGTAGGTGTGCATCCCCAAAAGAGGGTAGAGCGCATCGAACGCAGAGGGGGCGGTTTTCGACTCTTTGACGGGCAGGGAGGCGAAGATTACGACAGGGTGCTGGTCTCCACGGGTCTGGCCGCGGCCCCTCAGCTTGGAGGCAACACCGACGGCCTGACATTCGCCAAAGCGCTGGGTCACAGCGTCATCGAACCGTGGCCGGCGCTGGTGGGGCTGCACCTCAAAGAGGCGTGGCCCGCCAGGATGAGCGGGGTGAAGATCGATGCGGAAGCGACGCTCTATATCGACGGCAAAAGAGGCGAGACGTTTGGCGGGGATCTTCTCTTTACGAAATACGGCGTCTCCGGTTTCGCGATTTTGGACGCTTCGATCGAGGCGTCGCGTGCCATCGCCAGCGGCCGGCGCGTGACGATCGGGGTGAATCTTCTACCGATCTTCCCACGTCAATCGCTCGTCAAAAGGCTCGAGAAACTGGCCCAACGCAACGCTTTTTTTACGGTGTTGGATATTCTTCAGGGGGTGCTGCCCTACAAAATATCCAAAACGCTTCTGGAGGTACTGAAAATCCCTCTTGAGCGCAAAGGGTCCGAACTCACCCCAAAAAATTTCAGGGCGATCGCCTCGCAGATCGCGGAGTGGCGGTTCGAGGTGACGGAGACTCACGGCTACAAACATGCAGAAGTGGCCGGCGGCGGCGTCTCATGCCGTGAAGTGGATGCAAAAACGATGGCTTCCAAGATCGTTCCGGGCCTCTATTTTGCAGGGGAGGTGCTCGACATCGTCGGAAAACGTGGCGGGTACAACCTCCATTTCGCATGGGCGAGCGGTTATCTGGCGGGTATTGCGATGGTGAAGAGATGAAAGTCGTTATTTTCGATATGGACGGCACGCTGATCGATTCGGCGCTCGACATCACTACGACGATCAACTATGTACGCGCGACAAACCACGGGCTCGCGCCGCTCTCGAGCGAAGAGGTGGTGGAGATCATCAACCGTCCGGTCCGAAATCTGGCGAAACTCTTTTACGGTACCGAAAGTTACGAGGCGCGCGACAAAGCGCTTTTCGAATCGCACTACTACGATCAATGCACCCAAAACCTGCGACTCTACCCGCAGATTGAGGAGTTGATCACGACGCTTCGACACCATGAGGTGAAACTCTCCGTCGCTACCAACGCCCCCTCGCTCTTTGCGTGCAGGATGCTGTCGCATCTTGGAATCTCCCATCGGTTCGACCATATCGTAGGGCCGGATACAGTCGGAGCCTCAAAACCCGATCCCAAGATGTTGCACCATATATTGAGTGATTACGGCTATGAGCAAAAGAGGCACAGGGCATGGATGGTGGGGGACAATCAGAAGGATATGGAGGCGGCACGCGCTGCGGGTATCGGCGCACTCTTTGCGACCTGGGGATTTACAAGCGAAGCGCAGGGCGATGTCGTATTGAGATCGCCGCTGCAGATTGTAGAGATTGTCCTTGCTTCTTAGACGAGGGAGTCACGCGTTTTTTTTCAGGGCCCCCAGCGCCACTTCCTCAGCTTCTGGTGACAACCGACACATTCTGAAAGAATATGCGTATATCCGGCGGCGATGTTGCTGTAATCTTGGCGCGAAAAGATATCTTCACGCATCATATCGACATAACGTTGAATATGTATTTCACTCTTTTTGGCCAGACTCATGGCGAACTTTGAATTGTCGGGCATGAATTTTTTCAATGCCTCGCCATGTTTGGTCAGGAAGCCCGGCTGGATCCTTTTGAGCATCCTGACGCCGGCGAGGAGTTGCTCTTTGTCGTTGTAGAGTATCGCCTTTTGAATACGCGTCATACCATCCGCCATCGATCTCATCGCCTCTTTGAGTGCTTTCTCCTCCGGTGACACTGTTTGTTGGGGTTGCCCCGCCATCGATACCAATGCACCCAGTGCAAGTGCCATTAACGCTTTTCTCATGACGACTCCTTTTTATGAGATAATTTTATTTTATCGTAGTTGAATCCCTGTCAAGCTTTCATATATAAACTAATTTTATAAATATACAATGTCGATGACTCGCTGGGTACTGAAAGCCGAGATATGATACAATTTCCTATAAATTCACAAAAAGGATGGACATGAGCAAAAGAGACGAAAAGATCGCCCTCTACACCAAAGCGGCGAAAGATTTGGGACTGGGTCTTGATGAAAACTTCATCGAAAAAGTGACGGTTGGCCTGGGGCCTTCTATCTACAACAGAGATGCGGAGAGTGTATCATGCTCCGATGCATCGGAACTGGAGAGAGTCAAGACCAATTTCCTGAAAAAGAAACTGGGACTGAGCAACGACGACAGCGAACTGGATGCCGCGATCAAAGAGGTATGTGAAAAGATGGGCAGTTCCAACCGAAACAAATATCGCGCACTCTTCTACGCGCTCTTGGCCAAAAAATTCGGCAAAGAGGACATTTACGCCTGATAGCGGAATTGCAACCCCCTTCATAAAATGAGTGAAGGGGCTTGTATCCTGGGTTTTACGAGGTGAGCAGTTCGTAAGGCCGGCGGATACGCTCGACAAGAGCCGGAATACTGACGTTTCGGCTCACCCTCGCAAACTCTTTTCCATCGAGAAAGACGATGGTGGTCGGGATCGAAAAGACGCCAAAATGTGCGGCGATGTCGGCATGTTTGGCGATGTCGACCTCTATCGGTTCAATTTTTGGAAAATTCTCCCTGAATGCCTCAAACAATTTGGGTTTGAGTGCGTGACAGACATTGCACTTTTCACCCCAGAAGTAGAGCAGAACTCCGGGTCTGCTTTGTATCGTCTCCTCTATCGTTTCAGTGTCCATTTCAGGCTCCTTCCAGCTCTTCTTGAAGTTCCAACAGCTCCAGATATCGATCGGCTTTGGTATTGTAGAGTGTCTCAAGGCGGTCGAGCTCGTCGGTGAGTTTCTGTATGCCCCGCTCCTGGTAGCATTCAGGATCAGCCAGGCATTCGTTCAATTCGGCGATCTCGTTTTCGAGCAGTTCGATCTCTCCTGGGAGGATTTCGAGTTCCCGCTGCTCATTGTAGCTCAACTTTTTTTCTGCCTTTTGGAAGTTTGGACTTTGGGCTTTTCTTTTTCTATCGCCAGTTGGTGTTCATATTGGACCAAAGCGTTGATCTCTTTTTCGATCGAAAGAAATTCGGAGTAGGCCTGGTAACTCTCTTCGACGATGCCCTCGCCTTTGAAGATAAAGAGTTTTTTGGCGATCTTGTCGACGAAATAGCGGTCATGGCTGACGAAAATGAGCGCACCCGGGAAATTGAGCAGATACTCTTCGAGAATGTTGATAGTCGGAATGTCCAGATCGTTGGTCGGTTCGTCCAGTATCAGACAGTCCACTTTTTTCGTAAAGAGCAGTGCCAGCGCCACACGATTTTTCTCCCCGCCGCTGAGCACCCCGATCTTTTTGTCCAGATACTCTTTTGGAAAGAGGAAATTTTTCAGGTAGCCATAGACGTGCATATTTTTCCCCTGTACATCGACGCGGTCACCGCCGAAAGGGCAGAAGGTTTCGATGAGGTTCTTGTCGTCATCAAGCATCTCCCGGTGCTGGTCGAAATAGCCTATAGTGAAATCGCCCCGTTTGATGACACCGCCATCGGGTTTTTCGCGGCCAAGCAACAGTTTGAGCAGCGTCGATTTGCCGCTGCCGTTTTTCCCCACAACGGCGATGCGGTCTTTTTGAAGGATGCGGTTGGAGAAGTTGTGAATGAGCAGTTTGTCGCCCAGACGTTTTTCGAGATGTTCGATTTCAAAAAGCACCTTTTTGCGGCTGACACCCTCTTCTCTGTTGAAGTGGTGTTTCTCGCGTTCGAGCTCGATCTGGATCTTGCGTATGACAGAGGGGTTTTTCTTCGCCTGTTCGCGCATCTCCAATACCCGTTTCTTTCGGCCTTCGTTGCGTTTGAGCCGTGCTTTGACGCCGCGCCTGAGCCACTCCTCTTCGTTTTTCAGAAGTTTCAGAAGCGTTTCATGCTCTTTGTGCATCGCGTGCAGCAGTGCCTCTTTTTGTTGCAGATAGCTCTCATACCCGCCTTTGAAGCTTCGAAGGGTGTGGTCTTCGATCTCCACGGTACGGGTAGCGATACGGTCGATGAAGTAACGGTCGTGGGATATGAGAAGAAGGGTGAACTTCTCCTTGAGCAGCAGCTCCTCGAGAAATTCGACCATATAGACATCCAGGTGGTTGGTCGGCTCGTCAAGCAGGAGAATATCGGGCTTTTTGAGCAATAAAGAGGCCAGTGCGACACGCCGTTGCTCTCCACCGCTGAGGAGATTGACGGGACGATCTTCGTAGATTTTGAGATCGAACTCCTTGAGAATGCGTTCGATTTTGTCATCGAGATTCCAGGCGTCGTGATAGTCCAGAAATGCGGAGAGTTTGGCATGTTCGTCCAGAAGCGTTCTGTTTTCGAAATCTTCGGCCAGTTGTGCCGAAACCTCTTCATAGCGCCTTTTGGCCTCCTGAATCTCGGTCAACTCACGTTCGATCGCCTCTTTGACGCTCAAACCCGCCTCGAAAACCGGCTGCTGGTCGAGCATTTCGATCTTGATACCCTGTCGAACGATGCGTTTGCCGCTGTCGGGCTCGATATCGCCGCTGACGATCTTCATCAGTGTCGATTTACCGCTGCCGTTGCGCCCGACAATGACGATGCGTTCATATTCATCGATATGAAACTGGATGCCTTTGAAAATGATTTGGGATTCGAACTGTTTGTCGACATCGAGAAGGTCTACAAGCGCCATAATTTCCTTTTCTTACGTAAAATATTTACCTCAATGTTTGGGAATTGTATTTTAACCTATCTTGGTTATAATCGAAAACTTTTGAAAAAGGATCATTCCTCTATGATTGAAGCACTTTCCATTATCTATTTCATCTATGTATTGCTGAAGGTCTATATCTCCGTCATGCAGATCGGCTATGTCGCACGCGCCAAAGAGATGCCGCCGGTGCTGATGAAACCCAGCAGTTGGATGAAGTCGGCACGATACCTTATCTCCAACGAACGGGTGAAGATCGTCGAGACGCTGGTCGATTATGCACTCTTCGTCTTCTGGCTCGCATGGGGACTCCACTGGCTCGATACGCTCACCTGGGGTATGGACCCTATCATGCAGGCGGTCGTCGCGGTGGATATCTTTCTTGTTGTCAATTATGTCGTGGAACTCCCTTTCACTATCTACACGACATTCGTGATCGATGAACGATTTAGGTTCAACCACTCGACACCTGAACTCTTCATCAAAGATCAGATAAAAGGAGGGGTCATGACGCTGATTTTCGCTTCGGTCATGGCCGCTGCCATCGCCTGGATCATTCTCAATGTGCCGATGTGGTGGTTTTTCACTTTCCTGCTGGTCTTTGCCGTGCTGGTGCTGCTCAATCTTCTCTATCCGACCCTCATCGCACCGATGTTCAATACCTTCACCCCGCTGGAAAACGAACTTCTCAAAGAGAAGATCGCCGAGCTGCTTCAAAAAAGCGGCTTCAAGAGCGAAGGTGTCTACGTGATGGATTCGAGCAAGCGCGATGCGCGACTCAACGCCTATTTTGGCGGCTTGGGAAAGAGCAAGCGCGTCGTGCTCTTCGACACGCTGCTGGAGAAGCTCAGTGACAACGAGCTTCTGGCGGTACTCAGCCATGAGCTGGGACACTTCAAACACAAAGATATCTATAAAAACATCGCGATGCTCGGCGGTATTCTGTTTGTTGGTTTCTATATTCTCGGCCATCTGCCCGTCAATCTCTTCCTTGAAATTGGGGTGATGGAGACACCTGCGATGATTATGTTGATCTTCATGCTGCTGCTGCCTGTGTACATGTTCATCTTCATGCCTGTCATGAGCCTGGTGAGCCGTCGTAACGAATACGAAGCGGACCGGTATGCCGTTGAACTGCACGGCAACAATACCGACCTGATCAGTGCGCTCAAAAAGCTGGTCGACGAAAACAAGAGTTTCCCCAAATCGCACAGCCTGACCAAATTTTTCTACCATTCGCATCCACCCATCATCGACCGTCTCAAGGCATTGGGGGACAAAAGTGTGAATGATGAGAAAGAGGATGAAGCGCTCAAAGGTGAATGCAACATCCGATGACGGTCGAAACGGCGCTGCGCGATGCAGCCAAAAAACTTTCATCCATAGCCGAAAGGCCGCGCCTGGAGGCTGAAATTTTGATGGCCCATGCGCTTGGCAGGGAACGGGTGTGGCTGCATGCACACGCCGACCATGCGCTTACGGAAGAGGCGTCGGAAACGTTTGCATCGTTGGTGCAAAGACGTATGAAAAGCGAGCCGATCGAATATATCACGGGACACGTCTCCTTTTATGACCTTGATCTCGAAGTAGGGCCGGGCGTACTCATCGCGCGCCCGGAAACGGAACTTCTGGTCGATATGGCGGCCGAGGTCGTAGAAGAGCAGGGCATAGGAAGCGTCTGCGAAATCGGTGTGGGAAGCGGCGCGGTCAGCATCATGCTGGCCAGGAAGTTTCCGAAACTTATGATCACCGCGACTGATATATCCCCGGATGCGCTCGGATATGCCCGAAAGAATATCCGAAAATATGGGGTAGAGGATAGGATGAGGCTCGTCAAAGCCGATTTGATGGAGGGGGTCGAAGGCGATTTTGAGATGATCGTTTCCAACCCCCCGTATATCAAGGCTTCCTACATGCTGCCGCACGCTTTGAAACATGAACCGCAAAACGCCCTGATCGGCGGTGAGTCCGGGGATGAAGTGCTGCAGCGGATCATCATGACGGCCAAGCAACGAAACGTCCGACATCTGCTCTGTGAAATGGGGTATGACCAGCGTGAGGCGATCATGCGTTTTTGTGAACGCAACGAACTCCCATCACCGACATTCTACAAAGACCTCGCAGGCCTTGACCGTGGATTTTACCTTAAACTCTTTACATAAAAGGAAATAGATAATATGGCACAACCGACAGGGCCGAAACCGGCCATAGAACTCTCCATTCCCAAAAAACTGTGGATTCCCTATTTGATGCTTCTTGGCATCACGCTCGGTGCAGGTCTTTGTGCCGGTGTGATAGGCGCGCCTGTGATCTTCCATGCCGACGATCTTCTGGGCGGCGGCGTCCTGACCCATTTTCAGGAAGGTCTTATCATGACGCAGATCTTTGTGAAGATGAATTGGCTCGTCAATCTGACGTGTGTTGTGATTTTGGTCGTGGAAGGCTACCACTTCCTGCGATTTTACCGAGACCAGGTCACCTTCTACAGCGCCTTCGTGACGGTCTGGACCGGCTTCATGTTCACCCTCTATTATACGCCGCAGATTCTGGAGTTTCAGCGCCAGGGTGAGTCGATTATGGAAAACGAACTCTTTGCGAAAACGCATATGATGTCTGAGTGGGATTTCAAGATCTTTGTGGTAGCATTGGCGATACTATTGGGACGATACCTCTATAGAAAAATCGTCTGACGCAAGGCAAATCGGCAATGATAGTGATCAAAGGGTTAAAGAAACGGTTTGGACCCAAAGAGGTTCTCAAAGGTGTAGATCTGACGATACCCACAGGAAAGACGACTGTCATACTCGGGCTTTCAGGGGGTGGAAAGTCGACGATTATCAAACACATCGTGGGGCTTCTCAAAGCCGACGAAGGCGAAATATGGGTCGACAATGAAGAGATAAGTCATGCTGATGAGGAGCAGATACGACGCATCCGCAAAAAGGTGGGCTTTCTTTTTCAAAGCGGCGCACTCTTTGACAGTATGAATGTCTACGAAAATGTCGCGTTCCCGTTGCGTGAACATACCGATATGAGCGAAGATGAGATTAAGGCGCGCGTGATCGAGCGCCTCGAAATGGTGGCACTTAAACCCAAAGAGGTGATGCCTCTTTTCCCCGATGAACTCAGTGGCGGTATGCGCAAACGCGTCGGATTGGCGCGTACGATTGCGCTCAACCCCGAAATCATCCTCTACGACGAACCCACCAGCGGGCTGGACCCGATCACCAGCGATCTGATCTCGCAGATGATCATTCATCTGAAGAAGACGCTCGGGGTGACATCCGTACTTATTTCACACGATATCAAAGAGAGTTTCAAAGCGGGGGATTGGTTCGCTATGCTCTATGACGGCAAAATCATAGAGACAGGCGATGCGGAACATTTCAAAAATACGAAAAATCCGTACGTTCGGCAGTTTCTGGACGGGAAGAGTGAAGGCCCCATCCAGTTTCAAGAGAGAAGTTGAAGTAAAAGCGGACCAGATGGATCAATCCTGAGGATCAATCCATCTGGTTGCGCATCCATGTCGGGATGTCGAGAATCTCTTCGTTATCGTATCCACCCACCACTTTGACGCGCGGCGTGCTCGCGGGAATGGCGTTTTCGCTATTTTCGGGCTGCATCAGCGTGATCTGCTGCTTTTTCACCTCTTTTGCACTTTCTGTTTCCGTCTCTTCGGCTTCCGCGCTCTCGAAACCCGTCGCGACGATCGTGATCTTGACTTCATCGAGTGAAAGTCCCGTGTCGGTCGTCGTACCGAAGATGACATGGGCGTCTTCGTGGGCGTTGTCTTCGACGATGCCCATCGCTTCGCTGATTTCGAGGATCGGATAGTCCGGATGGATATGGAAGTGGACCAGCACACCCATCGCCCCTTTGATATCCATGTTGTCCAGAAGCGGTGATTCGATCGCGTTTTTGATCGCCTCGTACGCCGCACTCGGCCCTGTCGCTTCACCCACACCCATCAGAGCCAGACCTCTATGGCTCATGACGGTGTTGACATCGGCGAAGTCGAGGTTGATGTCGTGCTCGCCGCGCGAGAGGATGACGTTGCTGATACCGCTCACGGCTCTGGCGAGGATGTTGTCGACCATCTTGAAACTCTCTTTGATGCCCAGTGTCTTGTCGACGATACTCAGCAGTTTCTCGTTGGGGATGACGATGATGGAATCGCTCTCTTTTTTCAGGGCTTCGAGGCCGGCTTCTGCGAGCTTCATCCGCTTACGGCCTTCGAAACGGAAAGGTTTTGTGACCACGGATACCGTGAGCGCACCAGCTTCTTTTGCCGCCTGTGCGATGATCGGTGCCGCACCCGTACCGGTGCCGCCGCCCAAGCCGGATGAGACGAATACGATGTCAGCACCCTGAAGGACCTCTTTGATGCTTTCATAGCTCTCGAGTGCCGACTCCTGGCCGACTTCGGGCTTCATTCCGGCACCCAGCCCCTTGGTCAGTTTTTCACCCAGTTGGATTTTGTAGGGTGCTTGTGATGTCTCCAGTGCCTGGGCGTCGGTATTGGCTACGATCAGGTCGATGCCGTCGATGCCCTGATGGATCATATGGTTGATCATGTTGCCACCGCCGCCTCCGACGCCGATCGCTTTGATTTTGGCTCCGGCGACAGTCGGAGACTCTTCGATTGAAAATTTGTTGCTCACTCTATACTCCTCTCTTTGTTTAGAATATCTGGGTCATCCAGTGCCAGAATTTCTGGATTTTCTGACCGAAACTCTCTTTTTCCTCTTGTGTGGCCACCTGAGCGAGACGTTGCTTGATCTCACCGTTTTGCAGCTTTTCTTTGACGGCTTCTTCACTCTTTGAGGTCAGCGATATGTCGTGCAGATCTCCCTCGTCGGATGTGATAGGCTCTTTTTTGTGCAGCATCTTCTTGTTGGAGTCGATTTCGTATTGGGTATAGGCCCCAGCACCGTACTCCAGCAGGCCGAGCACCGTGGCGAATGCCGGATCGTTGAGCGGTTCGAAATCGCCTTCGACGGGTCTGGGTCGGGCGATTCTGACCGGCATATTGTCGAAAATGGCCATCGCGAGCTCTCTGATACCGTCGAGTTTGGTCATCCCGCCGGTCAGGACGATGCCCGCACCGATCTGCTCTTTGAGGTTGCTCTTTTCGAGCTCTTTGGCGAGGATCATCAGAGTCTCCTGTACCCGTGCCTGAATGACGTTATAGACGATCTCCAGCGAAATCTCATGGTTTTGCGTCTCGTCTCCAATGACCGGAATTTCGATCAATTCGTTCGACGGGGCCTTGAGCGAGCCATATTCGAGCTTGATCTTTTCGGCGACGCTGAGCGGTGTATGCAGTGCCATTGAAAGGTCGTTGGTGATATGGTTGGAGCCGACGGCCAGGAAGGTGTTGAACCGAAGCGAGTTGCCCGAATGGATCACCATTTCACAAGTCGAAGCGCCCATGTCGATCACGCAGACACCCAACTCCTTTTCGTCGTTGTTGAGCACGGAAATGGCGGAGGCATATCCGGCGACGACGACATTTTCAATGTCGACGCCTGCTGATTTGACCGCTTTTTTGAGGTTGCTGAGATTGGATTTCTGGGTGGTGATGATATGGGTGTCTACCTCGAGACGGCTGGCGTTCATGCCGAACGGGTCTTCGATAAACTCCTGCTCGTCTACCTTGAAGTTGTATGGCAGCACATGGAGCACTTCGTATTCGTTGGGAATGTTGGCATTGTAAAGAGCCGTCTGCATGACACGGTTGATCTCCTTGATGCCGATCTCCTGCTGCGGAATGTTGACGATACCGGAGCTGTTGATGGAGCGTGTATAGGCACCGGAGATCGAGATGATCGCCTTCGCCGACGCGGTACCGGCGACTCGCTTCGCATCACTGAGTGCCTGACGGATGGAACGCGATGTCAATTCGATATTGGTGATTGTCCCTTTGCGTACACCCTGCGATTTGGCGACGCCGGAACCGATGATATGTATCGCGTCGTTTTTCTGCTCCGCGATGACAACACTGATTTTGCTCGATCCGATGTCTATCGCAAGGAGGGGTCTGCTCACTCGGTTTCCTTTATATAGATTTCGATGGGATACTTCTGCTGCAGCCTCGCGATAAGATTGCTCTGCAGAAGATCCGATTTGATCTTCCTGGCGTTTTGTTCGATGAACGTTTTATACTGTGTCAGCTTGTCAGAATTAAGCAACTTCTGTTCCACTACCTGATAACTGACAGCTTTGTTGTCAAGTAATATCGCCCCTTTTGGACTTTTTGTTGAGAAGAGCTGTTGCAGGAAGCGTGCCGCTTCCTCTTTTGTCAACGGCGGTACTTTGTCAACATCGTCTCTTGTCAGGAAGTCCGAGACCTTGGCGTCCGTGAGGTTGTCGCTCGCTTTTTCGGCCATTGCCAGAAGCGTCTCTTTTCTTTTTTGAGAGAGATAATCGGCCTTGACCTGCGCGTAGGCCTCTTCGAAGCTTTTGGGTTTTGGCAGGAGCGCTTCGACCACTTTGATCACCGCGTACTTGCCGTTGACGATTTTGGGTTTGAGCAGTGAACCGGGAACGGCGCCTTCGATGCTTTTCCACACCTCGTCGCCGAAACGTTTGTCACCTGCGTCGACGACGAGCGTCTCCTGAGGCGATTTTTTACCCTTTTTGAGATCGATGTACGTCAGCTCCGCCTCTTTTTTCGTCTGTTTCAGACGGACGCGATCGGCGACGCGGTCACGCACCTGCTCGAGTGGCAGAATTTTGCCCTCACTGTCAGTGAACTCGGTGCGGTGTGCTTTGTAGTAGGCCTCTATCGTAGCGTCATCGATCGACGCTTTCTTCGGTTCGATCCATGTGACGGCCAGCTTGTAACGTTTGGGTGTCATATAGTCGTTCTTGTGTGTTTCCCACCACGCTTTGAGCGCTTTGTCGTCAACGATGACCTTGACTTGATCGTCTGTCAAGACTTTGTATCGGATTTTGTCGGCCATGAAGAGTGCCGAACCGAATGCTTCAGCCTCAAGCGGTGCGACATCGGGCGACAGAAGGCCGAGCGTCTTTTTGATGAGCAGTTCGTCCTTGATACTCGCTTCGAAGGTTTTTGGCTTCATGCGCATACCCTGGAGTGTCGCGAGATAGGTCGATTTGTCGAAACGTCCGTTTTTCTGGAATGCCGGAATCGATACGATCGCCTGCTGCACCTCTTCGTCACTGACGATGATGCCGTGCTCTTTGGCGAAATTTTTGATCAGCGCCTGATAGATCAGCGATTGAAGAACTCTTTGTTTCAGCCCCATCCGTTTGGCCGTCGCTTCGTCGAGTCTGCCGCCCATTGCCTGGTTGTACTGCTGATAGAGGTTGCCGTAGGCGCTTTCGAACGCCGAGTAGGTGACGGGAACGTCACCTACCTTGGCGACATTGTTGCTCTTGCTGCCGTACTGGTAGGTACCCCAGCCGACGAATCCGGCACCGACGAATGCGATCGTGCTGATCCAGATCGTGACAACAAGATATTTTCTGTGTTTTTGCATCCAGGTGATCATAAGAGGCCTTCTGTTAAGGAATTATGGAAATTACATATCGGTGCTCTATACCCAATACGTTATAATGGTTGTAATGATTTTATTGAATATGAAATTAATCCCGGTTTAAATAGTGTGACTTGAGGCCGAATTTACCGATATTTTCGACAATTTTGACAATCTGTCAGAGAAGTTGACATATGTTGTCAAAAAACGGATAAGGCACGGGTCTTTGC
>JAUUDL010000004.1 GCA_030826715.1 Hydrogenimonas sp. | reverse complement strand
TGTTCACCTCCCAGATAGACGGTATAGCCCACGCCACGGATATCGTGCCCATTACTCTCTTTGAAACGGACGATATCTTCGACCTCCAACCACTGCTGGCTGTAGGGATCTTTGGCATTGTAGGGGACAAGATTGGTCTTGGAGTTGAGTTTTACCAGGCAAGGCACCTCTTTGTAGTCGCGCCCGTATCGGGAGATAAGCCCAAATTGTGTCGCCAAAACCCCGATCTTCGCCGTTTTGGCGATGCGAAAGAGATGTTCGGGATCATTGTCATCCTCCGGAATATCATCCCCGAAGAAGTCGTTATTGAGGTGCTCGACCTTCTGGTCGCCGGCAAAGAGCATGAGCCGCCCGCTTCCGCCGGTACTCTTCTCGAAATTCTCCAGAAAAACACCCTCTTTATCCGCCGGAACGTCGGCGGGTAGATATGATACGAACATATTCGATCCTTTTTTTATTTCATTGTTATTGCGTAAAAGATGATCAAAGCCCATGCTTTGGCGGGGAGTGCTCCTCCCCTGCACCCATCTAAAGCTTTGAAATGACGGTACATCTATTTGTAAATATCTTTTCGTCGACCTATTTTAAGCATCAAGAGTATCAATTCGCCCTCTTCAATTTCAAAAATCGCCCGTATTTTCCGGGCGATAACATATCTGTAATGACGGTATGACGTCCCTTTCAACTGGGTCACTTTTTTGTTATCTGCAAGTAGGTCGAAATTCTCGCTCAAATATCGCAATTTCTTGGCAATGATCTCCTGCTCGGCCCGGTTGAAACGTTGCAAATTTTCGATCGCCTCGTCCGTCAGTTTCAGGTGATACACCGATCACTCCAGTCCCAACTTTTTGAATACATCATCGGCATCATGGAGATCCATTTTTCCTTCGCGTATTTCACGAGAGAGTTTTTCGGCAATCATTGCATCGGTATGATCGAAATAAAAATCCAACGCCCTCTCAACGACCTCTTTTTGGGAAGTGTTGAGGATGTCAGCGAGCTTTTCCAACTCTCTGGCGACATTTTCATCCATCGAGATCAGTTTTTTCACGATAGCCATATCTATCCTTTTAACATTTTGGATATATTATTAGATATATATGTCTCTGTCAAATCCGATACATCGTACTACTCTCTACACCATTTTACCGGCGATATAGTCGGCCAGTTCCAGCAGCCGCTGGGAATATCCGTATTCGTTGTCGTACCAGGCCAGCACTTTCACCATACGCGATCCCACGACGGCGGTAGAGAGGCCGTCGATGATGCTGGAGTGGCGGTTGCCGAGGATGTCAGTGGAGACGATCTCTTCGGTCGTGAACTCCAAGATGCCTTTGAGCTCCCCTTCCGCCGCTTTTTGGAAAGCGGTATTGACCTCATCGGCGGTAACATCTTTTTTCAGGAGCGCTACAATCTCGGTGATGGCGCCATCCGGCACCGGTACGCGAAGGGCCATTGCCTCCATCTTCCCTTCCAGGGCCGGAATGACTTCGATAGTGGCGACCGCTGCACCCGTCGTGGTGGGGATGATGTTGACGGCGGCGGCCCGTCCCCGTCGGCGTTTCTTGGCCCGTTTGTCCACAGTCGTCTGGCTGGAGGTGTAGGCGTGGGTCGTCGTAATCATGGCGTTTTCGACGCCGAAACTCTCTTCGAGCACCTTCATCGCCGGCGCCAGGGAGTTGGTAGTACAGGAGGCGTTGGAGACAACATGGTGTTTGGCATCGTCGTACTCCTTTTCATTGACACCCAGCACGAAGGTTTTGTCCACATTTTTTCCGGGTGCGGAGATGATGACCTTCTTCGCTCCCGCCGTAATATGCTGTGCCGCCGCGCTCCCTTCCGTGAAGTGCCCCGTACATTCGAGGACGATGTCGATGCCCAAATCATTCCAGGGAAGCTCCAGGGGGTTGTGAGAGCTGACAATCGTGATTTCATGGCCATCTACGACAAGCTTCTCATTTCCGACTGTCTCGATGGAGAAGTCGGCCCGGCCGTGGACCGAGTCATATTTGAGCAGATAGGCAGCATCCTCCACGCTGGAGGTGTTCGCCGCGACGATTTCGCAGTTTTCGGGCAGTGCGTGAATGTAGTGCCTCAACACCTGATTTCCGATGCGTCCCAATCCGTTGATGGCTACTCTTTTTTTCATGGTTCTCTCCTGATTTGGTTGATTTGTTCTTTACGTTACTTCCGTCCCAGCTTCTCTTCCAGCTTCACCACATCCTGAATGGTGCGCAGCACGCTGTCGGGGTTGAGGCTCATACTGTCGATACCCAGTTTGACCAAAAACTCTGCCACTTCGGGGTAGTCGCTGGGCGCCTGGCCGCAGATGCCGCTGTGGCGCTGATTGCGTTGGCACCCCTCGACGGCCAGTTCTATCATCTTCAGCACTCCGGGATCCCGCTCGTCATAGTCGAAAGCGACGATTTCGCTGTCTCGGTCCACTCCGAGGGTGAGCTGAGTTAGATCGTTGGAGCCGATGCTGAAGCCGTCGAAGGTCTTGCTGAATTCGTCGATCTGGATAACGTTATTGGGGATTTCACACATCACATAGATCTTGAGCCCGTTATCCCCTTTTTTCAAGTCATATTTAGCCATCGTTTCAACAACCTTTTTCCCTTCCTGTACCCGGCGGCAGAAGGGAATCATCAGGATGATGTTCTCCATACCGATCACCTCTCTGGCCCGCTTCATCGCCGCACACTCCAAAGCAAAGCCCTCTTCGTAGGCAGGATGGCTGTAACGGGCGGCACCGCGGAAGCCGATCATCGGGTTGTCCTCGGTTGGCTCGAAAAATTTTCCACCAAGCAGTGTGGCGTATTCATTGGTCTTGAAGTCACTCATCCGCACCACGCAGGGTTTGGGATAGACCGCAGCGGCGATGGTAGCGACCCCCTCGGAGAGGGTTTTGACGAAGAAATCCACCATATCCGCATAAGCCCGGCTCAGCTCTTCGAGTCTCTTGCGTGTCTCTTCGTCCACCTTTTCGGGGTGTTTGAGCGCCATCGGATGGGCCTTGATATATTCGTTGATAATGAACTCCATCCGCGCCAAGCCGATCCCATCGACAGGAAGGGAAGCGAGGCTGAAAGCTTGGTCGGGATTACCCAGGTTCATCATGATCTCGGTCTTGGGTTTGGGCAGGTTGCTCAAGTCGGTCTTTTCGATCTCGAAGGGAAGTTTCCCTTCATAGACATAACCGGTTTCTCCCTCGGCGCAGCTGACCGTTACCTCCTGGCCGTTCTTGAGGAGCTCCGTCGCCCCCTCGGCGCCGACCACGGCAGGGATACCCAGCTCACGGCTCACGATGGCGGCATGGCAGGTACGGCCCCCTTTGTTGGTGACAATGGCAGCGGCGGTCTTCATCACGGGTTCCCAGTCGGGTGTGGTGGTATCGGCCACCAGTACTTCGCCCGGCTTGAACTCGTCGAGATGTTTGACATCGGTGATGCAGTGAACCTTCCCTTCGCCGATCTTGGTCCCGACCGCCCGGCCGATCACCAGAACCTTACCGCGTTCTTTGAGATGGTAAATCTCCAAGATGTCGCCCTTTTTCTGACTCTGCACTGTTTCGGGACGGGCCTGAACCATGTAGAGCTGGCCATCCTCACCATCTTTAGCCCACTCCATATCCATCGGTTTATGGTAACCAGCCTTTTGTGAGTAATGGTTTTCGACTTTGATCGCGTAATTGGCCAATACCATCACATCATCGTCGCTGATACAGTAGCGGCCGCGCTCCTCTTCGCTCGTCGGCACGTTTTTCGTATACTCTTCGGCAAGGTTGGCCTGCTCCATCTTTTCGGAAAAGACCATTTTGAGCTCTTTTCGCCCGA
>JAUUDL010000023.1 GCA_030826715.1 Hydrogenimonas sp. | reverse complement strand
TCGAGCATCGCTTTGGTGCTCTCCCTAGCGTGCGGCATCTTCACCTGCATCTTCATCGCCGGGCACGCCTCGTCGCCGATCGTGGCGATGCCGTTCTCTTCGGCGAAGGCGGCGGTCTGACGCTCTCTGACCCAAAGCAGCGGGCGGATGACGTGAAACCCTTTGGAACTTTTGTAGATCGGCGCCATCGAGCGCATCGTGCCGTTGTAGAGCATATTCATGAAAAAACTCTCGGCAGCGTCGTCGAGATGGTGTCCGAGGGCCACCTTGTTGTAACCGCCCTCTTCGGCCTTGGTATAGAGCGCGCCGCGTCGCATTCTCGAAAAGTAGCTGCAAAATGAGCTGTTTTCACGGATCGTATCCTGGGCGACGTCGTAGATGTTCGTCTCGTACACTTCATGGGGTATGCCGTACGCTTCGCAGTGGGCCGCGAGTTCGTCGTACCGCTCCTGCGGCATCCCGTAACTCACGGTGATCGCTTTGAATTCGAAATGAAACGGCGCGTGCCTCGCGATGAAGATGCAGGTGAAGATGCCGCACGCTAGGGAGAGCACCAAAGCGATGCTCGAAGAGTGGGAGAGCCGTTTCCCCGACCTTTTCAAACGGTTCAAAGCGGCCTTTTCGCATCTGCAGTCCGATACATTCATGGATGAAAGATATCTCAACCGTTAAGGAATAAGTATGGAAAAAACGAACAAACTGGCGGTTTTGATAGACGCCGACAACGCGCAGCCTTCGATCATCGACGCGCTGCTCGCGGAGATCGCCAAATACGGTACCGCCAGTGTCAAGAGGATCTACGGCGACTGGACGCTGCCGCAGTTGAAGGGGTGGAAAGAGGTGCTTTTGACCCACTCGATCCAGCCGATTCAGCAGTTTGGCTACATGACCGGAAAGAACGCGACTGACAGTGCGATGATCATCGATGCGATGGATCTGCTCTATACCGGCAATTTCGATGGATTCTGTATCGTCAGCAGCGACAGCGACTTCACGAAACTGGCGGCGCGCATCAGGGAATCGGGACTGACAGTCTACGGGTTTGGTGAAAAGAAGACGCCGGTGCCTTTCGTCTCGGCGTGCGACAAATTCATCTACACCGAAGTGCTGCGTGCCGAAGAGGAGAGTGAAGAGGGGGGCGAGACCCGGGCACCGATCAAGCGACTCTCCAGTGCCGAACTCAAGCGTGACAGAAAACTGATACGGCTCTTGCGGGATGCGGTCGACGCGGCCAGCGACGAGAGTGGGTGGGCCCATCTGGGTGCGATGGGCAACTATATCGCCAAGCAATCTCCGGAATTCGACCCTCGCAACTACGGCTACAAGAAACTGGGCGAACTGGTCAAGGCGACCGGGCTTTTCGATATCGAAGAGCAGATGACCCATCGGGGTGCCAAAGCGATCTACGTCCGCAACAAGAAGCGCAGGTAACTCCACACTTCTTGCACAAATTCCGACTATCGTAGAAGAGAGTCTTCACGATGGAAGGATATGGGATGAAAAAGATGGCGATACCGCTGCTGGCGGCACTGTGTTGGCTGCCTCTTCATGCCGAGAGCCATGTCAACCTTCAATTTCTGGGTGTTGAGGTGGAACATAAAGGTACCCTCCAATACGTCAAGCGGATCAGGCCCAAAATCTGCCGCAAAATCTCGATCGAGCCTGATACGATCTGGGGCGGCAACTTCAGCAGTCCCGACATTCCCGCGGCGTGCAAGGGCGATCTTGTGAAGACGGCCGGTAAGATCATGCCGATGCATCTGGATGATGAGACCGAAACATACGGCGAGTTGGAAGTGCTCGCTTTTATGGAGCGGGCGGACGAATTTCCCGAAAAGTATCTGCTTGTCGATTCACGCGGTGAAGAGTGGTACGACCACGAAACGATCCCTTCGGCTGTCTCCATCTCCTACCGATATCTCGTCAAACCCGATTTCGACATGAAGGCTTTCCATCGTGCGCTGAAGACGATGGGGGTCGTCCAAAAGGGAAATGCCTACGATTTTACCAAGGCCAAAACGCTGCTTTTTTTCTGTAACGGTCCATGGTGCACTCAGAGTCCAAGAGCGATCGATGCGGTCAGGCGTATCGGCTATCCGCCGGAAAAGATCAAGTGGTACCGTGGCGGCATGCATGACTGGAAGAGCCTTGGGATGGTGACCACGAAGGAGTAAACAAAACGGTCGTATCGTTACATTCCCTGAAGCAGCAGGAGCCAGAGCCCCTCGACCTCTTCGTCCTCCATGTGGATGGTACTGCCTTCGTCGAAAAGTTTTTCGATCGTCCGAATGGGGTAGCGCCGGCCGACGGCACACGCCGGATGGGCCGGCAAATAGGCCCGAACGAGAGAGATTTCCCTCTCGGTTCCTCCGCCGCAAACGAAACATTGCGTCGGGGCATGGAGCCTGCCTTCGTGCGAGAGTATCGACAGATAGGCTTCCACGGCGCTGCGTTTGGGGTTTTGAAGGTGCCAGACCGAGGCGTAGTGTTCGAGCAGATCGAAGTAGAAGCGACCGGGAAGCTCGATATCGTGGAGGTGCTCATACAAAAGTGTGCAGAAGTGCTGCCACACCTGAAGACGTTCGGTCTCCTTGAGCCAGGGGTAGCCGAGGTGAACGACGTTTCTCAGGCGCGGCATGAAGGGTGTGGCATCGTGTTCGACTTCGAAATCGATCTTGAAGCCGGTGGTGACGATGGGGTGCCGTGCGCCATAGAAACGATAGAGTGTCTCGAGTTTTTCGGACGAGAGAATCGTCGCGATCGTATCTTCGTTTTTGGCTTTACGGACGTTGAGAATGAACCCCTGCACCTCCATACTCCTTTTTCAGGTAGTTGTAACCACATTTTTTGTAAAATCGCTTAATTTAGGGCACCTCCATAAGCTCCTTAAACATAAGGGAAAAAGAAAGAGAGCGCCGGAGCGATTTGCCTGGCAAAAGCCCACGAAGCTACGGCTTTCGGGAGTTTTTGGAGGTGCCCTTTTGGAGTATTGTAGCAAAAAAGGACGGTAGGCACCGCCCGGAAAAAAAGGTTTGGATATGGATCTTATAAGAGGCTTTAAAGACAACTGTGGATTCGGCCTGGTCGCCAATATCGACAACCGACCCAGCCATGAACTTTTGGAAGATGCGATACAGGCGCTCGAGCGGATGATGCACCGCGGTGCGATCGCAGCCGACGGCAAGAGCGGCGATGGCAGCGGGCTGCTGCTCTCGCTTCCCAAAAAGTTCATGGCCAAGGTCGCTGAGCAGCAGGGCCATATTCTGCCTGACCAGTACGCAGTCGCCCAGATCTTCTACAAAAACAGCGAAAACATCAAAGTTTTTGAGGAGATGTGTGAAAAAAACGATCTTCGCATCCTCTTTATTCGCCAGGTTCCGGTCAATACCGATGCCCTCGGCCAACTGGCGCTCGAGACGCTGCCTTCGATCGTGCAGATTTTCGTCGCCCCCAATTCGCTGATGGCGACACGCCGTTTCGAAGCGCTCGTCTATCTGACCCGCAGGGAGACGGAACTCGCCCTCAGGGATGAAGCAGAGTTCTATATTCCGAGCTTCTCGAACAGTGTCATCAGCTACAAAGGGCTGGTGATGCCGACCCATATCAAAGAGTTTTACCCGGATCTTAGCGATCCGGATTTCGAAATCAGTTTTTCACTCTTCCACCAGCGCTTCTCTACCAATACCCTCCCGCAATGGAAACTGGCCCAGCCATTCAGGATGATCGCCCACAACGGCGAGATCAATTCGGTCGAAGCGAACCGTTTCAACGTCGCCGCCAAATGTGAATCGATCCGTTCGGACGTCTACAGCAACGAAGAGATCGCACGCATGCTTCCGCTTCTGCAGGAAGGCAGCAGCGACAGCGCAAGCCTCGACAACTTCTTCGAGTTCCTTCGCGTCAACGGCGTCGATATTTTCAAGGCGGTGCGCGCCGTCATTCCTGCGCCGTGGCAGAACGCCCCCCACATGGACGCCAACCTTCGGGCCTTCTATGAGTATATGAGTACCTGCTTCGAAGCGTGGGACGGGCCTGCCGCCGTCAGTTTCTGCGACGGACGATATATCGGGTGCGTACTGGACAGAAACGGCCTCAGACCCGCCAAATACATCATCACCAAAGATCGACGCCTTGTCATCTCCAGCGAATACGGCGTCGTCGATATCGATGACGACAATATCGTCGAGCGGGGCCGCCTGCAGTCGGGCGAGATGATCGGTCTGGACCTCAAATACGGCACGATTCTCAAAAACGACGAAATTAACGACTACCTCAAGAGTTCACAACCCTATGCCGAATGGCTCAATGCGCAGATGATCTACCTGCAGGAGTTTGTCGAAAAGCCTTTCGACAATCTCGAACGCTACAACCTCGATCGCATGGTCGAAAAGCAGCGCTATTTCAATATCACCCAGGAGATTATCGATCAGGTAGTCGAGCCGATGGTCAAAGAGGGGAAAGAACCGGTCGGATCGATGGGAGACGATACCCCTCTGGCCGCTTTTTCGAAGGTGCAGCGCAGCTTCACCGACTTTTTCAAGCAGAAGTTCGCCCAGGTGACCAACCCGCCGATCGACCCGATCCGCGAAAAGGTGGTGATGAGTATCAACACGGGATTCGGCGAACTTCACAACATCCTCGATGAAGATCCCGACCATGCACAGCGTCTGAAAACCACTTCACCTATTTTGACCTTTGAAAAGCTCGAAGTGCTCAAGAGCTTCGGCGACGAGAAGCATCCGAGATATCAGCCTACCTACAAAAACCGAACCTACTCGACCACCTTCGAAGAGAATCTCAAAGGAAGCCTCGAGGATCTGGTCTACGATATCATCGAAGATGTCAAAAACGACGGTGTCAGGATCGTCATTCTCGACGACAAAGGGATCGACGAAACGCACAAAACGATCCCGATGGCGATGGTGGTCGGCCGCCTCAACTATGCCCTCCTGGATGCCAAACTCAGACATCTCGTCAGCATCGTCGCGGTGACAGGGGAGGTGATCGATTCGCACTCCACCGCCTGCCTGCTGGCCTACGGTGCGTCCGCTGTCTACCCCTACATGCTCTATGCGACGATCTATCGTCTCCTTTCGAAAAAGGCGATGGGCGACTACGAGATGCGCCACGAATTCAAAAAGGTGCACGCCGCTTTGGGCGCGGGTATTTTGAAGATCATGTCGAAGATGGGTATCTCCACGGTCGCTTCCTACCGGAATTCCGCACTTTTCGATGTGCTCGGGCTTTCGAAAGAGATCGTCGAAGACTGTTTCAGAAATTCGAACGCACTGATTCCGGGGCTCGGTTACGAGGATATCGAAGCGAGAATCGAGAAATATCACAAAGAGGCCTTCGAGATAGAGCATGTGCAAAAGCTTTTCCCGCTGAAGGTGGGCGGATTCTACAAATATCTCGACGGCCAGGAGTACCACGACTTCGCCCCCAATACAATCATGCAGCTGCGCCAGGCGGCAGTGACGGGCGATAAGAAAGATTACGACAAACTCAAAGGGATCATCGAAAATCGCGACAAGAAGATGATCCGCGACTTCTTCACTATCAAAAGCGACAGAAAGCCGATCCCCGTCGAAAAGGTCGAACCTGCGGAGGCGATCTTCAAGCGCTTCGCTTCCGCCGCGATGAGCCTGGGATCGATTTCGCCCGAAGCGCATGAAAGCATCGCCGAAGCGATGAACCGCATCGGAGCGCAGTCCAACAGCGGTGAAGGCGGTGAAGACGCCAGCCGTTTCGGCACGATCAAGAACTCCAAGATCAAGCAGGTGGCGTCGGGACGTTTTGGCGTCACCCCGGCCTATCTTCGCAGTGCCGAAGAGATCCAGATCAAGGTGGCACAGGGTGCCAAGCCGGGAGAGGGCGGACAGTTGCCTGGCCACAAAGTGACGGCGCTGATCGCCAGACTCCGCCATACGATGCCGGGTGTCACCCTCATCTCGCCGCCGCCGCACCACGACATCTATTCGATCGAAGATCTCGCGCAGCTGATCTTCGACCTCAAGCAGGTCAATCCCGAGGCGACGATCACCGTCAAGCTGGTCTCCACCGCGGGTGTGGGTACGATCGCCGCGGGCGTGGCGAAAGCCTATGCCGACAAAATCATCATCTCCGGTGGTGACGGCGGTACGGGAGCCGCGCCGCTTGGATCGATCAAGTTCGCGGGCAATCCGTGGGAGATCGGTCTCTCCGAAGCGCATAACGCGCTCAAAGCCAACCACCTGCGACAGAATGTCCATCTTCAGACCGACGGCGGCCTCAAAACGGGTATGGATATCGTCAAAGCGGCACTGCTCGGTGCGGAGAGTTACGCATTCGGTACCGGCGCGCTGGCGATGGTGGGATGCAAGATGCTTCGTATCTGCCACCTGAACCGATGCTCCGTGGGGATCGCGACACAGGAGCCGATGCTTCGTGAACACTTCGAAGGCAACGTCGAGCGCCTCGTGAATTACTTCACGCTGCTCGCCGAAGATGTCCGCTCCATCATGGCCGAACTCGGGTATGAGACGCTCGAAGAGATGATCGGCCGTAGCGAACTGCTCGAAGTGATCGACGACGATTTCGCCAGAAAGTTCGACTTCAGTTCGGTACTGATGCGTCTGGAAGGACCCAACACCTGCCAGGTCCCGTCCAACGAGCCGTTCGACAAAAACGAATTCGAAAAGGATGTCCTCAAAGAGGCCTCCGCATCGATCCAGAATCCGCAGCACAAAATGGTGATCAAGCGCGATATTCGCAATCTCAACCGCAGTTTCGGGGCCCGCATCAGTGGAGAGATCGCCAAATACTACGGCGATACGGGCCTGCCTGAAGATACGATTACGCTGCAGCTTTCCGGCATCGCGGGCCAATCCTTCGGCGCCTTCCTGATCGAAGGCGTGACACTGCGTCTCGATGGTGTGGCCAACGACTATGTCGGTAAGGGAATGAACGGCGGCAAGATCATCATTGCACCGCTCAATCAGGGCGAACGCTTTTCGGCAGCGGGAAATACCTGCCTCTATGGCGCCACGGGTGGCAAACTCTTTGTTGCCGGTAACGTCGGCGAGCGTTTCGCCGTCCGAAATTCCGGCGCACTGGCGGTCGTGGAGGGAACGGGTGACCACGCCTGCGAATATATGACCGGCGGCGTCGTCGTGATACTGGGCCGTACCGGCGTCAACTTCGGCGCGGGTATGACCGGCGGACTCGCCTTTGTCTACGATGTGGAACACACATTCGTCGAAAATGTCAACCAGGAGCTGGTTGAGGCACGGAGGATCGATACCGACGAAATGGACGAGGCACGCCACTATCTCAAACGTCTGTTGACGGAGTATTACAACGAAACGGGCAGCCGCAAGGCCAAATGTATCCTTGAGACCTTCCGTATGCAGATCCGTAATTTCTGGATGGTCAGACCCAAAGAGTTGCGCAAAGCGCCATTGAATCTGGAAGAGGGGGAGTAAGTCATGCAAAATTTCGTATTTGTCGAGAGAATCGACCCGAAAAAACGCGATGTCGTCGAACGTCTGAAGGACTTCAGGGAGATTTACGAAGTCTACCAGCCCAACGAAGCGTCGAACCAGTCCGAACGTTGTATCCAGTGCGGCGACCCCTACTGCCACAACAAATGCCCGCTGCACAACTATATTCCGCAATGGCTCAAAGCGGTTGCGGAGAAAGATCTACAGTTGGCGTTCAACCTTTCAAATGAACCCTCTCCCTTTCCGGAAATCATGGGACGCATCTGCCCGCACGACAGACTCTGCGAAGGCGACTGTACACTCAACGACGGCTACGGGGCGATCACGATCGGACCGATCGAAACCTTCATCAACGAAGAGGGTTTCAAAGCGGGGATGAAACCCTCCTTCTGCAACGAGAAGGTCGGCAAGCGAGTGGCGATCATCGGCGCGGGCCCGGCGGGACTTTCGGCGGCGACCTATCTGCTTCGTGCCGGAATCGACGTGGAGATATTCGAACGTGCCGACCGACCAGGCGGTTTGATGACCTACGGGATTCCCGGCTTCAAACTCGATAAAAATGTGATCTTCCGCCGCGTCAAGTGGATGGAGGAAGCGGGGCTTACGATCCATTACGGCGTGGAGATCGGCAAAGACAAGCCGTTTGATGAGCTCATCGACCAGTTCGATGCCGTCTTCATCGGGGTAGGGGCGACCAAACAGCGCCGTCCGGGCATCCCCAACGAAAACGCCAAAGGCTGTATGATGGCGATGGATCTTCTGGTCAATGTCCAGCGCAAACAGTTCGGAGACGACTACGACCGAAGTATCGACGTCAAGGATCGAAACGTCGTCGTCATAGGCGGCGGCGATACGGCGATGGACTGTGTGTGTACCTCGCTGCGTGAAGGAGCCAGGTCGGTCACCTGCGCCTACCG
>JAUUDL010000118.1 GCA_030826715.1 Hydrogenimonas sp. | reverse complement strand
TCTCGTCGAAATCGAAGGTATGGAAAAGATTTAAGGCTTTTCATGCACTCTGCACTCGAGCGCCTGCTTGACACCATTGGTGATGTCCATACCGTCGAAGAGGCCAAAAAGGTACTCTTTGAGACGATCGATCCCAGTGAGAGGATCGAAACGGCGCTCGATTTCGCACAAAAGGCCCACGAGGGTCAGGTACGTAAAAGTGGTGAGCCATACATTGTCCATCCTATTCTCGTCGCGGCGATCACCGCAGTGATCAGTGATGATGAGACGATGGTGCTCGCCGCGCTTTTGCACGATGTGGTGGAAGATACACCCTCCACGATCGAAGAGATTGAGGAGCGGTTCGGAAAAGATACATCCCATCTGGTCGAAGGATTGACCAAAATCGTGCAGATACGCGACAGCGAACTCGTCCCCTCCTCATCGGATGAGAAACTGGTCACCTCGGCGCTCACGTTTCGCAAGATGCTGATCTGTTCGATCGAAGATGTGAGGGTCCTGGTAATCAAACTGTGCGACCGGCTTCACAACATGATGACGCTCGATGCCCTGCCTCCGGAGAAACAGCACCGCATCGCCGAGGAAACGCTCGTCGTCTATGCCCCGATCGCCCATCGGCTCGGTATCGCGGCGGTGAAAAAGCGTCTTGAGGATCTGAGTTTCTACTATCTCTTTCCCAAAGAGTATGCCAAGATCGACCAATATATCAAAGCGCACCGTCAGGATTTCCAGATCAAGCTCAACGACTTCATCTCCAAAGTCAAGACTCTGATGGTGCACAACGGTTTCAAGAACGACAGTTTCGAGATCTTTGGGCGTGTCAAACACTACTACTCGATCTATCTGAAGATGCAGCGCAAGGGCATTTCCATCGATGAGATTCTCGATCTGCTCGCCATCCGCATACTCGTCCCCGAACCGGTAGGATGCTACCGGGCATTGGGTGTACTGCATCTGAATTTCAAACCCCTGATCGCCAGATTCAAGGATTATGTGGCGCTTCCAAAGGAGAACGGATACCAGACGCTCCATACCACCGTATTCGACGACACATCGATCATCGAAGCGCAGATCAGAACATTCGAAATGCATAAGACGGCCGAACTGGGCATCGCGGCGCATTGGAAGTACAAGCTCGGCGATTCGCTGATCAACATCGATTGGCTCAAGAACCTCTCGTATCAGAACGCGTCGATCGAGGAGTTCTATGAGCTGGTGAAAAACGATCTCTACACCGAAGATATCAACGTCTTCACGCCCGCCGGCGATCAGATATCGCTGCCCAGAGGCGCGACGGTCCTCGATTTTGCCTACGCGGTCCATACGCAGGTGGGTGAGAGGGCATCGACTGCTCTGGTCAACAAGCAGCCCGCATCTTTGCTGAGCGAGCTTAAAAACGGCGATCTGGTGCGCATCATCACCGCCGATACACCAATCTACCACTGCACTTGGATCGACGCGGTCAAGACGTCGCGTGCCAAAAGCCACATGCGTTACCGCTGCAACCAGCGACGCAAAGAGATCGACCGGATCAGCGCCATCAATATCCTTTCAGCTTCGACAGGTGTTTCGTATGAAAAGATCGAGGAGTGGGCCAAAGAAGAGAAGATCGACGATCAAATCTACCGTGTCACGCGCGATCTTGGGTTCTACAAAGAGATCCTGCGGAAATTCATCGAAAGCTATCGTCACGAAAAGTCGCTCTTGACGACGATTTTCCACCGTCCCGCCAAAAGGCTGAAGCGGTACGATTTCGAAAATTTCGTTATCTATTCCACCGAAAGTGTCGGTAGTGTCGAATTTGACTACTGCTGTCATCCCAAGAGGGGCGACCCGATTCTCGCCTTTAAAATGGGAGCGAAAGCGGTCGTCCACCATAAATTCTGCGAAAAGGCCTATACCCTCCTGCAGCGGCACGAGCCGATGCTCTTTGTCGACTGGAACGAATCGAAAGCGCAGAGATACCGCCTTCTGGTCTCTTTGAAAGATGAAAAAGGGGCGTTGGCCAAACTGCTTTCGCACCTGGCCCGCATCGACGCGAACATCGTTTCGCTCAGGCTCGGCGACGGTATGGCGCAAAGCAACTACTGCGAAGTGATATTCGAGAGCAACGACAGGGACCTCAATCACCTCAAAGCGGTGATTGAACGCCATTTCAAAGTGATCGAACTGGTCAACCTGACCGATGCCTATAAGCATTGAACGTATTAAACGAAACGAGGAGAAAAGAACAGATGCCACATACCGAAAAAGTCCAGGCGGCGTTGAACGAGATATGCCGTGGAAGCGCTGAAATTATTACCGACGAGCAGCTTGAAAAGCTTCTGACGCGCTACTACGAAACGGGGGAGCCCTACTATGTCAAAGCGGGGTTCGACCCGACGGCGCCGGACCTGCATCTTGGCCATACCGTGCTGCTGCAAAAACTTGCCATGTTTCAGAAGTACGGCGGCATCGTACAGTTTCTCATCGGAGATTTCACCGGGATGATCGGCGATCCGACCGGCAAGAGCCAGACCCGTAAAAAACTGACCCAAGAAGAGGTAAAAGCCAACGCGAAGAGTTACGAAGAGCAGGTTTTCAAGATTCTCGATCCTGAAAAGACCGTCGTGGTTTTCAACAGCGAATGGCTCGGCAAACTGACCAGTTACGAGATGATCGAACTCGCCTCCAAACGGACCGTCGCCAGAATGCTCGAACGCGACGATTTCGAAAAACGCTTCAAGAGCGGCCAGGATATATCGATCTACGAATTTTTCTATCCCCTTTTTCAGGGCTACGACAGTGTGGTGCTCAAGAGCGACATCGAGATCGGCGGGACCGACCAGAAGTTCAACCTTTTGATGGGACGTCACCTTCAGCGCGCCTACAACATCGGAAAAGAGCAGGTGGTGATGATGATGCCGATACTCGAAGGGCTCGACGGCGTACAAAAGATGAGCAAATCGCTGGGCAACTTCATCGGCGTCACAGAAGATCCCAATACGATGTTCGCCAAGATCATGAGCATCAGCGACGATCTGATGTGGCGCTACTATGAGCTGCTCAGCGCCAAGACGATCCCCGAGATCGAAAAGATGAAATCAGACGTAGAAGCCGGTATTCTCCATCCCAAGCGTGCCAAAGAGATACTGGCCGAAGAGATCGTCGAACGATTCCACTCCAGAGCGGCAGCGGAAGCGGCGAGAGAGGAGTTTAACAAGGTCTTCAAGCAAAAGGACCTTCCGACCGATATACCCGAATACGAGATCGAAGGGCCGATCTGGATCGCGAAGGCGCTCGTAGAGGCCAAACTCGAACCATCCACCTCTCAGGCCAGACGCGACCTGAATGCGGGCGCAGTGCGGATCGACCAGAAGAAAGTCGAAGATAAAGACTTGCAATTGGAAGCGGGAGAGTATATACTTCAGGTAGGAAAGAAAAAATTTGCGAAAGTGAAGGTGCGATAGTGGAACTTCAGCCTGTTACAATCGGAAAATATACCCTGAAATATCCGATCATTCAGGGCGGAATGGGTGTCGGTATCAGCTGGGACAGACTCGCCGGCCATGTCAGCCTCGAAGGGGGGCTTGGTGTCATCAGCAGCGTGGGGACCGGATATTACGAAAATCAGGCCTATGTCGACAAAAAAGTGGCCGACAGACCGCTCGAAGTGGAAAATTTCTACTCGAAAAAAGCACTCTTCAAGATTTTCGAAAATGCCCGCAAGATATGCGGCGACGCACCATTGGCGGCAAATGTACTCTACGCGATCAACGATTACGGCCGCGTTGTCGAAGATGCCTGCGAAGCGGGTGCCAATATGATCATCACCGGTGCCGGTCTGCCGACGAACATGCCTGAATTTACCGCCAACTTCCCCGATGTCGCACTCATTCCGATCGTCTCCTCCCCCAAGGCGCTGCGCCTGATATGCAGACGCTGGGAGAAACGCTACAACCGTATTCCCGACGCGGTGGTACTCGAAGGGCCTCTGAGTGGTGGCCATCA
Source organism: Hydrogenimonas sp. (assembly GCA_030826715.1). Classification (GTDB taxonomy): domain Bacteria; phylum Campylobacterota; class Campylobacteria; order Campylobacterales; family Hydrogenimonadaceae; genus Hydrogenimonas. The sequence goes on along the minus strand of JAUUDL010000118.1, from coordinate 18,913 downwards.
GGGTTTTACCTACGAACAGTGCCAGATGGAGGAGTATCAGCTCGAAAACCTGATCGGCCCCGTCGTCGAAGAGGCGAAGAACTGGGGCGGTATTCCGGTCTTCGCCGCTGGGGGAATCTGGGACAAGAAGGATATCGAACGCTGCATCCAGCTCGGCGCTTCGGGCGTACAGATGGGGACACGCTTTATCGGCACCCACGAATGCGATGCGCACGACAACTTCAAAGAGGTGCTCATCAAGGCCAAAAAAGAGGATATTCTCCTGCTTAAATCGCCTGTCGGCTATCCGGCGAGGGGTGTTCGAACCCATCTTATCGATCTGGTCGATAAACGCGAAGGGCCGGCAATCAAGTGCATCAGCAATTGCGTGGCACCCTGTAAACGCGGTGTCGAAGCCAAGCAGGTGGGATACTGCATCGCCGACAGGCTTAGCGACGCCTACATGGGCAACAAGGAGCTGGGCCTCTTTTTCACCGGCTCCAATGGGTACCGCATCAATGAACTCATCAGCGTCAAAGAGTTGATGCAAAAACTCGTCAACGGAGAGTGAGCATTATACGTCGGACGCTCTTTCTCCTTCTTTTTCTCGTGGCCTCTCTTGTGGCGCAGTCCTATGAAGAGAAACTTCAAAATGCCGCCCATGCGATTGAATCGGCTTCAAATTCGACGGTTTGGAAAGGGTATCACGAATATCAGTCTCTCTATATGAAAGGGTTGTTGGAGAACAACAAAACGCTCCAGATCAAAGCCCTCGAGGGGCTCATCGAGGCCTCTTCGAAGCTCGGCCTTGACCCCACACGCTACAAAAGCGCCCTCGAAACGATTGCACCGAAACGAAAAAAAAGAGTAACAAAGGTCCCAAAAATTTCCTCGGCCCATACACACCCAAAATTGGCTAAGAAAGCGGCCATCGTCAAGATGTCGGAAGAGGATATGGCAAAACGTGCCAAGGTGACTGATACGGCTTTGGAGAATGAGAGGCTCAAACTTACTTTGTCACGGCCTCTCAGTCAAAAAAATGTGCGCCACTTCGTGCTTAAACGCAAGAAGAACTACCTCTACGTTTTCGATATCGCACCGGCACGCCTTCCATTTTCGATCAAACGGTACAAAGGCGGCTTAGTCAAAGAGGTGCGTATCGCCCAGTACGATCCAAGAAAGGTGCGGGTGGTGATCGAAACGAAGAAGCGCTACAAACCACGGATCGTTTTCGAAGGACGTGTCGTAAAGATTTCGCTTCCCTCTTCTACGCGCGAGAAGAAAAACGGTGCTTCGGCAACCAACCGGCGGACAAAAAAAACAGCAAAGGGTGAAACGAAAAAGAAGAAGGTGGGAACGCAGACCCATGCCGCTGCCGCCGCAAAAAAGAGACCCTATTCGCCGCTGCGAATCTATACCGTCGTGATCGATCCCGGACATGGAGGCAAGGATTCGGGTGCGGTCGGGTATCGCAAAAGATTGGAGAAAGATGCGGTGCTCGCGGTCGCGAAAGATCTGGAGAAGATTCTCAAAAGACGGGGTTTTCGTGTCTATATGACGCGTCGTAGCGACCGTTTCATTCCGCTCAAAGAGCGAACACATATGGCCAATCGGAAAAATGCCGACTTCTTTATCTCGATCCACGCCAACGCCGCTGCCAGCAGACGCAACTATCTCAAGAACAAAGGGATCGAAACCTATTTTCTCTCACCCGCCAGAACCGCCCGCGCCAAACGGGTCGCGGCCCTTGAAAACCGCGCGGATATCGCCAACATCGACTATTTCACCAAAAACGACTATCTTCATATGCTCAACCGAGAGAAGATCATCAAGTCGAACAAGCTGGCGATGGACATTCAGGACCAGACACTCAAATCGGTACGCAGAAAATTCCGCGACGTCGTCGATAACGGTGTGCGCAACGGTCCCTTCTGGGTCCTGGTGGGTGCGCAGATGCCGGCCGTGCTGATCGAGATCGGATACATCACGCATCCCGTCGAAGGTAAACGGCTCTTCAATCCCTACTACAGAAAGCTGCTGGCCGAGGGCATCGCCAACGGAATCGCCAATTATATCTACAGAAACAGGGAATAGGGGAGTGGAGGAAGGCGCAATGGGCCTTCCTTGAACTATTTGTAGTTTTTGATCGAAGTCTCAAGAAGCGAAGCCGCGACATCTTTACCTTTGAAGTCTTTGACTTTGACCCATTTGTTGGGTTCGAGCATCTTATAGGTTTCGAAGAAGTTTTTGATCTTGTTCAGCGTCGCTTCGGGAAGATCTTCGTAGCTCTGGATTCTGTCGTAGCTCGGGTCGATCTTGCTGACGGGAACGGCCAGCAGCTTTTCGTCCATGCCGGCTTCGTCTTCCATGATCAGCACGCCGATGAGACGGCACTTGATGACGGCACCGGCCTGTACCGGATAGTCGTTGAGCACGAGAATGTCGATCGGATCGCCGTCGTCGGCGAGCGTATTGGGAACGAAACCGTAGTTGGCGGGGTAGAACATCGCCGAATAGAGCACTCTGTCCACAAATATCGCACCGCTCTCTTTTTCCACCTCATATTTGATGTTCGATCCGTAGGGAATCTCGATCAGGGTATGCACTTTGTCGGGACATTCGCCGTGGCCGATTTTCGATATATCCATTTGTAATTCTCCTTTTTGTACTGATGTAATAGAGTATACACCAGTTTGCAAATTGTCGCCCAATTTTAGCGCAATACAATTGAAATTTTTATCAACGATGCCTCATGCTATAATAAATCATGAAAAAGAGATGGCGAAAATATTACGATCAGCTGGAACTGCTGATGGATTTTAGTGATGTCGGGTGGTGGATCATCGACTACGAGAACGATTCGGAGCATTTCATCTGCAACGACAAACTGTGTGAAATGTTCGAGCTCGATCCCAATGAAACACACCACTCGATTGCGGTAAGCTGTCCCATCGCCGGTGAATACAACCACAATGTCAAGAAAGAGGACGCAGAGGCTGCAAAGAAGATAGTCAACGATTACCACAAACTGCTTCGTGGCGAAAACGATCACTACATCAACGAATTTCCCTACCGTTACAGTGATGGTTCTGTACGCTATTTCAAAAGCCGTGCCAAAGTGCTCGAGTGGAATCCGGGCGGAAGCGTGGCTGTGATGTTCGGCATCATTACCGATGTCACCAGGCAGGCCGAACTGCATAAAGCGCTCGACCGACAAAAGAGCGAGTTCCAAAAATTGAGCGAAACCGATTCGCTGACAGGATTGATGAATCGTCGGAAATTCACGGAACTCTATGAATACGACTGCGCCCATGCACGGCGTCAAAGCCACGCTATCGGCGTTTTCATGATGGACATCGACTCCTTTAAATCTTTTAATGACATCTACGGACATCTCGCGGGAGACGACTGCCTCGTTTCTGTCGCCACGGCATTGTCTGAAGTGTTTCAACGCAAGAGCGATATGGTGGCACGATTCGGAGGCGAGGAGTTCATCGCTTTCGTACCGGATGCGACGTCAAAAGAGATGTACAGGCTCGCAAATGAATTGGTCGAAAGTATCAGTAATCTAAATATAATGCATAGGGGGTCTGCGGATTTCGGTCGGGTGACGTTGAGTGTGGGTGGATGTATAGGAGATATGCAGAAAAGTCATGCATATGCTTTAATCAAATACGCCGACAGAATGCTGTATGAGGCGAAAGAGTCGGGGCGCAACCGGTACCGTATTGCTTAAACTGCGAATTCAGAGTAATTCGTAGTCGATCACTGTCTGAATGTCGGGAAAGCGTGAAGCGAGCATTGTTTCGATCTTTTCAATCTTCTGTTTCGCACTCTGCTCGTCGCCGGAAAGAAAGGCGATAGCGATTTGCCCCTCTTTCGGATACTCGCCGGAGATATCCATCACCGAACAGTTCATGGCAGAGAGGCGCTCCTTGATGGAGTTGAGTATGGCACGCCGTCCTTTTTTGGAAGAGACGTAGGGAAGGTCAATCGTCAGGGTGGCATAGGTCAGGTTCATCGTGCCTATCTCCTTCCATCCATTCGATATGACGTTCTCTCATATACTGGACAAAACGTTCCACCCAGCTGTCGACCTCTTTGGGATCTTTTCCTGCAAGACTTATGACGGCAATCCTTCTGGAGCCGCAAAAAGTCGGAAGCGACGAGAGTTCGATCGTATCAGGTAACTTTTGCATCATATCGATCAGATCGTTTTCACTCGTGAGAGCGGTGAAGGTTTGACGGTAGAGGGGTTTGGCATCCGGCAAAAGAGAGTCGAGTGCCTGCAGCACCATTGGGTGGGCCATCTGCGGGAAACCAGGAACGAAAAAGAAGCGATTCTGCAGTGAAAAACCGGGTACTTTGTTGACGGGGTTCTTGAGAAGCGAAGCCCCTTCGGGCAGTTCGGCCATATGAATACGATGGGGATAGGCCGCTTCGCCAAACTGTGAAAGAATGAGCCTTTTGGCCTCTTCGTTCATGACGAGCGGCTTATGGGTAAAGATTTCGGCGGCGATCTGTCGTGTCAGATCGTCCGGGGTCGATCCGATACCGCCGAAACTGAACATGACACTTTCCGGATCGTTTTTGATGAGAGCGAAAACGTCAGTAATCAATTTTTTGTCGTCTTCGATGATGATGGAGGCGTGGAGTTTTTCACCCCGCCGCAGGAGTTCTGCGGAGAGGAAGTCGAAATGTTTGTCGCTTCTTCGACGGTTCAGGATTTCCGATCCTATAATGACCTGATAGAAATGCATCATCACCTTTCAAAAAGTCGGCAGTACCGACACTTCCCAATCACCAGACACCAACTCCCAATTACTGAAGCGGCAAAGCCGCTTCTCATATTTTGCTTTTGATGAACTTTTCCATCTCTTCGACGATCTCTTCGATCGAACGCTCTCCGTTGATGACGTGAAGCAGGCCTTTTTCTTCGTAGAACTTGCGGATCTCTTCGATCGGTTCGGTATAGACTTTCATACGGTTTTTGAAGACCTCTTCGTTGTCGTCGGCGCCGCGGGCCCGTCCGAGTACGCGCTCCCTGGCGACATCTTCGCTGACATCCACTTCGATGACCGCCTCGAGTTTCACATCGGGCTCTTTGGCCAGTATCTCGTCGAGCGCTTTCATCTGTTCGACGCTTCGTGGGAAGCCGTCGATGAGAATGACCGGTTTGTCACTCTTTTTGATGGCGCTGACGATCGTGTCGATGACGATTTCGAGCGGCACGAGATTGCCTTTGGAGATGTAACTGTCGATCGTGGCCCCCAGGGGTGAACCGCTGGCGACCTCTTTGCGAAGAAGGTCGCCTGTTGAAAAGTGGGCAATCGTATCGGGATTGTTGGCGGCGATGAGTTCGGCGTCGGTCGTTTTTCCGCTGCCGGGAGCACCGATGATGAGGAACAGTTTTTTCATGAAATTCTCCTTGTTTGAATGGGTTTGACGATGATCTTCTCCGCCTGACCGCGGCAGAGCGCGAGATCCACATCGTCGTTTCTGATTTCGATGGGGCCCATGAACGCTTTGCTCTTGACCTCCACGATATCGCCGACTCTGATACCCATGGCATCGAGGCGGCATTTGAACTGGTCGCAGCCTCCCTCGAACCCTCTGATTTTCACCAATTCGCCGGGCTTGGCGTCACTCAGCCGCATCGCTCTTTGGCTGCTTCCTGATGCGGATGCCCAACTCTTTGAGCTGCGCTTCGTCGACAGGGCTGGGTGCGTGGGTGAGCAGACAGGTGGCGCTTTGGGTTTTAGGGAAGGCGATGACATCCCGGATGCTCTCTTTTTTGGTCAAAAGCATCATCAAGCGGTCAAATCCGAGTGCGAAACCGCCATGTGGCGGTGCCCCGAATTTGAGCGCGTCGAGGAGGAAGCCGAACTTCTCTTCGGCCTCTTCGTCGGAGATGCCAAGCAGCGAAAAGACTCTCTTTTGGATATCGAGTTTGTGGATACGGATCGAACCGCCGCCAAGCTCGATGCCGTTGAGGACGATATCGTAGGCATCCGACTCGATCGCCTCGGCATCCTCTTCGTCGATATTCTTGGGCATCGTAAAGGGGTGGTGGAGCGCTTTGAGGTGCAATGCCCCCTCTTCGAGTTCGAACATCGGGAAGTCGACGACCCAGACGAATTCGAAGCGGTTCTCGTCGATCATATCCAGACGGCGGGCCACTTCGCTCCTGAGGCGCCCCATATAGTCCCAGACCACTTTTCTGTCGCCGGCGCCGAAAAAGACGATATCGCCAATCTGCAGGTCGAGGCGGCTCTTCATCGTCTCGATCGCTTCGTCGGAGAGGAATTTGAGGATCGGGCCCTTGAGGCCATCTTCCTTGACCTGGATGTAGGCCAGACCCTTGGCACCGAAACGGGTGACGAAGCCTTCGAGCTCTTTGATGATCTTGCGGGAAAATGCGTTGTCGCCGCCGGGGACCTTGAGCGCCTTGATGCGGTTGATCTTCGGATATTTGGCGATTTCGGCGAAGATGGGGCTCTCGCAATCTTCGAAAAGGTCGATCACATCGACCAGCTCCAGGCCGAAGCGCAGATCGGGACGGTCGTTGCCGTACTTCTCCATCGATTCGCGGTAGGTGATGCGGTTGAACGGAATCTCGATCTCATGGCCGCAGGCGGCAAAAATCGCGTGCAGAAGCTCTTCGGCCACTTTCATGACGTCTTCTTGGGTGCAGAAACTCATCTCGACGTCGATCTGGGTAAATTCGGGCTGACGGTCGGCGCGAAGGTCTTCGTCGCGGAAACATTTGGCGATCTGGAAATAGCGGTCGAACCCGCCGACCATCAGAAGCTGTTTGAACAGCTGCGGCGACTGGGGGAGGGCATAGAACTCTCCGACATGCTCGCGGCTGGGAACGAGGTAGTCGCGCGCCCCTTCGGGGGTCGATTTGGTCAATATGGGGGTTTCGACTTCGAGGAAACCGTGTTTGTCGAGCAGATTGCGTGCGGCGATGGCCGCTTTGGAACGGAGCTGGAACGTTTCGAACATCTCTTTCTGGCGAAGGTCGAGGTATCGGTACTTGAGGCGGATATCCTCACCGACGTTGGGATCACCGAGCGTGAAAGGCATCGGTTCGCTTCGGTTTTCGATGACAAGTTCATCGACGACCACTTCGATCTTTCCCGTTTTCAGACGCGGGTTTTCGAGCCCTTCGCCGCGTCTTCGGACCGTCCCTTTGGCGATCAGTACATATTCGTCACGAATCTGCGACGCGACCTTGTGGGCCTTTTCGTTGTCGGCCGGATCGCAGACGAGCTGAATCAGACCCGTTTTGTCACGAAGGTCGATAAATATGATGCCGCCATGGTCACGGTAGCTGTTGACCCAGCCGGCCAGTTCGACGCGTTCGCCGACGTTGTTTTCGTTGATATCGGTACAGTAGTGTGTTCGCAAAGCCATCTCCGTAGTAGAAGTAAGTGGCGCGATTATAGCGAAAACAAACTTTATTTTTGTTAGAATGGAAAGAAGAAATGAGAGCGAAGGTATTGAATGGATAAAGATCTGCAGATTCGGCGTGTCGGTGTGGTGCTGCGACCCTCGACACCCGAACTCAAGGCGCTGTTTTACATTGTCAAAGATGTGTTCGAAAAGCATGGCGCCGAAGTGACTATCGATAGCGTCAGTGCCGCGATGATCGGCGTACTCGGACGCGATTTCACACGCATGTGTGAAGAGAGTGATATTTTGGTAAGTATCGGCGGCGATGGAACGCTGATCTCTCTGGCGCGCCGAAGTTACCGCCATCACAAACCGATCTTGGGCATCAATGCCGGTACGCTCGGTTTCCTGGCCGACATCAACCCCATCGAAGCGGAGGCTTTCATCGACAAGCTCTACATGGGCGAATACCGCATCGACGAGCGGATGATGATCGAAGCGGCATTGTCCGGGGGCGAAGAGAACGGCGATACCCGCTATCTCTATTCGTTCAATGATATCGTCATTAGCCGCCCTTCGATCTCCAAAATGGTCAAGGTGGATGCCTACATCGACAAAAAGTGGTTCAACACCTATTATGGAGACGGCTTGATCATCTCCACACCCACCGGATCGACGGCCTACAATCTCGCTGCCGGCGGGCCCGTCACCTTCCCGCTGACCGATGCATTCATTCTCACTCCCATCTGCCCCCCATTCGCTCACGCAGCGTCCGTTGGTGATTCCGGCCAATTTCGAGATCGAAATCAAAACGCCGCAAAAGGAGTCTCTTGTGATCGTCGACGGACAGGAGCAGTACGATTTTGGGCACAAGGACACGCTCACTGTGCGTAAAGCGCCGATCGGGGCGCGCCTGATTCACCGAGTTGAGCGCAACTATTTCGATGTGCTGCGAGAAAAACTCTCATGGGGACAGGGGCGCTGAGAATGATAGAACGATTTTTCGCACGCAACCTCGTGGGCTTCAGGACGATCGAGATGAACTTTCCGCCGGGGCTCATCGCCATCACCGGACCCAGCGGTGCGGGAAAATCGGTCTTCATGGGGGCGATCCTCTCGATGTTCGGCCTTTCGGAGATGCAGGCCGATGTCGCGGAGGCCCTGCTGAAAAAGTCACCGCTGATCGACCTGGAGAGTTTCGACGACGGTGAGGGGGAGATCGTCATCCGTGCCGTCAAAAAGGAGAAGGTCCGCTACTTCCTCAACAATCTCACCATCTCGAAAAAGCGGCTCAAAGAGATGGTCTCACCGCTGGTCCGCCACATCTCCCAGCGCAGCAACAACGAACTCTCGCCCGAGCTGCTTCTGGAACTTCTGGACGCGATGGCCGCTTTCAACGAAACGGGCTACACGCAGCGGCTGGAGTCGTACCGTCGCCTTTACGACGACTATATCGCCAAGGTGCGCAAACTCGAGACGATGAGGGCGGACGAAAAGCGTGTCAGGGAGTTGATCGAGTTCGCGGAATTTGAAATTTCGAAGATCGACGAGCTGGCCCCCGCGCCCGGTGAAGACGAGGCGTTGATGGATGTGAAAAGAAAACTCTCCAAGCGCGAGAAGATCTCCGAATCGATTGCGCGCGCGTCGGCTATTTTCGAGAATGAAGATGCGGTACTCGAAGCGCTCGGGCTCATCGAAGGCGACACGGTCCTCTTCAACGAAGCGATGAACATGCTGCGAAACGAATTCGAACGGGCCGAAGAGATGCTGGGCGAGCTCGAAGAGGTCGATGTGGAGAGTGTGCTCGACAGAATCGAGGCACTCGCATCGCTCAAACGTAGGTACGGATCGATCGAAGAGGCGCTCGCCTATCGTGATGAGAAGATCAGGGAGTTGGAATACTATAAGAACATCGACCATGAACTCGGCTCATTGGAGACCGAAACGGAGGCTCTGCTCATCGCGCTCGAAAAGGAGGCGCGCAACATCAGCGACATTCGTGCCGCAGCGGCCGAAAAGGTGGCGCGTTTGGTGAACGGGTATCTGCAGGAGCTTCGTATGCCTCCGTTGCGTTTCACGCTCACTTCAAAACAGCTCGATCGATCGGGCATCGACAGGGTCGATGTCGATGTCGAAGGATCGAGTGCCGAAACGCTCAGCGGCGGGGAATTCAACCGTATCCGCCTGGCCCTGCTTCTTTGCAAGAGCGAACTCTCGGGCGGAGAGGGAGTGCTTCTGATCGATGAAATCGATGCCAACGTCAGCGGGGACGAATCGATCGCGATCGCGAAACTGCTGAAGATGCTTTCGAAAAACTATCAGATCATCGCCATCTCCCATCAACCCCATCTGAGTGCGGCGGCCGACGAACATATTCTCGTGACCAAAGAGGGGGGCGAGAGTGTGGCCAGGCCGCTGACCCCGCAGGCGCGCGTGGAGGAGATTTCGCGCATGATCGCCGGAGAGGGCGGCATGGAGGAAGCAACCGATTTCGCTAGAAAAATCATCAAGGAGTTTTCCGCATGATTATCGATACCCACTGCCATCTCGACGATCCGCGCTTTTTGGAGGATCTGGATGATGTCATCGCACGGGCGCGTGAACACAATGTCAAAGGTTTTATCATCCCCGGTGCCGATCCCGACACGCTGCCCAGAGCCAGAGCCATCTCCCACCGGTACGATGATGTCTTTTTCGCTGCGGGCGTGCATCCGTACGATATTGAGAAGTATGACGAAGCGATGCTCGAAACATTTCTCGAAGACGAAAAGTGTGTCGCGGTGGGGGAGTGCGGGCTCGACTATTATCGGCTTCCCGAATCGGAAGCGGCCCGTCACGAAGAGATCGCCAGGCAAAAAGAGATCTTTTCCAGGCAGATCGAGCTGGCAAAACGTGTCGGCAAACCGCTCATCGTCCATATCAGGGAAGCCAGCGACGATTCGATGGCGCTTCTGATGGAACACGGCGCCGAAGCGGTGGGCGGTGTTTTGCACTGCTACAATGCCGACGAACAGCTTCTGAAACTTGCCGACTACGGTTTCTACTACGGTATCGGGGGCGTGCTTACTTTCAAAAATGCAAGAAAACTGCCCCATGTGCTGCCGAAAATCCCCAAAGATCGGCTCGTCGTGGAGACCGATGCGCCGTACCTGACACCCCATCCGCATCGGGGGAAACGCAACGAACCGTGGTACACGGTGTACGTAATAAAGAAAATGGCTGATATACTGGGTATGACGACCGAAGAGGTCGAAAGGCTGACCAGCGAAAACGCCATGCGGCTTTTTCAACCGCTCCAAAACCTTGAAGTGGTATAATGAAGTTTTACAAACTATAGAAAAATTACAGAAAAAGATTGAATGTAATGAGGAGTGCACACTTGAAACGACCGATTGCCATTTTCATCATGACCGCCGCTATGTTTCACTCAGCACTCTTCGCCTCTTTGTTTATGGCGCCGCAATACAGTGATGATGTCAAGGTGCTCCAGACGCTCGATATCGAACCGACATTCCTGAGCGACCCGGTCTTTCAACAGATCAAAAACGACCTGACGACCAAAAAACGCAACGCCTATTTCAGAATGCTCAAACGCGGCGCCGTCTATATCCCCACACTCAAAAAGAAGATTCACGACAACGACATCCCTCCGATCTTTTTGTATATGGCGATGGCGGAGTCGCACTTCGATGCACACGCGCTCTCGCATGTCAAAGCGTCGGGGCTGTGGCAGTTTATGCCAAAGACGGCTGAAATCTATGGATTGAAGGTGGGCCGATATATCGACGAACGGCGTGATCCGATCAAGTCGACCGAGGCGGCGATCGCCTATCTTAAAAGACTGCACAAACTTCTTGGAAAGTGGTATCTGGCGGCACTGGCCTACAATTCGGGCGAGGGGCGGGTACTGCGCGCGATCAAAAAGGCCGGGAGTGACGAACTTCACGTCCTGCTGGATGAGAAGAAGCGCTATCTACCCAGAGAGAGCCGCAACTATATCCGCAAAATCGTTTCGATGGCATTGGTGGCCAACGACGGCGATCTCTGTTTTTCGGGCGATGCGACCCACATGTTCAACAGCACCGAAGGCAATACGCTCGTGCGCGTGAAGGTGAGCGGCGGAGAGACACTCGAACATATCGCCAAACAGATCGGGCTGCCGGTGAAGACGATGAAACGGCTCAATCCCCAGTTCAACTACGGCTTCACACCGCCGGATAAGTGCGCCTACGTCAACATCCCCTACAGCAGGCTCGCCACGTTCAAGGCAGCCTATCGACCGGGCAAACAGAAACACATGTTTCTGGTCCACCGGGTCAAGAAGGGGGAGAATCTCAGCAGGATCGCCCACCGTTACGGCATCTCGTATAAAATGATCCTCAGCTTCAACAAAATGAAAAAGCCGGTAATTTTTCCCAAGCAGGAGCTGATCATTCCGATTCCTCGAGGTTCGCTGCACCGATACAAAGTGAAAAAAGGCGACTCCATCTTCAAGATCGCCCGGCTTTTCGGCGTGAAAGTGGCGACGATCAAGGAGAGAAACGAACTCAAAGGCGATATCATTCATGTCGGGGACAAACTTGTTATTCCCAACTAAAAAGCTTTTCGCCCTTCTGTCGCTCGTTCTTTTCATGGGTGGCTGCAGCTACAGGGGGTACACGACGCCAAATCCATCCGTCACCGAACCGGCGCCTTCTTCGCCGCGTTCGTCGAAGGCGATCCACCGTGCCACGCTTCGCGCCTATACGGTCCATGGAAAGACCTACCATCCAACCATCGTGTCGGTCGGATGGAGACAGGATGGCATCGCCAGCTGGTACGGCCCGAATTTCCACGGCGGCGCCACCTCCAACGGGGAGCGGTACAACATGTACGCGATGACCGCCGCCCACAAGACGCTGCCGATGAATACGATGGTGCGGGTGACCAACAGACGAAACGGCCGCTCGGTCGTGGTGCGTATCAATGACAGGGGACCGTTCGTGAGTGGACGCATTATCGATCTGTCATATATGGCGGCCAGAAAACTGGGAATCGACAAAACGGGTACCGCACCCGTGAGGGTTGAAGTGCTCGGTTTCGATTCGCTGATCGCGTCGATGGCGAAAAAGCGAACACCGGATGCCGTATCGGCCCCCGTGCCAAGGCGGCAGGTCGTACTCGAAGGGTTCGGCGTGCAGGTGGGCGCTTTCCGCCGGTTACATGGAGCACAGGTTTACCAGCAGCGCTACGACAATTTCGAGGGGCGATACCATACCATGATCAAGAAATTCATCGTCGGTGGCGAACCGCTCTACCGCGTCTGGCTGATGGGATTCCAGAGCGAGGAAGAGGCGAAAGATTTCATCAAATCCTGGGGTATACCGGGGGCATTTATCATAAGGGGGTAATGGCGTGCGTATCAAGAAACGTCGGGAGACGAAAGAGACGAAGATCGATCTGGAACTGGATATAGAAGGGTGTGGGGAGTCGCACATCCGCACGGGTGTGGGGTTTTTCGACCATATGCTCGAAAGTTTTTCCAAACACGCTTTTTTCGATCTGAAGATCGAATGTGAGGGCGATACCCATGTGGACGACCACCACACAGTAGAGGATGTGGGCATCGTGCTGGGGCAGGCACTCAGAGAATCGATCTATCCGATCGCCGGCGTCGAACGCTTCGGCGACAGCGTCGTGGTGATGGACGAAGCGGCGGTTTCGTGTGCGATGGATTTGAGCAACCGCCCGTTTCTGGTCTATGAGATCGACATAGACGGCAAGGTGGGCAGTTTCGATGTGGAGCTGGCCGAAGAGTTTTTTCGTGCCCTCACGTTCAATGCCGGGCTGACGGTGCACCTGGCCCAGCTACGGGGAAAAAACCGCCACCATATCGTGGAAGCGTCGTTCAAGGCCTACGCCGTGGCCCTCAGACGCGCGCTTGCGCCCAATCCGCGTGCAGGCGTGCCGAGCACGAAAGGGATACTGTGATCGATCTGATCGTACTGGATGTGGATGGCTGCCTGACCGACGGTCGCATCGTCTACGGCAACGACGGCGAAGAGATTAAGGCGTTCGATGTCAAAGACGGATTCGCGATCGTCAACTGGGTCGCGATGGGACACCATGCGGCGATTATCACCGGCCGGCGTTCGAAAATCGTGGAACGCCGTGCCAAAGAGCTTGGAATCACCCACTTCTATCAGGGGGTCAAAGACAAGCTCGCGATGCTCGAAGAGCTCTGCCTCGACCTGCACATCGGTCTGGATCAGGTGGCCGCGATCGGAGACGATCTGAACGATTTCAGAATGTTGCAGGCGTGTGGCAGATCCTTCACCCCGGCCGATGCGATGCATCACGTCACCGCCATCGCGGATGTGGTGCTCAGCAAAAAAGGGGGTCGGGGCGCCGTGCGTGAGATGATCGAGCTGCTGATCAGAGAAGAGGGGCTGGAAGAGGAGTATCTTTCAAGGTGGATCTGAGTATCAAGCACTTCATCGCGATCCTCTTTATCGTGACGATTGTGGCCATTTTTTCACTCAAGCCCCACCGTATCGCGGTCGTGAGCAAAAAGGGGATCCCGCAGGTGCAGTTCATCGATTTTGAGAGTTTCGAAATCACCCCCAAAGGCGTCGACGCATGGCTCGAGGGTGCATTGGGTGAGAAGTTCGGCGAGAAACTGCACGTGACGCGGCTGAAGATGAAGCGACTGGCGCCTGCGGGCATCGAATTTGCCATGGCCAGGGTGGCGCTGATGGACGATCATCGTTCGATCGATCTGTTCGACGATGTACGTCTGAGCAGAAGTGACGGATGGCGCTTCGAAACGTCGAAACTCCGCTACGATATGCGAAAAAAACTCTACTCGACGCAGGGTGCACCATTTGTGGCCCATTACGGCCAAAGCGTGGTGAAGGGAAAAAATCTGGTTTATAGGGCAAATAGTGGTAAAATCACGGCAGAAAAGATTCGTGCGCATATCTACGAAGTGAGGAGGGATCATTGAAACTATTCAGACAGGCGGTGCTCACGGCGGTTTCGGCCCTTCTCCTCTATGGTGCCACCAGTGAAGTGCAGATCACCGCAGACAGGTTCGAAGCGAGTGAAAAATCGCGTCAAAGTCTCTTTTTGGGACACGTTTCGATGAAAAAAGGGAGCGACGAGCTCAATGCCAGCAAAATCGTCGTGACTTTCGACGTCAAACGCAAGCCGTTACGATACGAGGCCGTCGGCAACGCTTCATTTGTGCTCCATACGCGCAACGGCCAGATCTATCTGGGAAAGGCGGATCGACTCATCTATCACCCAGCCGAAGAGATGTACGAACTTTTCGGCCACGTCGTGCTGAAAGAGCCTTCACTTGAGAGGACACTGATGGGCGAAAAGGTGGTCGTGGATCGAAGAAGCGGCAAGGCGAGTGTCGAAGGCGGGGGCGACAGACCGGTCAAATTCATTTTCAAAGTCGAGGAACGAAATGCCAGCAAGAATCGTTGACGCCGCCTTTTTGACCAGTGCCAGCAAAATAGAGGAGGCTCCTGCCGAAGGGATCGGCGAAGTGGTTTTCCTGGGGCGCAGCAATGTCGGGAAAAGTTCGCTGCTCAACTCGCTCACCCATCGGAAAAACCTCGCCAAAAGCTCTGCTACGCCGGGAAAGACACGTCTGATCAACTATTTCGACATTGTCTACAAAGACGACGAAGCGGATGAAAAATACCATCTTCATTTCGTCGATCTGCCGGGATTCGGTTATGCCAAAGTCTCCAAAAGTATGAAACATGAGTGGCAAAAGAGCCTCAACGAATTCATCAAAGGGCGCCGTACGATCAGACTCTTTATCCATCTTCGCGATGCGCGGCATCCGGACGAACCGATCGACGAGGATGTCAAAAACTATATCGCAGGATTCATCGGTCCCGATCAGTGTTACCTCGAAGTTTTCACCAAGGTCGATAAACTCAAACAGGGCGAAATCGCCAAGATTCTGGCCAGACATCCCGGAGCCATTTTGATCTCGAACCTCAAAAAAAGAGGCATAGAGAAGCTCGAGCAACGCATATTCGATATTGTCATCAAAGGGGCACCGTGTCGATAAACTATAGAAAACCCGTATTGACTGACATTCCGCAGATGCAGGCGATCGTTGAAAAAGAGGTGGAAGAGGGGATCATCCTGCCAAGGAGCAATGACGAGGTGGCCACCAATATCCGCTCATATATCGTCGCCGTGGACGAAGATGATGAAATTCTTGGATACTGCGCGTTGCATATCCATTCGATGCGGCTTGGAGAAATACGCAGTCTGATCGTCAAAGAGGGGTACCGTCACAAGAAAATAGGAAGCCGACTTGTCGAAAAGTCGATCGAAGAGGGCCGAGAACTCAAACTCAAGGAGATTCTCACACTCACCTACATGGCCCAGTTTTTCGAACGTCTCGGTTTTCGGGAGATTCCCAAAGAGTCGATTCCCGAACACAAAATCTGGGCGGACTGCATCAAATGCAAATATTTTCCCGTGTGCAACGAAATATCGCTGATCAAAAAACTCTGACACCGCTGCTGGGACTCGGGTTGTGGATAGTGCTCTACCCACCGTTGACGGCGCTTTATCCCATGTTTCCGCCGCTCTTTGGCATCGCCTATGTCGCGTGGCGCCGGGCGATCTATCGTGCCGATTTTCTCACCGCAGGGCTGTGGATGCTCTATACGTTGATCCTGGAGGTGGTATGGGGATTGCCGCTTTATGGTACCTGGACCGTGATGCTGACGACATTCGCCCTGTTCGATCCGAAGATCACCTATATGCTTCATGCTCGTTCGTTGATCAACGCGTTGAGTCTTCTCTTTTTCGATGGACTCTATATGATGTTCCTGGCAGGCTACGGTGCTCTGATGAACAGTGACCTGATCGATCACGATCCGATTCTGATCTACTACTTTCTCGTCGATCTTTTGGGAGCCTTTCTGCTGTGAAACTGAAAATCGTCATCGCTTTCTTCGCGCTGGTATGGCTCGTACTTTTGGTGCGCATCTACCAACTCACAGTCAAATCCAACACCTACTACGAGACACTGGCGACCCAGAACATTGTCAAGAAGGAGTGGATCCTTCCTGTCAGAGGCGAGATTCTCGACCGGCACGGCAAACCGCTCGCGATCAACAAAATCGGTTTCAAAATCCTGGTCGACGCCCACCTGAGCCCGAAAAAGAGAAGGCCACAGCTGGCAATGGCGCTCAACCAGATCAAAAGAGATTTTCCCGATCTCAATACGAGTAAACTGCTCAAACGCTACCTCAAAACCGATTCACCCTACAGGCACGAACCGATCGTCGTCGTGAGATTCGTGCCGTACGAAAAGATGCTGCCCCACTATACCGAACTCTCCAGAAGGGCGCATCTGAAGATCGAACCGACGACGAAGCGCTACTATCCCTATGGTCCGATGACTGCCCATATCGTGGGCTACGTTGGCAAAGCGAACGAAAAGGATCTTACAGGCGACAGTGTGGTCGGCCTCACGGGCATCGCCGGAAAGAGCGGGCTCGAGAAGTTCTACAACCGCTTTCTTGAAGGAGAGCCGGGGTACAAAAAGATCAAGGTGAGCGCGTTCAACCAGCAGATCGCGATTCTCGAAACCGTGCCGCCGAAAGAGGATAGAAACATCCGCCTGCATCTGGACATGCAACTGCAGGATTTCATCTCCAAACTCTTCGAAAGCCAGCACCGTTCAGGTGCGGTTGTCGTGATGCGCACTGACGGCGCCATTCTCAGTGCGGGCAGTTACCCCGCGTTCGATCCGAACGAGTTTGTCAGCGGTATCAGCCGCAGCGAATGGAAACGGATTATCGAAAACCTCAATCACCCCTTCACCAACAAACTGATCCACGGGCTCTATCCTCCCGGATCGGTCATCAAGCCCGGTGTGGCACTGGCGCTGGTCGACTCCAAAAGAGTCTCTCCCTACACCAAGTTCTACTGCAACGGCGCCATCGAACTGGGCAAGCACAAATTCCGATGCTGGAAAAGCGCCGGCCACAAAGAGACCGACATGATCAAGGCGATCAGGGAGAGCTGCGACGTCTACTTCTACAAGGGAAGTCTGCTCACGGGTATCGACAAAATCGCGATGGAGCTTCGCAAAATGGGGCTGGGGAAAAAGAGCGGAATCGATCTGCCCAACGAATTTATCGGCGTGATACCGGACAAAAACTGGAAGATGAGCAAGTATGGCCAGCCGTGGTACCAGGGTGAGACGCTCAACGCCGCCATCGGGCAGGGATATACACTCACTACGCCCGTACAGATCGCACGATATACGGCGCTGCTGGCCACCGGACGCCTACCGACGCCGAGAGTCGCGGCATCGCTTCAGGACGAACCGTTGCCACCCCATACCGAAGACGTGCTGACGCTGCGAGAAAAGAGAGTCTTGCCGTTGGTGCGCCGCGCGATGTACGAAGTGTGCAACCACCCCAAAGGCACGGCCTACAGCACGCTGCACGATGCGAAAGTGAAAGTGGCGGGCAAGACGGGTACCGCCCAGGTGATCGGCATTCCGCAGGAGGAGAAGAAGCGGATGAAAGAGGACGAGCTGGCCTACTACCACCGCTCTCACGCCTGGCTGACCACCTACGCCCCATACAGAGATCCTCAATATATCGTCACGATCCTCGTCGAACACGGCGGCCACGGTGGGTCGGCCGCCGGGCCGATGGCCAAGGCGATCTACAACTGGCTCTACGACAATGGCTACATAAAGAGAGCATCAAAGAGGCGCTGAAAGCGTTCTACAAAACGGATGCGAAGGCGTGCTGCAGGAAGATGCCAAGCACGATCAGGAGCATGACGCCGGCGGCCTTGGAGTAGAGGCGATTGGCGGTGACGAAGATGAGCATCAGTGTCACGCCGACCATCAGGAAAATGTCGAAAAGCGAAGATGAAAGGGCGATCGTGAGCGGATGGGTGAGCGCGGCCGATCCCAGCACGACCGAGGTATTGGCCATGTTGGAGCCGATGATATTGCCGATACTCATGTCGGCTTTTCCCTTTCTGGCAGCCGCGAGGCTGACGACAAGTTCCGGAAGACTCGTGCCGAAGGCCACGAGAAGCAGGCCGATGATCCACTCGCTTACACCGAGAATCCTGGCGAGATTGCCCGCGCTTTCGATGGCGTAATCGGCACCCACGACAACCAGCACGAAACCGATCAGGAGCAATCCCAACGATTTTGGCCATCCGAAAGGCTCTTTTTTGAGTTCCGTGTCGATTTCTGTGATGGCCGCCTGCTCCTCTTTGTTGGAGCCGATCAGAAAGAGGATATAGGCACCCATCATCGCCATAAGAAGAAATCCGTCGATTCTGGAGAGTGAGCCGTCGAGCACCATCAACGGAAAGATGATGACGGGAAAGAGCAGCCAGGCGCTGTCGCGCTGGAAGAGGTCACGGTGTGGGTTGACACGGCGGGCGATCAGAAAGACGAGGCCCAGAACCAGTGCGATGTTCATGATGTTGGAACCCAGTACGTTGGCGACGGCCATGTCGCTCTGACCTTTCGCGCTCG
>JAUUDL010000060.1 GCA_030826715.1 Hydrogenimonas sp. | reverse complement strand
GACAGCATCACGCTCAACGGTGCCCTCGACCACAACTACAGCGCCACAGGTACGCTTACTGTCGGGTACGCCAAAAATCAGACATTGGCGGCAAACGGCGGCATCGTCGAAGTCTATACCACTACTGTCGAGTTTGACGTAATGGAGCGTAACGGGGTCATCCTGGTTAGACGTGTTGACATCGTAGCCCACGGATGTCTTGAAGCCGGAAATGCCAAGCTTGGTCCCGTCGGCTGTAGAGAGTTCGACGTTCGCGATATCCATCGTGGCGCCGTCGGGCGTTTTGTTGAACGTAATATCGGCTTTGAAGGTCTGCTGCGCCTGCGGTGTTTCGTACACTTTCGTGGCGGGTATGGTGCCGTCGAACTTGGCCTGGAGGGTCGTGAAAGTAGTAAGGAAATCAGGCCCCGAGAGGTTTGCGTCGGGAACGGTCACGGTTCCCCCGCCGCGAGTTGTGCGATCGGTTCCGTTGATATCCTCGATCGTGTAACTCCATACGTCGCTGCTTTGCTTTTCAACGCTGATATTGCGGTCTACGGTTGGTGTGTCGACGACCAGTGCACTGTTTTGGGTGGCATTCTCGTCGATCGCCTCGCCGATCAGCGTAATGATGTTTCCAACGACCACCGAGGCCAAATCGGCGTTGATAACGGTGTTGTCGGCCGCCTGCTCGATGCCTTTGGCTTCGGTATCGAAGAATTTTCCCTCTCCCGTGAGCGAATTGCCCTGGGTTCTGAGGGTTTCGAAAAACTGTTTGGCCTGGGCGATCTCGTCCAAACCGGCAGGGTTGTCCGGCGGCGTGTACGTTTCGTTGTTTTCGGCCGCTTCGACGAATGGTGTCGTCACGTTGTTTTCAGCCAGCTTTTCCGCAACGAGCGTCGTCAGGTTGCTGTCGTTTCCGAGTTCGCCGTCCGCGGCGTCTTCGGCGAACTCATCGATAACCTCCAAGACGGTCTTGTTGTCATCTTCTGCGGCATCATGGAAGGCTGTAATGACTTTTTTATACCCTTCATTTTCAATAGGGTCGGTGGATACAGGATCCACACCGAATGCGAGCGCAATCTTGTTACGGGCGTTCTCGAGTGCATCAGGGTCGATGGAGCCGTTTTCGTCACCTCCGGTCGCCATGGCGAACATCGCTTGTGTTGCCGGCGTAACGCTGACGTTCACTTCGCCGCTTCCACTCACGTCTGTGGCAGAGTAGAGTTTGAGGTTGGCGGGGCACCCTGTTGTAGTATTGGTATCGGGATAATAGAGGCTCGAGTTGGCGTCACAGGTCACCTTCACGACAACGACGCCGCTGTATCCGTCCGCATCCAGTTTGTAGACGCCATCGTCATCGGTTCTTCCGCTCGCGACGATGTTCCCACCGGCGCTGCCGGCATGGGCTTCGACCACGCCGTTGACGATGAGTTCATCCACCGCTTTACCGGTGAGGGTGACACCGGATGTGGTGCCGCCGCCACCACCGCCGCCACCGCCGCATCCTGTGAACAGCAGTCCACCAACGATGAATGCGCTGGCAACAATGCTTACATTAAATTTAGCCACAACTGACTCCTTGCATTTTTTTTGTTTACAAAATTATTGTATATCCATAAATATTAAAATATGATGAATATGCAATTTTTTTGCCGCCATCTATTTGAATGGCCACAGATAGTTTAATAATATTATTAGTATAATAATAAGATAAAAGATTATTTTGAGCGAGTGGAGGGATATCTATGATCATCAAAGAGATTCAGCAGTTTTCCGAAATACGCACGAAAGCGCGGGCTTATCTGTGCTACCTTCTTTCGCGGAACATTCCCAACCGTACACCCGAAGTTTCGCTCGATACGATCGTGGGCGCGCTCAAGAAGCTCAAGAAAGAGGTCAACGAGATCGACACGCTCTATGTGCTCGACGCCAAAGGGCGGCAGATCATCCCCAATATCAGCAAGACGCCCGAACACCGTGTCGGGATGGGGGAGAACAGGGCTGAACGCGCGTACTACTACCGGGCCGTGCGTGAAAAACGGTGTATCCTGACCGATCCGTACCCTTCGAGGATCGGCGGAAAGCTCGTCGTCACGGCCGCCTATCCGGTCTACAACGACAAAAACCAGCTTCAATATGTCGTGGCGATCGACATTCCGCTCGAACAGTTGCTCCATATGGTCCACCCCGCCTCCGCGGTGACGCTTTTCGGTCGCTTCACACGCATCGCGTACGCTTCCTATACGGCGGCGCTTTTTGCCGTGGCGCTCATTCTCTTCATCAATGCCATGAAGGATTTTTTCGTCAGTGACTTCAACATCTGGCATATCGATATCAAAGGGATGTTCGAGGCGACGATTCTGTTGACGCTCTCATTGGCGATTTTCGATCTCGTCAAGGCGATTTTCGAAGAGGAGGTGCTGGGACAGCACAAAAAAGCCGAAGGGAGCGAGATTCACAAGACGATGGTGCGCTTCCTGGGCTCCATCATCATCGCACTGGCGATCGAAGCGTTGATGCTCGTCTTCAAATTCGCTATAATCGACCCCGAAAAACTTATCTACGCCGTCTATCTGATAGGGGGCGTCACGATGCTGCTGGGAGGGCTCGCGTTCTACCTGCGAAGCATCCACAAAGGGGAGTGATGGTCGCGATTATCGACTACAACATGGGCAATCTCGCCAGCGTGCGAAACGCGATAGAGAAGATCGGGTCGAAATCGAAGGTCGTCTCCGATCCGGACGAGCTGAAGCGTTTTTCCAAAGCGCTGTTGCCGGGTGTCGGGGCGTTCGGCGACGCGATGGCACATCTGAAAGAAAACGGGATGGACGAAGCGGTCAAATCGTTCGCCGCCGGCGGCAAGCCGATGCTCGGCATCTGTCTTGGGATGCAGCTGCTCTTCTCCAAAAGCCTGGAGTTCGGCGAGCACGAGGGGCTTGGGCTGATACCCGGTGAAGTGGTGCCGTTTGACGCCAATCTCTTCCAGTCGCCCCACAAGGTGCCCCATATGGGGTGGAACGAGCTCTTCGTGCAAAAAGAGACGCCGCTCTTTAGCGGCATGCCCGAAGCGTTCTACCTCTACTTCGTCCACTCCTACCACGCCGTCACCCCCGACCGATACGCGATAGGAAAGACCTGGTACGGGTACGAATTCGTCAGTGCCGTTCAGAAAGAGAATATCTTCGGCATGCAGCCGCACCCGGAAAAGTCGCACGACAACGGATTGAAGATACTGAAAAATTTCGTGGAGATGTAATGGAAATATTGCCGGCAATCGACCTGAAAGACGGAAAGGCCGTCCGCCTGACCAAGGGACTGATGGAGAGCGCGAAGATCTATAGCGACGAACCGTGGCAGCTGGCCAGAAGGTTCGAAGAGATGGGGAGCCGGTGGCTGCACCTGGTCGATCTCAACGGCGCCTTCGCGGGTGAGCCCAAAAACCTCGAACAGATCGAAAAGATCAGAAAAAACTGTAATCTGAAGATGGAGCTTGGCGGCGGCATCCGCGACGAAGAGACGATACGCCGATACCTCGATCTGGGGATCGACCGGCTCATCCTGGGCTCCATCGCCGTCAGGGATCCCGAATTCGTCAAGGCGATGGCGGCGAAATATCCGATCGCCGTCGGCATCGACGCCATCGACGGATATGTCGCCGTCGAGGGGTGGGCGGAAGTGAGTCACATGAAAGCCACAGACTTGGCCAGAGCGTTCGCCGACTGCGGCGTGGAAGCGATCATCTGCACCGATGTGGGTCGAGACGGTACACTTTCCGGCGTCAATGTCGATTTTACTGTCAGCATCGCCGAAGCCAGCGGCATCGATACGATCGCCAGCGGCGGCGTACGGGATATGCGCGATATCGAAGCGCTCCTGAAGACGGGCAAGGTGGCCGGCGTCATCGTCGGCAAAGCGTTCTACGAAGGGACGCTCGACCTCGCCGAAGCCTTCGCGCTCGTTCGCGGCCGGGAGGATAAAAAGTGAGCTTAAACTCTCTTGAATGGTGCGGTGGATACAATAGAAGCAAGAACATCAAGAAGGATCGATTTTGAAAATCATGGTGGTTGACGACAGTTCGACGATGCGTCGAATCATTAAAAACACATTGAACAGACTCGGCTACAAAGAGCTTCTCGAAGCGGCCGACGGCGCGGAAGCGTGGGATGTGATGCAGCAGAACAAAGAGGATATCGGCGTGCTGATCACCGACTGGAACATGCCGAACATGAATGGGCTGGAGCTGGTGAAAAAAGTGCGATCGGAGCGGGCTTTCGAAGACATACCGATTATCATGGTCACGACGGAGGGCGGCAAAGCCGAAGTGATCACGGCGCTCAAAGCCGGTGTCAACAACTACATCGTCAAGCCTTTCACTCCCCAGGTACTCAAAGAGAAGCTCGAAGCGGTACTCGGAATCAACGACTGATGCAAGAACGCTACCACGAACTGACGATTCGCCCCTCGGCGCATCTCGACCTCTTCCTCGATTTCATCCAGACCCTCTTTCCGGATACGATCGAAATCGGCGAGGATGCGCTGATTTTGCGCGCCGAAGAGCCGCTGGACGATATCGCCTGGGGGGCCAGAGCCTTTGCCGAAGCACTCACCGAAAAGCTGGGCGAAACGGTTATGGTCGAGACGGATCTGACAACGAAAGAGAATGTCGACTGGATCGCCAAATACCGCGAAGCGATCCGTCCGGTCGAGGTGGACGACTTCTATGTCTATCCGAGCTGGGAAGCCCCGAAGGAGGGGAAGAGAAACATCATGATCGATCCCGCGCTGGCATTCGGGTCCGGCCATCACGAAACCACCGCAAGCTGCCTCAAAGCGATCGGAAAACATGTGAAACCCGGCCAGACGCTTCTGGATGTCGGGTGCGGAAGCGGCATTCTGGGTATCGGCGCGGCGATGCTGGGTGCGAAAGTGGATGCCTGCGATACCGACCCGCTGGCGGTCGAGAACGCGCAGAAAAACTTCGCTCTCAACGATCAGACGCTCGAAGCGGTCTGGGAAGGCTCCGCTCCCGGAAGCGACAAAACGTACGATATCGTCGTCGCCAATATCGTCGCCGACGTTCTTCGTATGATTGCGAAAGACTTAAAGAATCGGACTAAACCCGGCGGGTTATTGCTCCTTTCGGGGATACTCGATACAAAAGAGGCATCGATCGAAGAGGCCTTTGGCGACATGGAGCTCCTCGAGACGATCGCCGCCAACGAGTGGCGAACCAAAATCTACAGAAAACAAGGATAGGAATGGCGGATAAAAATCCAAAGAAAAAGCCCGAAGACCAGAATTTTTTCAATAAAAATCCTCTGCTGACGTTTGCGATCTTCTCGCTGCTGATCATCGTGCTCTTCAAGAGTTTCATCGGCACGCAGGAGGGACAGTTCGGTGCGCAGAACCCCAGTGCCATGGGGACAGCGCCTGTGACGCAGACCAAAACCATCCCCTACAGTGATCTGAAGAAGATGATCCAGTCGGGGAAAATCAAATATGTCTCGATCGGGCAGACATCGATCAAGGCGATTTCGGAAGAGGGCGGATACAAAACCCTCTACATCGCCAAGAAGGTGGGCGAAGACAATACGCTCATTCCCCTTCTGGACAAGATGGGAGTCGAATACAGCGGCTATACCGAAAACAACTGGGTCGGAGAGATACTCTTCGGATGGGTGCTGCCGATCCTGATCTTCTTCGGCATCTGGATGTTCCTGGCCAGCCGTATGCAGAAGAATATGGGCGGCGGCATTCTGGGAATGGGAAGCGCCAAGAAGCTGGTCAACTCCGAAAAGCCCAACGTCACCTTCGACGATGTCGCGGGTGTCGAGGAGGCCAAGGAGGAGGTCAAGGAGGTCGTCGACTTTCTCAAATACCCCGAGCGTTACATCCGGCTGGGGGCGAAGATCCCCAAAGGGGTCCTTCTGGTGGGCCCTCCCGGTACGGGTAAGACGCTGCTGGCCAAGGCGGTCGCGGGCGAGGCGAACGTCCCGTTCTTCTCGGTGAGCGGATCGAGCTTCATCGAG
>JAUUDL010000072.1 GCA_030826715.1 Hydrogenimonas sp. | reverse complement strand
GGAAATTTCGCGGACCTCTTCGAGAAGATCGGCGATCTCATAGGCCTGCGCCCCTTCATCCATCCCCTCTTCGTAGAGCTTGATACGGCGTTCTATTTCGTTTTGAAGCTCATCGATCGTACGTTTCATCGTTCATCCTTTCGATCGAAATCGGGTCGTTTTTTTATGGCCGGTATTGTACACAAAATTGTGCCGGTTTTGTGCTACTTACGGCCTATTTCCTTCAAGTCGCATAAACTTGGGTGAAGAAGAGTTGGTTGGCAAAGAAAGGTGCATGGAGCAGTAGGTGCCGCAGGGCGGCACCAATCGGAATTTTTTATAGGTTTTTGTCTTTTCCAATCAGTCCGCCGATCGCCTGCTGCAGATCGGCAGGGTAGACGACGAATTTGCTGTTTTCAGATTTCGAGAGGGATTTGAGGGCTTCGAGGTAGCGGTCTCCGAGCAGAAAGAGGGCGGGAAGCTCTTTGTCGGCCACCGAGTGGCTGATCAACTCGATCGCTTCGGCGCTGGCCTGTGCCAGTTTGACCTGCGCCTGGGCGTCCCGTTTGGCGGATTCGAGCTTTCCTTCGGCGACGAGAACCATGGCGTTTTTCTCGCCTTCGGCGCGGGTCTCCATCGCCCGGCGTTCGCGTTCGGCGGCCGCTTGCTGCTCCATCGCCTGCTGCATTGAAGGCGAAGGGGTGATATCCTGGATCTCGACCGTCTTGACGGTAATGCCCCAATCGGCGACATCGTCGATGATCTGGTCTTTGAGCCTCGCTTTGATGAGTTCCCGGTTCGAGAGCGCTTCGTCGAGTGTCATCTCCCCGATAATCGATCGAAGGGTCGTCATGATGAGATTTTGAATGGCCAGTTTGAAATCCTCGACGCCGTAAAGCGCCTTTTTGGGATCGGTGATCTTGATGAAACTCACCGCATTGGTGATGATGACGGCGTTATCTTTGGTGATCACCTCCTGTTTGCTGACATCCAATATAATATCTCTGGTCGTCAATTTCGCACGGACCGAGTCGATATAGGGGATGATGATATTGAGCCCGGGTTTGAGGGTCGATCTGAATTTCCCCAGACGTTCGACGATCCACTCCTCTCCCTGTGGCACGATTTTGACGCCCGCAATCAGCGTGACGATGACGGCGATCAGCAGTACGATGGCGATGGAAAGACTCGGTCCAAACATCAATGATTCCTTTTCGGTGAGATTTTTTTGACTTTGATGATCTGTCCATAGACTTTGGCGACCTCTACGGTATCGCCGACATTCAGGGCTTCGAGGGATTCGACGACCCAACGCCGATCGCCGAGGACGGGCAGTTCGAACTCGGCACGATAGCGCGTCCCGTCCAGCTTTTCCGTGATTTTCCCGGGGATATGGACATACTCCCCTTCAGCCTGCCCGACCGGTGAGCGCCACGTCTTTTTGAAATATCCAAACCAGGCCAGCAGCAATAGGACCGACAGGGCGGTCCAGAGGTAGAGTTGGGTGGAAAATTCAAGCGGTACGAAAAAGTCGACGATGCCTACCGCGATCGCGGCAACGCCGGGCCATATGATGACGAAGCTCGGCACGAAAATTTCGGAAGTGGCCAATACGATCCCCACGACAATCCAGTGCCACCAGAGCACATGGGCGCTCAACCACTCCATTCGGTTGCGCCTTTCACCCTTTTGGGTTCCAAAACTCTACTTTCCACAATTTCTCCTTTGTTTGCATCTATTCTATTATGTTTGCCATATGAAGGTCAAGGCGACAAAGTAATAGACTTCTCAGTATAATGGAGGAAAAAAGAGAGGTTGCGATGAAGATTGCCTTTTTCGAGATAAAACCGGAAGAGAAAGAGTTTTTCCAACGACATTTAAGCGAGCATGAACTCCACTTTTTCGATGGAACGATCAATGAAGCGCTCAAAGAGGAGGCCGATTATGAAGCCGTGAGCGTTTTCGTCCATTCGTGGATCGACGAATCGGTTCTGCAGAAGCTGCCGAAACTCAGATACATTCAGACAAGATCGACAGGATACGACCATATCGCCTGCGATCTTTTGTACAAGCGTGGGATCGTCGCTTCGAACGTGGCGGGTTATGGCGGGCCGGCCGTCGCGGAGTTTGCCTTTTCTCTTCTGCTGAATGCCACGCGCCATACCCATACCGCGATACATCGTGCGAAAGAGGGGATATTTGCCTACGAGGATCTCAAAGGGATCGAGCTTTTCGGAAAAACGCTCGGTATTCTGGGGCTTGGGACGATCGGATCGCAGATGGCGCGTATCGGGAAGGGATTTGGGATGAACCTGATGGCTTGGTCGCGGTCGAAAAGGCCGATTGTCGACGAGCTGGGGATCGATTTTACATCGCTCGACAGCGTTCTTCGCGGAAGCGACGTCGTGATGATCGCACTGCCGCTGACCCCTTCGACACGCGGATTGATCGATGAAGAGAGGGCAAAGCTTCTCAAAAAGGATACGATCGTCGTCAATGTGGCGCGTGCCGAAATCATCGTAGCCAGCCTCTACGCCGATCTTACCAACCCACTCTGCCTCGATGTCATCGACGATCTGCGGCATGTGGCGCGCCCCAACATTCTCTATACACCTCATATGGCCTACTACACAAAAGAGGCGCTGCAAAGAATCATGGAAATTTCACTCGAAAATATGGTAGCATTTATCGAAGGCAAACCGCTGCCCAACTGCCTGAAAAGCGGTTGTCAAAAAAATTATAATATCAGTTAAGGAAAAAGGATCGAGTATGCAGGAATTTCTGAAAAAGATGACCGAATGGGTATTGGAGAAAGAGGAAGAGGCGGCACGCAAATGCAAAATAAATATGGACGACCTTCAACGACAGATCGATTTCGTGACCAAGAAACGCGACGATCTGAAGAAAGAGTGTGAAGAGAATCTCAAAGAGCTCGACCATATTCTCGAACGCCTCGAAAAGATCAAAGCGGCCGAAAGTATCTGCAAACGCTAAAATTCAGGGTGCCTCATGGCACCTTTAGATCCACTTCTTCTTCTTGAGCCATCTGAAGATGAGCCAGGCGATGGCGATATTGACGGCCCATACGAGCAGATAACCATATTTCCAGTCGAGCTCGGGCATATATTTGAAGTTCATGCCGTAATTGCCGACGATAAAGGTGAGTGGCAGGAATATCAGTGATATGGCGGCGAGTCGCTGCATCGCCTGGTTCATCCGGTTGCTCAAAAAACCCATCAAAAGCGTCTGAAGATATCCGGTCCTGTCGAGGTAGGTTTTCGATTCGTTGATCAGGAACGAAAGATGCTCTTTGAGGTCGATAAATTCGTATTTGAGCTTCTTTCGAATCGGGAGAGGGAAATGGTTGATGATCTTGTTGACCGCATCGTTGTGTTGCACCGAAACTTTGCCGATTCGGTTGAGTGAACGGCGGGCGAAGTAGAGATTTTTCTGAACCTCCTGCTCATTAAGCGACTCGTCGAAAATTCTATCTTCGATCTCTTCGAGCCGAAGGTCGATCATATCGACGATATTCATCGTCTCGTCGACGATGACATCGATAATCGAATACATCATATACTCCATCGAATCGCTGGATCGATACCGCCTGAAGAGGCGGTTGACGACATTTTTGACCACCTTCTCGTCTCTGGCCAGGAAAATGAGCTTCTGTTCGGTCATGATGATGATGATATTCTCTTCGATATAGAGAAGCTCGTCTTCGGGGTCTTTGCGAAAATATTTGAGGATGACCAGCTTGAAATTTTCACTCTCTTCAAACGTGACACTCTGGTCTTCGTTCGTGATATCTTCGATGAAGCTTTCAGGGAAATGGTGTTTTTCGAGCCATTGGATAATCGTTTCGTTGCCAAGGGTCGTGAAGACGATCTGTTTTTGCTCGTCATCGAGCTCGAGTTCCTCTTTTCTGTAGAGCCTGTCGGAAAATATATACATCGCAGCTCCTCCCTTGCCGGTTCTTCTGTAATACTTTTTGGAAACTTCTTGCAATGGTACTCTAAATTGGATGAAAAAGATCGAAAAGTGACAAAAAAGGTCTATACTTTTCTCTTTGGTTTGTTAGAATAGAGAGACAAAAAGCAAGGAAAAGGTATGCACAAAGTCAATGGATATTTTCTAAGAAGCATCAAGGATCTGATGCGCTGGGATGTGCTGCGTCTGGCCCTGGGGCTCGGTCTTCCGCTGATGGCGGTATGGGTGGTGATAGGGTGGCTGCTCTGGGGACCGATGGTGGCGGTGACGACGCAGATCATCACCTGGGTTCCTTTTTCGCTTGTCAAAGCCAACGGCGCCCTTTTTATCACCTTTTTCGTCTGGTTCGTCGCGGTATTGATCTCATTTGCAGCATTGACGGCCCTCGTAGGCCCGCCGATGCTCAGGAAATTCAAGGAACGGACCTACTACATCTATACCTTTTCGGCCATTCTCTTCTTCTCGGCGCTCTGGGCGCTCGTCATTCTGCTCAACTGGCCGCGTATCGACAGCGAGATTCAATATTTCCTCACATTGCTGCCGTTTCAGACCGTCTCCGACGCCCTGGCGTGGCTGCTGGCTTTCTACCTCTTTTACAACGCCTACATTCTGACACTCTTTCTGATCATCTCCTATTTCAAGGAGCCCTTTTTGGAGGGGATCAGAGAGCTCGACTATCCGGAGGTCGAATTGGACGGAAACGGTATCTCCAAATCCCACCATTACGCCCATTTCAGGGATGCCTTTCTTTTCATCATCTTTTCGGTGATCGCCTTTCCGGTTCTGTTCATTCCTATCGCCAACATTTTCGTCCAACTGCTTTTGTGGGGATGGCTCTACAGGGAAGCCTATTTCCTGAGTGTCTGCGATCTCTACTGCACCGAAGAGGAGTACCGGCATCTCAGGGAGCACAATTTCACGATTTGGTCGATCGCACTGCTGGCATCCCTGCTCAACTTTCTGCCCGTCATCAACATCTTCACACCCTTTTTCGCGATCATCATGTTCTTCCACTGGATCATGACGCATAAATCGATTAACCAAGCATCAAGAGAGGAACAATCATGAAACATCCACTCGCAGGCCAGCCTGTACCCAAATCCCAACTCGCTGATATTCCCGAACTCATCAGCGCCTACTACGATCTGCAGCCCGATCCCCACAATCCGCTGCAGCGTGTCGCGTTCGGCACTTCGGGCCATCGCGGCAGTTCACTGAAGAAGAGTTTCAACGAAGCGCATGTGCTCGCCATCACACAGGCAGTCTGCGAATACCGCCAGGAAAAAAAGATTACCGGGCCTATCTATATAGGGATGGATACCCATGCCCTCTCCATACCGGCGCAAAAGACGGCGGTGCGTGTCTGTGCCGCCAACGGGATGAAGGTTTGCATCGCCGCCGAGGGTGAATATACGCCGACCCCGCTGGTTTCGTTCGCCATTTTGCGACACAACGACGACTATCCCGACACGGCCGACGGTATCGTCATCACCCCGTCGCACAATCCTCCCGAAGACGGCGGTTTCAAATACAACCCGCCAAACGGCGGTCCCGCCGACACCGATGTCACCTCCGTCATCGAAAAACGTGCCAACGAGATATTGGAAAACGGTTTGAAAGAGGTTCGGCAGATGACGTACGAAGCGGCGCTGCAAAGCGGCCTGGTTGCCGAGTACGACTTCATCACCCCCTACGTCAAGGCGCTTGGGGAAATTTTGGATATCGAAGCGATCAAAGCTTCGAAACTGCGTCTGGGCGCCGACCCTCTGGGCGGATCGGCGATAGGGGTCTATAAAAAGATCAAAGAGCTCTACGATCTGGATATGGATGTGATCAACCCCTACGTCGATCCCACCTTTTCGTTCATGACGCTCGATCACGACGGAAAGATTCGGATGGACTGCTCCTCGCCGTACGCGATGGCCTCTCTGGTCGAACTCAAAGATCGCTACGATCTGGCGTTCGGAAACGATACCGACGCCGACCGTCACGGCATCGTCACGCCGATCGGTGGATTGATGAACCCCAACCACTATCTGAGTGTGGCGATCTGGTATCTTTTCACCCACCGGGCGCAATGGCCCGAAGCGCTGAAGATCGGAAAAACGCTCGTCTCCAGTGCCATGATCGACCGCGTCGCCGATGAGATCGGCCGGGAGATCTACGAAGTGCCGGTCGGATTCAAATGGTTCGTCGACGGCCTTTACGAGGGATGGCTCGGTTTCGGCGGCGAAGAGAGTGCGGGCGCCTCTTTCCTTCGAAGCGACGCGAAGGTGTGGAGCACCGACAAGGACGGCATCATCATGAACCTGCTCGCCGCCGAGATCAAGGCGGTCACGGGCGAGGACCCTGCCACCATCTATGCCAGGTTCGAAGAGAAGTTCGGAAAATCCTACTACGCCCGCATCGACGCTCCCGCCACGCCTGAACAGAAAGCGATACTCAAGGCGCTCAATCCCTCGCAGATCACAACCGACACGCTCGGTGGCGAGAAGATCGAAGGGGTTTTCACCAATGCGCCGGGCAACGGTGCACCGATCGGCGGACTCAAACTCGTCACCGCCCACGGATGGGTTGCGATGCGCCCTTCGGGCACCGAAGATATCTATAAAATCTATGCGGAGAGTTTTCTCTCCGAAGCCCATCTTGAAACGATACAGCGTGAAGCGCAAAAGATCGTCTCGTCACTCTTCGAGGAAAAACAATGATCACCTATGAAGCGAAGTTGGGATGGACGCCCAATGATGAAGAGAACAGCCTGATCGCCGAAGCGATCGGGAAAGTGGTCGAAGAGCGGGAGACGGGAAAAGCGGGCTATTTCAACCTTCCCGATGACAGCCGCATGATCGTCACCGAAGTCAATGCCTATGCCGCCTCGTGCGAAACGATCAAAAAGAGCGATACGGTCGCCGTGATCGGGGTGGGGGGATCCTCGCTGGGAACGCAGGCGATCGAAGGGATGCTTCGGCACAAATACCCTCACGCCAAACGGATGCTCTTTTTCGAAAATCCCGATCCAATCGAGTTGAGTCAAAAGTTTTCACAGATCAACAGAAAGAAAACGATATTTCTGGTCGTCTCCAAGTCGGGGATGACGGTCGAGACGATGGCGATCTTCAAAGCGGTGATCGGCCACTTTTCGCTCGACCTCAAAGGCAAGGACCACGACCGTGTGATCGCCATCACGGACGATGGCTCCCCGTTGTGCCGCTTCGCGGATCATTACGGCCTGAAAACCTATACGATCCCAAAAAATGTCGGTGTCCGCTTTTCGGTATTGAGCGCGTCGGGTATCGTCCCTTTGACCCTGGCGGGATACGATACCTGTTCGTTGTTGGAGGGTGGTTCGAAGATGGTCAAACGTTTCTTCGGCGGTGAAGAGGAGCATGTCGCGATCAAAGCGGCCTTTCTGGCCGTGCACAAAGAGCAGTATCCGATCAATCTGCTGTTTGGATACGGCAACGCTTTTGCGGCCTTTAACCGATGGTACAAACAGCTCTGGGCCGAATCGCTCGGAAAGATCGACCGCTGCGGCAACCGTACCGGTTTGACGCCGATGGGCCAGATCGGCACGGTCGACCAACATTCGATTTTGCAGCTTATTTTGCAGGGGCCGGGCGACAAGACAGTCACCTTCATGAAGATCGAAGATTTCGAAAACGGCTTGAAGATACCCAAAGTCCCGCTCGAAATGATACCTCACGGCGAGATCGTCAACAATTATACATTCAACGAACTGATCAATATCGAGTGCGACGCGGTCCGTGAAGCGGTTTCAGAGGCGGGGATACCGACCGATACGATCCTTTTTGATCGTCTGAGCGAAGCGAACGTCGGCGAAACGATCCTCTACTTCGAACTGCTCACCTCCCTGATCGGGGCGATGCTGCGCATCCATACCTACGAACAGCCCGGAGACGAACCGGTGGAACGACACATTATCGAAAAACTTCAACAAGGAAAACATTAAATGAATCAACTCTTTACCTATGAAATCGACGAGAAATTTTCGACACCCGTCGCCTATTTTTCGATGGAGTTCGCGATCGACCAGGCATTGAAGACCTATTCGGGCGGGCTTGGGTTTCTAGCCGGGTCACATATGCGAAGCGCCAACGACCGGCGGCAGAAAACGGTCGGCATCGGCATACTCTGGAGCTACGGCTATTACGACCAGAGTCGGCACGAAGATCAGACCCTCAAAATCGATTTTAGACGGAAATTCTACTATTTCATCAAAGAGACCGGCATCAAAGTCGAGGTGATGATCAATGGCAAACCGGTCTGGGTCAAAGCCTATCTGCTTCCAGCCGACACCTTCGAGTCGGCTCCGGTGATCCTTTTGACGACCGATATTCCGGAAAACGACTACCTTTCGCGCACCATCACTCACAAACTTTACGATCCCAACGAGGAGACGCGCATCGCGCAGGAGATCGTGCTGGGCGTCGGCGGTATCAGAGTCCTGGATGCATTGGGTGAAAAGATCGATATCTACCATATGAACGAAGGGCACGCCCTGCCAATGGTCTTCGAATTGATGGAGCGTTATCCCGAACTGGACGATCTCAAGGAGCATGTCGTCTTCACGACCCATACACCCGAGATGGCTGGCAACGAGGAGCACAATGTCCACCTGCTGGCACAGATGGGATTTTTTGATGGACTCTCATTGGACGAGGTACAAAAGAAGCTCGATTACTACGATGAAAACTTTTCACTCACGGTCGGTGCGCTCAAGACGGCCAAACGGGCCAACGCCGTCTCGAAGATCCATAAAAAAGTCGCCAACGACATGTGGAAAGATGTACCCGGAAAGTGCGAAATCATCAGTATCACCAATGCACAGAACATGCGTTACTGGGCCGATAAGCAGCTGCTCAGTTGGATGCAGGAGCATGAAGACTACCAGATGGTGGGACGAAAGAAGCATCTTAAACACAAACTCTTCGAAGAGGTGGCCGATCAGACGGGGAAACTCTTCGACCCGAATGTCTTGACGCTGGTGTGGGCGCGGCGATTCGCCGAATATAAACGGCCCAATCTTTTGATACGCGATATGGAGCGCTTCAGGGCACTCGTCTCCAATACAAAATATCCGATCCAGATCATCTGGGCGGGCAAACCTTTCCCGCTCGACTACCGTGCCGTTCAGATGTTCAACGATCTGGTGGTTATGAGCCGGGAGTTCGCCAACGTCGCGGTCCTCACGGGATACGAGCTGCGGCTCTCGAAACTGCTCAAGCAGGGGTCGGACGTCTGGCTCAATACGCCAAGGTGGGGACGCGAAGCGAGCGGAACGAGCGGCATGAGTGCGGGGGCCAACGCCTCGATTCACTTCTCCATCGCCGACGGATGGCATGCGGAGTTTCAAAAAGATGGTATCAACTCTTTCACGATCGAGCATGCCGATCCGTCGCTGCCGATCGAAGAGCGGGACGACTTTGCCTACAAATCAATGATGGATAAACTCGAAAAGACGATTCTTCCGCTCTATTACAACGACGAAAAGCGGTGGCTGCAGATCGCCAAAAACGGTATGAACGACATTCTGGCTTATTTCAACTCATCAAGAATGGTCGTGGAGTATTACGAAAAACTCTACAACTATCACCCCTACGAAGCCAAAAGGGCGACAGATCACCTTCTTCGCAGTGTCAATACGCCTCTGCCTTGAGAAAGAGGGTACCGCCGCTCAGATGGAGCGGTCGTCCGGGCGGATGTAGCGCACACTTTTGCCGAGCGATATCGTCTCGCCCAGGTGGCCGGTCACCAGAAGGAAAGCTTTCGGCCTGCAGCAGGCGCGTGCCATAAACTTGTCGACCAGCTCTTTTTCGTTGTCGAAATGATTGATCGTGACGGTCGTGTCGACACCCCAGATGATCGTGGTCTTTCGCACGAGAGCGGTGTTGGGCGTGATGCAGTAAATCGGTTTTTTCGGTCGGAATTTGCTGACATGACAGAGCGTGTAGCCCGAAAGTGTCAATGCGCAGATAAAATCGTGTTCGAGCGTTTTGGAGAGCTCCACGGCGGCATGGGGAAAAGCTTCCCTGGCGACCGGTGGGAAAGGGGCGAAATAGGGGTAAGCGCGTTGCGCCTGCATGATCGTTTCGACAAGGACCGAGACCGCTTCGAGAGGATGGCTCCCGGCCGCCGTTTCGTCCGAGAGCATCACGGCATCCGTCCCATCGAGCACGGCGTTAGCGATGTCTGAGACCTCCGCACGCGTGGGGTAGGGTGAAGTGATCATGGAGCTGAGCATCTGTGTCGCCGTAATGACGGGCTTTCCTGCTTCGTTACAGGCGCGGATGATCTGCTTTTGCAGTATCGGCACGCGGGCGATTCCGGCCTCGGCACCTAGATCTCCGCGTGCGACCATCACCGCATCACTCTCTTTGATGATGGCCTCGATATGCTCCAACGCGCTTTTGCGTTCGATCTTTGCGACGATCCAGGCATCTCCGCCCGCATTGCGTTGGATCTGGCGGGCTCTTCTGACATCCTCTTTGCACCCGACGAACGAAACGGCGACGAAATCGACTCCCTCTTTCGCCCCGAAAATCAGATCGTCACGATCTTTTGGCGTGATGGCGGGCAGGTGGACCGACGCTTTGGGAAGATTGACCCCTTTGCCTTCCATCAGTCGCCCGGCGGTATAGACCTTCAGGATAACTTCCGAATCACTTTTTTCGATCACTTTCGTCTGCACCGAACCGTCGGCGAAGAAGATTTCGTCACCTCTTTGAAGATCGTCGATAATCTGAGGGTAGGTGAGGCTTATCGCCCCATTTGCGGGTGTTTTGGCCAGCGTGACCAGATCGCCGGCGTGCAACTCTATCGGCTTCTCGAGCCCTTTGATGCGGATTTTTGGGCCGCAAATATCCTGCAGTATGGCGACGTTGGCCTCTTTGGTTTGTGCCGCTTCTCGCACTTTTCTGATCATGGCACGGTGTTCATCGTGACTGCCATACGAGAAGTTGAGGCGAAAGACGTTCACACCTGCGTCGATGAGGGCTTCGATCTGCGGCAGGGTATGGCATGAGGGGCCCAGTGTGGCGACGATTTTGACTTTGGGACGATTCATCTCGTTCAATCTTCGCAACGGATCGAACGCATCGCGATATTCTGTGCCGCCTGAATGATCGGGTAGGAGGTCGGGGCTGAAGTCAGAAGCGGGTGGGTGGCCACCTGGAGGTTGAGAAGGTCGAAAACATTCATCTTCTTTTCGATGATGACACCCAGAATATTGATCATCTCGCCGATGTCGATGCCGCCGATCACCTGGGCGCCGACGACGGTATAGCTGCCATTCATCACGACCAGTTTGACGGTCTGCTTGTGGTTGTTTGGGAGTTTTGCCGGGTGTTTGTCGTCACTGACGACGGTATTGGATATGACGTTGATGCGCTCTTTTTTGGCATCCTCTTCGATGATGCCGGCCGATGCGAAACAGGTATCGCCGACGACGGTGGAGAAGATATCGATGGTGCCCGAGAACGATTTGACCATATTGATCGC
>JAUUDL010000143.1 GCA_030826715.1 Hydrogenimonas sp. | reverse complement strand
TCGAGAATATTCGGGAAGTGGCAGGATATCCTCTTTTTTGATTCCCGCTTTTTCCATGAATGCCACCGATTCGTCGTAGTAGGTGCTGTCGATCATCCGCGCCATCGCACAGCAGGCGATTTTCGACATCGCCACCCTCTTTTCGGGTGCGATCACCTTGACGCTCTGGCCCATGAAACCGACACCGCAGAAGACGACCCATTCATTGTCGTCAGCCTTGCATTGCCTGGCCAGTTCCAGGCTGTCGCCGGTGATGTCAGCCAGTTCGAACACTTCATCGCGCTGGTAGTAGTGCGCCACGAGCGTGACAGGCAGCTTCTCTTTCAGCTCGAGAATCTTCTCTTTCATTTCATTGCGTTCCAAATCCAGATCCTTAATGGCGTTGTAACTATTTATAACCTATAATTAGGCCAAATTTTACCATAAAGTGAAGCGTTCATGCATTTTCTGAGCAATCCCAACATTCTCTTCTATCTCGCCGCTTACCTCATCGGCGGTATCCCGTTCGGGCTGATATTGGCCAAACTTTTCGCCGGCGTCGACGTCAAGAGCAGCGGTAGCCGGAGCATTGGCGCCACCAACGTTCTGCGTGTCGTCAAGGAGCGAAACCCGAAACTGGCCAAAAAGCTGGCGATCGCCACCGTCGCACTCGACGCGCTCAAAGGGATCGCTGTCCTCGTTGTCGCCAAAATGGCGGGCATGCCCGACGCCACACTCTGGGCGATCGCGGTACTCGCCGTCGTAGGCCACTGCTTCAGCCCCTACCTGATGTTCGAAGGCGGCAAGGGTATCGCTACGGGAGTGGGCGTTCTGGCCTTCCTGATGCCCGACGTCACGGCAATCGCCCTTGTGGTCTGGTTCATTCTGGGCAAAACGCTGCGCATCTCGTCGCTCGCCTCGCTGGGTGCGCTGGCCGCCTTCATCATCGCCAGCTACATTCTCTACCCCGACGTGCCCAACATCCACTCGCACGCCCCCATCTGGATCATCGCCATTATCGTCGTCTATAAACATATCCCCAACATCGTACGGCTCGTCACCGGGCAGGAGAAACGGGTCGCATGACGATCTTGATCCGCGATCTGACCTTCGAGGCGATCATCGGGATACTGCCCGAAGAGAGGAGACGTCCCCAAAAGGTCATCGTCGATTGTGAAATCGGTTACCATTACACACCCAATGAAAAGAGTTTCATCGATTATGCCGAAGTGGCCGCCCTGATCACCTCGATGATGCAGAAGGAGAAATTCGGGCTCGTCGAAGAGGCGCTGGAGAGACTTCTTTCTCATCTCAAAGCCACTTTTCCACCAATCGAAACGATAAAAATCACCATCTGCAAACCCGATATCCTCCCTCACTGCACCGTCTGCGTCACCGATTTTCGGAACTTTCTTTAATTTTTTTGAAAATTAGATTAAAAAAATCTAAAAATATGCTATAATCCCGCTTAAATTTCAACGCCCAAGGACAGACCAATATGCGCATACTTATTGTAGAAGATGAAACAACCGTCAACAAGACCCTCTCGGAAGGTCTCAACGAGTTCAACTACCAAACCGACTCGGCCGAAAACTTCAAAGATGGCGACTATTATCTGGATATCCGTAACTACGACCTGATACTCGCGGACTGGATGCTTCCCGATGGCAGCGGGCTGGAACTGATCCAGAAGGCCAAAGCCAACAACCCGAAAACGGCGGTGATCATTCTCTCGGCACGTGACGACAAAGAGAGTGAAATCGAAGCCCTCGAAGCGGGTGCGGACGATTACATCAAAAAACCGTTCGATTTCGATGTCCTGATCGCACGCATCAAGGCGCGTCTGCGCTTTGGCGGCAGCAATGTGATCGAAATCGACGATCTGACGATCAATCCCCAAGAGGAGAAGGTTATCTACAAGGAAAAAGAGATCGAGCTCAAGGGCAAGCCTTTCGAAGTGCTGACCCATCTGGCCCGCCATCGCGACGAAATCGTCTCGAAAGAGCAGCTGCTCGACGCGATCTGGGAAGAGCCTGAACTGGTCACGCCCAACGTCATCGAAGTGGCGATCAACCAGATCCGCCAGAAAATGGACAAACCTCTCAATATCCAGACGATCGAAACGGTCCGACGCCGCGGATACCGCTTCTGCTATCCGCAGAAAAAAGTCGAAGAGTAATATCTCATCGGGAAGTCCGCTTCCCGATCCCTCCTCTTTCCATTCATTTTCAAATCCGCTAAAATAGTTCATCCATTCACATAACTGCTCACAAAGGTTTCAGGTGGCTGAAAACAGAAGTATCCGTAACCAGTTTCTCACCCAGCTCATCATTGCATCCTCCATACTGCTCATTATCTTTTCGACGATGCTCTATGCATTCATCAAGCAGTCGATCTATGACGAACTCTCCCAGCAACTCATCAAGCAGGCCCGATATATCGTCCAGACATTTCCCGACTACAAAGAGAGCGAGAAGATCGATGCCAAAAATCTCAAGAACGCCCTGGGCATCACCGCCAAGGTCATACCCGCCCCCCACCGTTTTTACAGTTCGATCGAGTGGCGCGAAAGAGAACTCGAGGGCAAACACTATATCGAACTGATCTACCCCTACAACTTCAAAGAGCAGACCTATCTGCTCATGAGCAAAGAGATCACGAATGTCGCCCAAATGCTGCACAAAATATTCCGCTCGATCGTCATCATCAACCTCATCAGCCTCATTCTCATCGTCCTCTACGCCTTCGGCCTATCGGCCATGCTTTTGATGCCCATCACCCGTCTGACCAAAAAACTCTCCTCGTTGAACGAAAACTTTCTGACCACGATCAACACCCGCACCCTGCCCGAAGAGTTCGTACCGCTGGGCGAATCGATCAACCGCCTCATCAACCGCATCCAGACCTTCGTCAAGTACCAAAAAGAGCTCTTCATCGGTGCCGCCCACGAACTCAAAACCCCTCTGAATGTGATGAAACTCAAAAACGACGTCACCCTGATCAAAAAAAGAGAACCGGAAAAATATATCGAAGCGCTGCAACTTGCCAACAAAACGATCCAGGAGATGAACCAGATGATCAGCTCGATTCTTGAGATCGGCAGACAGGAGGGGGCCCATTTCGAGCTGCCGCAGAGTGTCGATATCATCGATTTCATCCGTAGAAAGGGCGAAGATTTTGCCCTTTTGGCCAAATCGGAAGGCAAGGATCTGATACTCGACCTGCAACCCGATGCGCTCGTCGGATCGATCCAAAAGACGCTGCTCAACCAGATCGTGCAGAATTTCTTGCAAAACGCCGTCAAGTTCACTCCCAAAGGGGGAAAGATCGTGCTCAAAACACGGCTGCTAGACGATGAGAAGATCAAACTCGAAGTGATCGACGAAGGACCGGGCATTGACGAAAATATCGACCTTTTCGCCCCCTTCAAACGGGTAGGCAATGCCCCCGGGGCGGGCCTTGGGCTCTTCCTCGCCAAATCCGCGGCCGACGCCATGGGGGCGAAAATAAGCCTCGAAAACCGCAAAGATGGGCACTCCGGCACTGTCGCCACACTTATCTTCGCGACCAAGCCACAGTGCGATCTTCCAATAAGTTCTGTTTAAGGTTACATAGGTTATAAATCTCGGAAATTTAACGAAGAAGGTTTAACAATGGCTTTGATGATTACCGATGAATGTATCGCATGCGACGCATGCCGCGAAGAGTGCCCCAACGGAGCGATCGAAGAGGGTGATCCCATCTACATTATCGATCCCGACCGATGCACCGAATGCGTGGGACACTATGACGAGCCCGCCTGCGTCGCCGTCTGCCCCGTCGATTGCATTATCCCAGATCCCGACAATGTCGAAAGCGTCGAAGAGCTCAAATTCAAATTTGAACATCTCCAAGAAGAGCTGTAACCGCATTTCGTGAAACGAGACACCATACAAGCCAGGGGCCGTCGCTGATGGCCAGGCGTACGGCCGTCATCGATATCGGCTCCAACTCCGCCCGCATGGTGGTTTTCGAACGCACGAGCCGATATGGATTCTATCTGCTCAACGAGAGCCGCAGCCGTGTACGCATCAGTGAAGGGGCCTACGCCAAAGGAGGCGAGCTCCAACCCGAAGCGATGGAACGGGCCATCGCCGCACTCTCCCAATTCGTCCAGATTGCCAAAAGCTTCAAAGTCCGCAAAATATTGTGCGTCGCGACATCGGCCGTGCGCGACGCCCCCAACAAAAGAGATTTTTTACGCCGTGTCGAACGGGATGTCGGCCTTCGCATCAAGGTAATTGACGGCGACAAGGAGGCGTGGCTCGGTGGTGTGGCCGCCGTGAACCTCCTGCCTATCCAGGATGGCGTCACCATCGATATCGGCGGCGGATCGACCGATATGGCTCTCATCAGTGGGCGGCGCATCGTAGAAACCTGTTCACTCGACATCGGTACGGTTCGGCTCAAGGAGCTCTTTTTCGACAAAAAGCGTCCGATCGAAGAGGCATCGGCATATATCGACAAGGCGCTGGCAGCACTGCCCGACACCTTCAGAAGTGAGATGGCTGTAGGTATCGGTGGAACGATCCGAGCGATCGCCAAAGCGATCATGGAGAGAAACGACCACTCGATCGAAAAGCTCCACGCCTTTCGTTTTTCACTCCAGGATGAAGGAAAATTCATCGACAAGGTCGCCAATGCTTCGGTTATGAAACTCTCGAAATATGGAATCAAGAAAGATCGGATCGATACGATCCGCCCTGGCGCACTGATTTTCAAGCGTGTCCTTGAAACGATAGGCGCGAGCGAGGTGATCACCAGCGGTGCCGGTGTCCGTGAGGGCCTCTTCCTCGGCGACCTGCTGCGTCACAACAACCATATCTTTCCCGACAATTTCAATCCGAGTGTACGCTCTCTTCAGGACCGCTTCTGTACAGATACGCGTCTTGCCGCCAATATCGCCTCGACGGCCCGAACCCTTTTCAACGCACTGCAAACACCATTCGGGCTGCCTGAAGAGACCCGCAAACATCTCGAAACGGCCGCCAAGCTCTCACAGATCGGCGTACGCCTCGACTATTACGACTACCACAAGCACAGTGCCTACATCATCATGAACAATCTCGATTACGGATTCACCCACGAAGAGATGATCCTCATCGCCACACTGGTGCGGTTCAACAAACGACGTCTGCCGAAAGAGAGCTTCACGCGTCCACACAAAAAACTTCTGCCGGATGCCATGACACTGGCGTGGCTGAGCTATATCGTCTCTCTGGCCCAGACGATTCACATCGCCAGACAGTACGGCAGCGTTCATGCCTCCTACGACAATGGCGTACTCACCATCGATACCCCTTTTAACACCTATCTGGCCAAAGAGCGCATCAAGGAGCTCGAGAAACCGGCCCCCATTGCCGTACAGTTTCGATAGCGCACCTCATCTATCATCGCAGCCGGCGGCAAGAGGCGACCTTGCCAAAGGCCGCACTCCGCCCTTCTTTCGTCGTCAGAACTGCGTTCCCATCGTAAATTCGAAGTTCGATGTCTGGTCATCCTCTTTGGACATGAGCGGTTTGGCGAATACGAGGCTGATCGGCCCCATCGGCGAAAACCATTCGATGGCCGCCCCCGTGCCCGCACGCTTCTCTTCGGTGAAGGCCTCCTCCCCGATCATGCCGTAATCGAAGAAGAAGGCGATCCGCATCTTCGCCGCTTCGATCAGGGGGATACTCGCTTCGACGGAGTTGGAGAAGGTGTATTTTCCTCCCAGCAGGTAGCCGTTGGCATCTTTTTTCGAAATCGATCCCGACTGATACCCGCGCACGGTCCGAATGCCCCCCATGAAGAACTTCTCGTTCACCGGCAGCTGCTCATCCCACGGAATCGCACCCAGGCGCGCTTTGTAACGCAGGATCAGATCGTAGTTGAGATAGTCGTCGAGCCCCTGGAAGATAGCAAAGTTGAGATAGTCTTTGTTGAACTTCGCATCGCCGCCCACCCCGGCATATTCGGCACTGATGCCAAATATCATACCGTGGCGCGGCAGATAGTAGTCGTCGGTGTTGTTGAACTGCAGGCTCGGCGTGATCGCACTGGTGGCAAACGTTTTATCGTTGTAGAGGGCGTAGTCGGGATAGTCGGGGCTCATGCCCGTCAGTTTGGTGTCGAAATATTGATACATCAGCCCCGCATGCCAGTAGCGTGCGATCTGACGGCCGACGCTCAGCGAGCCCCCTTTTCGTTTCTCCGTATAGTCGTACGACTCGTACTCGGAGTTGTAAAGGTTGACTCCGGCGCTGTAGTCGCTGTCGAA
This sequence comes from Hydrogenimonas sp., assembly GCA_030826715.1. Lineage (GTDB taxonomy): Bacteria > Campylobacterota > Campylobacteria > Campylobacterales > Hydrogenimonadaceae > Hydrogenimonas. The sequence goes on along the minus strand of JAUUDL010000143.1, from coordinate 8,739 downwards.
GATGCGCGGATTGGTGACGTTGAAGTTGAAGTTGCTTCTATGGCGCGAGAAGTCGAGACTCAGGCCCATCGAAAGGCCGCTTCCAAAGACATTCTTGTCGTTGATGGAAGCGTTGACGATGAAGCCGTCGTAGCTGCCGTACCCACCACCGAGCATGATATTGCCTGTCTGCGTCTCTTTGACGTTGACCACCAGATCCATCTGGTTTTCGCTGACGCGCCGTTCGTCGATCACGACATTCTCGAAGTAACCCGTACGCATCAGGGCCGCCTTCGAATCTTTGAGGTCGGTCAGGTTGTAGGTATCGCCCGGGGCGAGATAGATCTCACGCCGAATGACCCGATCGAGTGTGCGGGTATTTCCCGAAATGATCACGTCGCGGATAGAGACCTTCTGGCCGGGGAATATCTTATATTTGACGATCGCGGTATGGCTCTTTTCATCCTTGATGAAGTCCGGGACAACGCGGACATAGGCGTATCCGAGGTTGGCGACCTTCTCCTTGATCTTCTCCATATCTTTACGAAGATCCTCGATATTGAAGATTTCACCCGGATCGACACGAAGGTCCTCTTTGAGCGTTTTGGGATCGATCACCGGCTCGGTCAGGTCGATCTGCACATCCTTGACGCGATAGACGGCCCCCTCTTCGATTTTGAAATCGAGAATGGCCCGGTATTGGTTGAAATCGACTCGAAGAAGAGGCGGCTCGACCTTCGCATCGAGATAACCGTGCCGCATATAATAGTCGCGGATTCTCGGCCCGTCGTATTTGAGCTGATCGATCTTCACTTTGCCGTCGTTGAGGCCCCACATCCATCCCATGAACTGCCGCTGCCTGTTGGCCATCACACTCTCGATATCGCCGCGGCTGAAGTGTTCGGCGCCGCAGAGATTGAGCTTCTTGATAATGATATTTTCACCCTTGTTGATCACAAAATCGACCTTGACGCTTCCGGTCTTGAGCGGTGTCGTTTCGACCTCCACCACCGTGTCGAAATAGCCTTCCGATTCGATCTTTCTACGCAGTGTCTCTTTGGCCTTTTCGGTTTTGCTCTCGTCGTAGATATCCCCTTTTTTCAGGCCGATCTCCGAAAGAAGCTCCTCTTTCTTGTTTTCACCGTACCCCAGAAATGTGATCTGCGAAATGACAGGCTTCTCCTTGAAATGAAACGTCAGCACGCCGCGCTCTTCGGTGACCCAGATATCCTTGAAATAGCCCTGCGCAAAGAGCTTTTTGATCGCCTCGTCGACCTTTTCTATATCGATCGGCTCACCCGGATGGATGCCGATGATCTCCTGGGCGATATCTGCCGAAAGATGGATCAAGCCGTCGAACTTGATCGCCTTGATCTGCTGGGCACTGGCCAAAACGGCCACAAGCAGGAGTGCCGATACGATACGTTTCATGGATATCCTCTGTTGTATGTTTGCGTCATATGATGATGGCATAAAAGGATATGAGTCTATCATTTTTTCGATTAAACTCCATTAAACTCCCTCTTGGTTACAATGGCGTCAACATTTATATCGAAAGGTGGCATGTATGGTAGTCGGCATCGTTGGATTGGGTCTTATGGGCGGATCGATGGGGCTTGCGCTCAGGAGTGTCCCCCAGGTGAGAAAGATCATAGGGTACGACCACAACAAAACGCATTGCAAAGAGGCTCTGAAATTCCATCTGGTCGACGAAGTGGCCGAATGGGACGAGATCAAGCGTGCCGATGTCATCTTTTTGGCCATACCTGTCGAAGGAATTATCCGATCGTTCCACAATCTCACCGACGTCTCGCCGATGTGCACGATCATCGATCTGGGGAGCACGAAAGAGAAGATCGTATCGAGCATACCGCCGCAGATCAGGCAGAATGTCGTACCCGCCCACCCGATGACGGGTACCGAAAAGTTCGGTCCTGCCGCGGCGCTGGCCAATCTCTATCGCAACAAAATCGTCGTTCTCTGCAACCTCGAAGAGAGCGGAGAGCTTCAGCAAGCGACCGCCAAAGCGCTCTTTGAGGCGATCGGAATGAAGATCGTGACGATGGATGCCAAAGAGCACGACCGTCATGCCGCCTACATCAGCCACCTGCCCCACGCCATCAGCTATGCCCTCGCCAACGCCGTCATGTCGCAGGAGGATGCCAGAAACATTCTCATCCTCGCCGCCGGCGGATTCCGCGACATGAGCCGCCTGGCGAAAAGTTCGCCGATCATGTGGAAAGAGATTTTCAAGCAGAACAAAGCCAATCTGCTTGACTCGATGGACCACTTCGAGGAGGAGCTCACCCGATGCCGTCAGCTGATCCAAGAGGAGAAGTGGGAAGAGCTGGAAACATGGATGGAGAAAGCGCAGAAACTACACGACATTCTCTAAAAGCTATCCTCTCTTTTCGAGCTTCTTCATAAAAGCTTCAAACTGCTTTCTATCGACAGCCACCGGCTTGCCTTCGTAGATTTTCGCATAGAGATTTTCAGCCATGACGGCGGCTTCTGGATAGCGATGCACATAGGGCATCAGTCGCTGGAGCATCGCTTTGTCGCTGCTTGGCCGCCCCGATCTCTCTTCTCTTTTTGCTTCGAACATTTTTCCGAGTGAGTGCAACAGATACATCGTGGCCATTCCCGCCGCAAATGCAATCAATGCGATCCAAAACTTTTCGGTCATGGGTGCTTGCCTCTTTCCATGCCCATCGGTATTGCATTCCCTTGTGGAGGCCAAGGGACCTTTTTCTCCACTTTTGACCGCAATCGCGATCGGTTCTGTTTTTCGTGTGCGTACCTCACCTGTGGCAGGGTCGAGATAACGCAAAGAGAAAGGTGGAATCACGAAGGATTTTTCCGCGATCAGCAGATAACGCCTCTGCCAGAGACCACGGTAGATGCCGTGCGAGTAGTTTTGCGACACTTTCGGGGCATCCGCGTAGATCGTAACCCCTCCCAGAGAGAGTGCCGGAGGCTCGTAATCTTCGATATTTCCCTCACCTTCGACTTTCAAAAAGAGCTCCACCGGATCGCCCGATCGCACCGATTTGGGCTTGGCATCGGCCTCTATCTGGAAGCGGCCGACCAGTTTCACACCATGCGGAAGCGGTTTGACCTCAAGCGGAACGGGATTGGTTTGCAGTGTCATCCACTGGGGTCGGCGCACGATAAAACCGAAAGCGTCACGCATCTTCTTGGCCACCGCCACCTTCACCGATGCCGGGCCGATGAGAAGTTTTCCAGGTTTCTGTGGAAAGAAGAGATAGCGGATTTCATGGACGAGGAAACCGTTTTGGGCGTAGCGCTTTTCGCTCCCCACGCGCTTGACCCAGAAATTTTCATAACGGATCGGAGGAAATTCCACATGCATCACTGGCACCTCTTTTTTTTCGTAGAACCTGAGGGTCACCGTGACCATTTCACCCACATAGGCCTCGTGTTTGTCGCTTGAAAGCTTCAGACGAAAATTCTCCGTGCCGCTGCCGCCCGCGCTCTTGACCTGCAGGTATATCGGTTTCGTCTTTTCCGCCTTGCCGTCGACGATCACCGTGTAGGAGGGGATTGTCACACTTCTTTTCGGTGTCAGCGCGTAGAGTTTCACCCACTCCACGACAGTGCGGTTGTTTTCGAAATGCTCGAACCGCTGAGATCCCTCCTCCGTCACCGGCACATCCCCGATCTTTTCTATTTTCGGAAATTCTACGCTCTCACCCCTGGCTTCGATCGAAAATTCGACCGATTCGCCGGCGATGACGGGGTTCTCGTCCACGCTCGCACGTACCGATGCAAAAACCGGTACCAGGGCGAGCATCAGCACGACAAGGATTTTACCACGCATCGGCATCTTCACTTTTTTGAGGCGGTGTCAGGGGATAGAGTTTCGTCTTGAGCGGCTGTCGTTCGATAAGCTGCATCCATTTTCTCTCTTCGTCGGGGCTCAGTTCCCGCTTGCGGCTTGCATGTCGCCCTTTTTGGGCACCGCCCTGTTTCGCCTGCGCCCCCTTGTGAGTCTCACTCTCCTGACGACTCTTCTTTTGAGCTCCCTCTTCCTCCTTTTTGCCTTTTGAGGCTCTCATTCTTTGTTGGCGAAGCGCTTTTTCCACCAACCCAAGATTGTAGCGGGCATCTTCGTCCTCACCCATCTGCAGCACTTTTTTATAGAGTTCGGCCGCCTTTTGAAGTTTGCCGAGTCTGACGTAACAGTTGGCCATATTGTAGAGTTTGGACATCTCCATGCGGGTGTCGGAGGTGATCACCCGTTCATAGGCATCAAGTGCCATCTTGTAGCGTCCGCTTTTGTAGTAACTGTTCCCAAGATCGAACCACACCTCGCTTTTTGGTGATTGAATCGCCAGCTTTTCGAACGCTTCGATGCTTCGGTTATACTCTCCCGCACGATAGGCCCGTTCACCCTTTTCGATCCATTTGAAATCGAACATTCCCGCTTTCAGGCTCTGCGTCGGAATCAGAAGCAGTGGCACCAAAAGAGCCGTGAACCGGCCAGACGCACCGATGGAGTAGAGCGCAAAAGGGAGGATCATCAGTGTGATGCCCAGCGGAATATAGAAGAGCTCAATGCGTTTTTCAATCACCCGCTCTGTCGTTTTCCCTCTGTGCTGTTCGATGAATTTCTCTATCTCTTTTTCATCTTCCTGCGAAAGAGTCGCTGTCACGAAGAGTCCGCCGGTTTGTTCGGCCAATTCACTCAGCGCCGCGTTCGCACGGCTGATGATTGGTTTTTTCGTTCCCGGAACCGGTGCTCCCTGCGGTGTCGCCACCATCCAGACAATGACGCGCATACGCTCATTTTTCGCTTTTTCGATCAGCGAATCGACCCTCTTGTCATCACCGCCGTCGGTCACCAGAATCACGATCTTGTTCCGATTCTTTCTCAGCAGCTTCGCCGCCCCCTCCAGCGCCGCCGCCAAATCGGTGCCGCGAGCCGTCACATGCGATGGATCGAGCCTTTCGAGCAAAAACAGGAGCGCGCTGCGGTCGTAGGTAAGCGGGGAGATGATGAATGAACCTGAAGAGAAGGTGATCAATCCAATTCTCTCACCCTCAAGCGCTTCGATCAGCTCCCGCGATTTTTGACGCGCAAAATCGAAGCGGTCGGGGTAGAAGTCTTTGGCATGCATCGATTTTGAGACATCGATCGCGACGACGACATCGCTTCCGCCGCTTTGAACCAGCACACGCCCTTGATCGATCACCGGTTCGGCCAGTGCGAGCGTCATGAAAAAAAAGGCGATGAAAAGAAGGGTGTTGTGCCCCTTTCTGCCCAGGGAGTCTCCGCTGATGCGAAGGCGCTGCAGCACGTGGGCATCGAAGATCCTCTCGAGGATATCCTTATTGGTGGCGATCAGGTAGATCAAAAAAGCGGCAGGCAAAAGCATCAGATAGATATATTCGGGATAGAGGAATCTCACAGTTCCCCCCTGTTAAGAAGAAAGATATATGCGATCAGCGACATCACCGCCACGAAAAGCGGATAACTGAAAAGATAGGTAGTTTCGATCACGGGTGATTGTTCGACCAGAGAGGGCTCGAGCCTGTCGATCGTGTTATACACCTGTGAAAGCATCTTGGGATCGGAGGCAACGAAAAATTTCCCGCCCGTGGCGTTCGCCAGCTCCTCGAGCGTACCGGCATCGTAATCGTGCGATTTTCCGATACCGATCGTATAGAGCCTGATGCCATACTGCCGCAGGAGCTTTTCGGCGACTCTCTTGGGAATCTTGCCGGCACTGTTACGGCCGTCGGTCAGCAGGATCGCCACTTTCGACTTCGCTTCCGAATCTTTCAGAAGCTTCAACGCCATAGCGAGCGCGTCGTAGATGGCCGTCTTCTCTCCGGCCATACCAACCTCCAGATAGGGCATCATCGAAAGAAGCAGGTCGTGGTCGAAGGTGACGGGTGATACGACGTAAGGGTACTCGCCGAAAATCACCATCCCAAGGCGGTCGTACTTTCGTTTCGCGATGAATCGCTTCAGAATATCTCGCACCGCTTCGAATTTGTTGGCACTCTCCTGGAGTGAAAAGGCGTCATCCATCGAACGGCTCGCATCGACGACGAGAACGATGTCACGCCCCATGGCATGTGAGGGCTCGTAGAGTCTCGTCTGCACGGGTGAGGCGAGTGCGATCAGCAGACCACTCCATGCCATCCATTTGAAAGCCTGCATCACAGAGCGGTTCTTCGATGCTTTGGCCAAGCGTGTCACACGGGGAAAGTAGAGCAGGTCGAGCCTCAGCGGACACTTTTTTTCGCAGAAGAGAAAAAGCAGCGCAAAAAGGAATACCCAGGGATATTCAAAGTGCATCGTGGGTCATCTCGATAAAGAGTTTCATGAATCGCTTCGTCTCGGCATCCAGCGGCGGCACCTCTTTTTTGTACTTGTATCGCTCGAGCCTCGGCAGAAGCTGGGAGAGAATCTCCTTTCTTCGCTTGTCTTCGGCCAGAAGCCGGCCATACTTCGTCATCGCATAGGCCGCTTTTTTTGGATCGTCGTAATCGATTCTATCCAGTGCCGCCAGCCAATCCAGACGAGGGTCGCGCTTTCTGTGTTCTCGCCACCAGCGCAACAGATAGATGAAAAGTGCGATAAAGATAAGCACACCCACCGCCACGAGACCGATAAAAAGATAGATCGAAACATCGGGAATCGGAAGAAGGGGTTTGATATCTCTGATCGGAAGCTCTTGAGGGTTCATACCCGTCCTCCAAAGAGTCTGACGAGCTTTCCGAATGGCTCTTCGTGCGTATAGATTTTGACAAAACGGATGCGATGTTTTCGCAGGTGGCGATAGAGCGCTTCGTCGTTGGCGACGATATCTTTGCGATACTGCACGACGCTTCGTTCGGTGAAGTTGGTCTGCAGCGTATCGCCAGTCTCCGGATCGACCAGATGCACCTGCCCTAGGGGTTCGGGGTGCTCTTCGAAGCGGTCGCGGACGATCACCGCAATCACTTCGTGTTTTTTACTCAGCACCGCCAGGTCCACCTTGCCCATGAAATCGCCGATCACAAAAAGCACACTCTTTCGCTTGATGCGTCTAAAAAGTTGTCGCGGTGCCTCCACATAGTCGGCTCTCTTGCCAAGCACTGTTGTCGCATCGATCGATTCGACGTAGTGGTTGACGCCAAAGAGGCGCTTGGTCGGTCGAGTCACGCTCTCTACATGCTCGCCGGCTCTCACTCCGGTGAAAAGGTCCCCGTTCTTGATGGCGGAATAGCCGAGTATCGCGGCCACTTCGGCCACTACTTCCTGCTTGATGCGATGGGTGCCGAAAAAGAGTGACCCGCCCATCATACATGCAGCGACCACATTCAATTCCCGCTCTTCGTGAAAGAGCTTGACATAGGGTCTTTGAAGCTTTGCCGTGATGGTCCAGTCGATCTTTCTGATGTCATCGCCCACCTGGTATTCACGCAGTTCGCTGAAGTCGTACCCTTCACCGTGAAAAAGCGACGGGTTGTTGCCGATCATTTCGGAAAAAACCTGCCGTTTCGTCTTGATCAGCAGCTGTTTGAGTCGTTTGTTCACGCGCTCACCTTAGGGAATAGGCACCGTGGCGAGGACTTTGTCGATCACGACATCCGAACTTATCTCTTCAGCTTCGGCTTCATAGCTCATGATAATCCGGTGCCTGAGTACCTCCTTGGCAACATACGCGATATCGACGGGGGTAACGAAATCTTTTCCACGCAGATAGGCCTGTGCTCGGCTCGCTTTGTAGAGGTCTATGGATGCACGTGGGCTCGCACCGTACATGATCCATTTTTCGACCGATTCGAGGCCGTGCTCTTTTGGTTTTCTCGTCGCAAAGACAAGATCGACGATATATTTTTCAACCTCTTCGTCGATGTGCACTTGTTTTACCGCCTCCTTGATCGACGCGATATCATCGCCGCTCGCCACTGTTTCGATCGAGCCCAAAGCGTCGTTGGCCACTCGTCGTGCAATTTCGAGCTCCTCTTCGGGCGTATTGTAACCGATCACCAGTTTCATCATAAATCGATCGAGTTGCGCTTCTGGAAGATTGTAGGCCCCCTCCTGTTCAACTGGATTCTGGGTCGCCATAACCAAAAAGGGAGGATCGATCCTGAAGCTCTCGTCACCAATCGTCACCTGCCGCTCCTGCATCACCTCCAGCAGTGCCGACTGCACCTTTGCAGGAGCTCGGTTGATCTCATCCGCAAGCAGCAGATTGGTAAAGACAGGTCCTTTTTTGATTCTGAAGGCGTTATTTTTGGGATCGTATATTTCTGCCCCTATAATGTCGCTGGGGAGAAGATCGGGAGTGAACTGTACACGTTTAAACGAGAGTCCAAGCGCCTTGGAAAGTGCGTTGACGGTTGTAGTTTTTGCCAAACCGGGAACACCTTCAAGCAGAATATGGCCATCGCAGATCAGTCCGATAATCAATCCATCGATCATCTTTTCCTGACCGACCACCACCTTGTTCACTTCGCGTCGTATCGCATCGATCGTCTTTCCCATAGAGGTACACTCCCAATATAAAATAGTGTCGTCATTTTACATTACAGATAGTAAAAAGGGAGTAAAGTTTACCGGATTGACAGAATAGTAAGAACTTTTGAATATTAATTAGAAAAATAGAGGGGTTTTATTGTAGAAGTTAGAACCCTCAGAGCCCGGCACCGACCTACCTTCCCACTCCCGAGGGGAGCAGTATTATCAGCGCTGAGGGGCTTGACTTCCGGGTTCGGGATGGGACCGGGTATAACCCC
>JAUUDL010000113.1 GCA_030826715.1 Hydrogenimonas sp. | reverse complement strand
GCGTTATCGTTTGACCCCGAAGGGGCGGCACCATCGCCGTACGATTGCTTCGTTGCGACGGCATCGGTGTAGCTTCGGCTACACCTCACCGCCGCGCCTTGCACTCGCACGACGCTGATGCCGCGGATGATGGTGTATACTGCGTAACATCAGTTATACCCTATGGAGATGAAAAGATGAGCGAAAAAGTGAAATTGACCGAATACAGCCACGGGGCAGGATGCGGATGCAAAATCTCGCCGATGCTGCTGGATGACATTTTAAAGAGTACACGGCCCGCGATCGACTATCCGGAGCTTCTGGTGGGCAACGCCAGTCGGGACGATGCGGCTGCCTACGATCTGGGCAACGGTACTGCAGTCCTTTCGACGACCGATTTTTTTATGCCGATCGTCGACGATCCGTTCACGTTCGGGCAGATCGCCGCGACCAACGCACTCAGCGATATCTATGCGATGGGGGGCAGGCCGCTGATGGCGATTTCGATCTTCGGATGGCCGATCGACAAACTGTCGGCGGATGTGGCCAGAGCGGTGATCGACGGCGGGCGCGCGGTCTGTGAAGATGCGGGTATTCCCCTCGCCGGCGGACACTCGATCGACTCGCCCGAACCGATCTTCGGCCTTGCGGCGACAGGTTTGGTGGAGAAGGAGCATCTGATGCGAAACGATTCAGCCGAGCCCGGATGCTACCTCTATCTCACCAAACCGCTGGGTATCGGCATCCTCTCCACGGCGCAGAAGCAGAAAAAGATCGAAGAGGGCGACATCGAACCCGCGATCGAAGCGATGACGATGCTCAACAAGGCTGGTGCCCAATTCGCGCGGATGGAGAGTGTCGTGGCGATGACCGATGTGACAGGATTCGGACTGCTGGGCCATCTGGTCGAAATCTGCGAGGGGAGCGGCATTGGCGCGACGGTCTGGTTCGACGAAGTGCCGCTTCTGCCAAACGTCGAGAAGTACAGGGCGTTGGGGTGCGTGCCGGGCGGTATGCGCAAAAACTTCAAAAGCTACGGCGAAAAGATCGGGCCCATGAGCGAGCGGCAGCGCGAGATACTCTGCGACGCGCAGACATCCGGCGGCCTGCTGGTGGCCGTGAAGAGAGAGGGCGCCAGGGAGTTCGAAGAGAGGGCCGAATCGCTTGGACTGCATCTGAAGCCTATCGGAGAGACCTACAGCAAAGGCGAAAGAAGTGAGCATCTGATCGAGGTGGCGTAGGTGGCCGAATTTTTCGACAACTTCAGGCAGATCGTACTCCAAAAGAGGCCGCTGATCGACGTACGCGCACCCATAGAGTACGAAAAGGGAGCCTTTCCCGGCAGTATCAACCTGCCGCTGATGAGTGACGAAGAGCGTCATCTGGTAGGTATTGCCTACAAGCAAAAGGGCAATGCCGAGGCGGTGAAGCTGGGCCATGAACTCGTCAGCGGCGAGGTAAAAAAGCGAAGAGTACAGGCGTGGTGCGACTTTAAAAAGAGCCATCCCGACGCACTGCTCTACTGTTTCAGAGGAGGGCAGCGATCGCAGATTTCCCAATGCTGGATGGGCGAAGCCGGATGTGAGATCGAACGGCTCAGAGGCGGGCATAAGGCGTTCCGACGCTTCCTGATCGAAGAGACCGAAAGAGTCGCGTCGCAGATTAAGCCGGTGGTACTCGGCGGCCGTACCGGATCGGGTAAGACGCTCCTTTTGAAAACGATGGATCATGCCATCGATCTGGAAGGGCTCGCCAACCACCGCGGATCGTCGTTTGGAAGGAAACTCACGCCACAGCCGAGTCAGATCGATTTCGAAAACGCGTTGGCGTACGATCTGATCGACCAGGACGCCGCGGGACGAAAGAGGCTGGTCTTCGAAGACGAAGGGCGCAACGTGGGCCGGCTCTATCTGCCTCTGCCACTCTATCACCGGTTGGAAAAAGCGCCGCTTGTCATTCTGGAGACCCCCATGTCCAGACGTGTCGAGATCACGTTCGACGAGTATGTGCTGCAGGCGCAAAAGGGATACGAAGATGCCGGTCTGCAGAACCCGTTCGCGGCCTGGGCGGAGGATATCGCCGCTGCACTGCAGAGGATCCATAAACGCCTCGGCGGTGAGCGTTTCAAAGAGGTGAAAAATCTGTTCGAAAGTGCCTGCAGAAGTCAACTAAGCCAGGGCGATATGCAGGCGCACAAAACGTGGGTGGAGTATCTGCTTCGGGAATATTACGACCCAATGTACGACTACCAGATCACAAAAAGAGCCGACAGGGTCGTATTTCGCGGTCAATGGGAGGCGGTGAGAGAATATCTTTTAAAAGATACGGCTCGATGATCTATTACCTGGCCCTGATGCAGGTGATTCTCGGGCTTGTGGCCATCGTGCTGATATGGCAGACATGGGGCTACTTCAAACGGATGTGGATATGGAAAAAGGTGCAGCACATGCCCCTGCCACAGGGATATGAAGAGGCGCTGCAGAAGATTCCACACTATCAGGCCCTGCCGGAGGATCTGAAAGAGAAGCTGCGTCCGAGAATGCTCTTTTTCATCGAAACCAAAGAGTTTATCGGCGTAAAGACCGAAGTGACCGACGAAATGAGAGCGGTGATCGCCTTTTATGCCTGTCTGATGGTCGTGAACATCCCAGACGAATGTTACGACGAACTGGTGACGATACTGATCTATCCATACGAAGTGATCGCCAAAGAGATACGCGACAATGGCGGTATCTATTCGGAAGAGAGACTGCTGCTTGAAGGGCAATCGATCGCCGATACGGTCGTCATCGCATGGCGCGACGCGAAGAAACAGGCCTATCATCTCTATCCGCACAATGTGGTGGTGCACGAACTCGCCCATGTGCTGGACTTCGAAGATGGCCTACCAGACGGCGTCCCGCCGCTTCAAAGATCGCTTCACCACCGTTGGACGCGTGTGCTTCACCGGCGCTACAAAGAACTCAAAGAGAGGGCGCAAAAAGGGCGTAACTGGGGAGAGTATAAATTGCTCGGCGCCTATGCGGCCACCAACGAAGCAGAATTTTTCGCCGTAGCGAGCGAGCTTTTCTTTCAAAAACCCCTCACGCTCAAACGCCATTTTCCAGAGCTGTACGGTATACTTCAACAATTCTACGGACTCGATACGGCTGAAATTTTCAAGAACATCAAGGAATAGGAGAGGGCGATGGCGATAGTTCGATCGTTCGGCGCGGCGCAGGTAGTGACAGGGTCGTGCCACATGCTCAAGATCAAAAAAGGGCCGAGGATTCTCGTCGATTGCGGGATGTTTCAGGGCAACGACGAAGAGTCGAAAAACTACGAACCTTTCGGTTTCAACCCAAAAAAAGTGGACATATTGCTGATCACCCATGCCCATCTGGACCATGTGGGGCGCATACCGAAATTGGTGAAAGAGGGCTTTGAAGGAATAATCGTAGCCACGAAGCCGACGATGGAACTGGCCCGCATCGTCATGCTCGACGCGGCAAGGCTGATGGAAGAGGAGTACCGAACGCTCTTTCGAAAGGCCCAGCGCCGCGGAGAAGAGAAGCGCGTACCCAGGCCCCTCTACACGACCGAAGATGTCGAGGAGGTCTTCATGCGGGTGCAGTTCTATGCCAGGTACGACAAACCCCTCAAGATCGCCAAAGGGGTCTATGCCACGTTCCGTGATGCCGGCCACATTTTGGGCTCCGCGACGATCGAACTCAATTTCAAAGAGGATGGAAAACGCAAAAGCGTTCTCTTCAGCGGCGACCTGGGCAACAAGAACGATATCGTGATGAAAAAGATCTCCTATGTCGACCGCGCCGACACCCTCTTTATCGAATCGACCTACGGAGACAGAAATCACAAGCGCATAGACGAAACGATCCGCGATTTCAAAAAAGCGGTGATCTCGACATTACATAGAGGCGGAAACGTCATGATTCCGTCGTTCGCGATCGAGCGTACACAGGAGGTGCTTTGCATCCTCAAGCAGATGTACCTCGACAAAGAGCTTCCGCGCTGCAAGATCTTCATCGATTCACCGATGGCCGTCAAAGCGACCCATATCTTTTCGAAATATCACAATCAGCTCAGTCCCAGATGCAACCGTTTCTATTTTGAAGACGGCGATATCTTCGGGTTTCCGTGGGTGCGTTTCGTCACCGATGTGGAGGATTCGAAAAAGATCAACGATATCGAAAAAGGGGCGATCATCATCGCCGGAAACGGGATGTGCAACGGCGGCCGTATACTTCACCACTTCAAGAACAGATTGTGGAACAAGAAAAACAGTGTACTCATCGTCGGTTACCAGGCCGAAGGGACACTCGGCCGACGAATCGTCGAAGGGGCCAAATGGGTGACGATCTACGGTGAAAAGATCAAGGTCTCGGCGAAAATCTATACGATCAGCGGCTTTTCGGCTCATGCGGACCAGAAAGGGCTGATACGCTGGATGCGCGCGATCGACGGTTTGAAGCGTATCTTCATCGTGCACGGCGAACCCAAGAGTCAACGGGTTTTCAAAAAGGCGATCGAAAAAGAGTTGGGCAAGCACGCCCATATCGTAAAGTTTCGCGAAAAATTGAACGTGTGAGGGAGGTGATGTGATGGGAGCAGAAACGATGCCGGACAATATCCAGGGGCTCACCACCGAAGAGGCGAAGAAGCGGTTGCAGGAGTTTGGTCCCAACAGCGTGGAGGAGAAAGAGGAGAGTTGGTGGCAGCGTCTTTTCAAGCGTTTCTGGGGGCCGATTCCGTGAATGATCGAGACGGCGGCTGTTCTCTCGGCACTGGTGAGACACTGGGAAGACTTCACGATCATTATCATACTTCTGCTCGTCAACGCCATCGTCGACTTCTATCAGGAATCCAAAGCGCTGAGCGCCATACGCGTGCTCAAACAAAAACTGGCCCGAAAAGCGATCGTGCTGCGCGATGGCAGATGGCAGGAGATTCCCGCCGCCGAGATCGTACCCGGTGATGTCATCAAGATCAAGATTGGAGATATCGTTCCGGCCGATGCCAAACTCGTCGGCGGAGGCGAATTCGTGCAGATCGACCAGTCCGCACTGACCGGCGAGTCTCTGCCCGTCAACAAAAAGGTCGGTGAAGAGATCTATGCCAACGCCATCGTGAAGCAGGGTGAGATGATCGCTGTCGTGACCAAAACGGGGAAAAATACCTATTTCGGAAAGACGGTCGCCCTGGTGGCCAAAGCCGAGCGTGAAAAAAAGAGCCACTTTCAGAAGATGGTCCTCAATGTTGGCAACTTCCTGATCGCGGTGACGCTGGTGGTGATCGCCATTATCATCTATGTGGGCATATCCAGGCACGAACCGATGATCGAACTGCTCGTCTTTTCGCTGGTGTTGACCATTTCGGCCATTCCTGTGGCGATGCCCGCGGTACTCACGGTCACGATGGCAGTCGGCGCCAGGGTGCTCGCCGCCAAAGATGCCGTCGTGAGCCGCCTCGCCGCGATCGAGGAACTGGCGGGCATGGATATCCTCTGTTCGGACAAGACGGGGACTTTGACGAAAAACCGGATGACGTTGGCCGAACCGTATGTGCTCAGTGGTTTTAGCGGGGATGACCTCTTTTTCTATGCCGCGCTGGCGAGCCGGGAAGAGAATCACGATCCGATCGAACAACCGATCTTCGACCATCTGCAACACCATGGGCTGAAAGAGAGGCTCACCCCCTACAAAGTTGCCAAATTCATCCCCTTTGATCCTGTCAGAAAACGGACCGAAGCGATGGTCGAGCGTGATGGAAAGTGTGATTTCGTCGTGACCAAAGGGGCCCCGCAGGTGATATTGGCGTTGAGCGATCTGACAGAGGATGCCAGAAAAGCGGTCGAAGAGAAGATTGACGAATTCGCGCAAAAGGGTTTCAGGACGTTGGGTGTTGCCTATCGCAGATGTGAAGAGGAGCATTTCACCTTTATAGGGCTCATACCGCTCTACGATCCCCCACGAGAAGATTCCAAAGAGGCGGTCGAAGAAGCGGCCGAATATGGCGTGAGGGTGAAGATGGTGACGGGCGACAATATCGCCGTCGCACGCTACATCGCCAAAATACTCGGCATCGGCGACAATATTCTCGATATTCGAGAGTTGCGGGGGCAGAGTGTCAGTGAGTATCTGTTGCTCTCGAAACTTCTTGGGAAAGCCTTCACGAAAGTTCTCTATCCGCAGATGAGCAAAGACGAGATCGAAAAGATGGTTCGTCAGATCGTCAACGAAGTAGAGAATGAATTGATGCATATCGAGTTACCGCCCGGGACGGTCAAGAAACATGAATCGGAGATCATCCGACTTATCGAACAGGCGGACGGGTTCGCGCAGGTTTTTCCCGAAGACAAATATTTCATCGTCGACGAACTGCAGAAATCCGACCATATCGTCGGTATGACGGGTGACGGGGTCAACGATGCACCGGCATTGAAAAAGGCCGACTGCGGTATCGCGGTGAGCGGTGCCACCGATGCGGCGCGGGCGGCGGCGGATATCGTACTGATGGCGCCGGGTCTGAGGGTGATCGTCGATGCACTGGAACTCTCGCGCATCACCTTCGAGCGAATGAAGAGCTATACCGTCTATCGCATCGCCGAGACGATCCGTATCATCATCTTCATGACGCTGGCGATCACGATATTCGAATTCTATCCGATCACGTCGGTCATGATCATTCTGCTCGCACTTCTGAACGACCTGCCGATATTGATGATCGCCACCGACCATACGAAACTGCAGAAAAGGCCCGTACGTTGGTACATGAAAGATATACTGATCCTCTCTTCATGGCTTGGGATCGCGGGTGTCATCTCATCTTTCCTTCTCTTCTATGTCGCGATGACGGTGATGCATCTGCCCGAAAGTTATGTCCAGACGATGTTTTTCGTCAAAATGGTTGTCGCCGGGCACAATACGATCTTCAACACACGGACCGACGATTGGTTCTACAAGAAGCCGTGGCCTTCGGGCAAACTCTTCTGGACGTCGCAGCTGACGGCCATCCTGGGAACGATCATCGGCATCTACGGGTTTGGCCTGATGCAGCCGCTCGGATGGTTTATGGGGCTCTTCCTGTGGGGATACGCCATCGTCTGGTTCGTTTTCAATGATGCCGTCAAAGTGGCAATCGTGAAATATTATAAAAGAAAAAAAGGTATCGATATCCTGTGAATTTCGAGAACGTCAAGCTCTTCATTGAGGCCTTTTCCGGACTGGGCCTCTTTCTGTTCGGGATGATCTATCTCGAATCGCAGATCAGGCTCTCGGCCGGGCGGATGTTCAAACGCCTGGTGCGGTGGATGACGAGTACGCCGCTCAAAAGTCTCTTCGCCGGTTTCGTGACGACGGCGATCTTTCAAAGCTCTTCGGTGGTGACGCTGATGGCCCTTTCGCTCATCGGGGCGGGGCTCATCGGCCTGGAGAGCGCCATCGGCATCATCTTCGGTGCCAATATCGGTACGACGGTGACGGCGTGGATCGTCGGCATCGTCGGTTTCAAAATGGACATCAAGCTGATTTCCTACGTTTTCGTCGGTATCGGCGGCCTTGGAAGCGTACTGATCGACGAAGAGAGCCGTTGGCGCAACGTGATGCATGCGATGGTGGGTTTTGGCCTCATCTTTATGGGCCTCGAGGGGATGAAAGAGAGCTTTTCGGGTTTCGCACACACGATCTCCTTCGAGTCGTACCGTTTTGACCATGACTACTGGTATGCGCTGCTCGGGTTTGCGATCACGGCGGTGATCCAGTCGAGTTCGGCATCGATCGCCATCGTCCAGAGTGCGCTCTTTGCCCATATCATCGGCTTTGAAGCGGCGGCCGCTTTTGTGGTGGGTGCCAATGTCGGGACGACGGTGACGGCGATCTTGGGAGCGATCGGCGGATCACCGGACAAGAAACGCACAGCGATCGCCCACCTCTTTTTCAACGTTTCGACGGGGCTGGTGGCACTGGCAGCACTGCCATGGCTCATTACACTGACCAGTATGGCGCTGGCGGGCGCCGATGCTGTCATTCGCATAGCCCTTTTCCATACGATCTTCAATGTATTGGGGGTAGTGTTGTGGTATCCGTTTATCGGGTTGCTCGCCAATTGGCTCAAGCGATTTTTCAAACATGAACAGGCCCATGCCACCAAATATATCCACAACGTGTCGCCCCAGCTTCCCGATGTGGCACTGGCGGCGATCGTCAACGAGATCGGTCATCTGGTCGAAGAGGTGGAGAACTTCTCGCTGCTGGCGGTCAACGTGCCACCGGTGAAAGTGCTCGAAGAGAACGAACCGATCGACAAACTTCTGGACAGATACGACGAGAATATGGATCTCGCATATACCCGTCAATATGCCCATATTCGCCGTATTGAAGGGGAGATTTTGCGTTTCGTGGCGGAAGCGTCGGCACAGAAAGGCGACGATGTGTGGCATGAAAAACTGCAGAAGGCGGCACGGGCCACGACCTATCAGGCCACAGCCGCCAAGGCGATCAAGGATATGCTTCACGATCTGGACCGATGGTATGACGCTGAAACGAACGAAGAGAGAGCGTTCTTGAAAAACCTTCGATACCAGATCATTCGAAGCGTCCAGGCTTTTCACCACGCCTTTTTGGGTGACGAACGAGCCACGGGGGAGATCGAAAATATCTACAAGAAGATCGCCATCTCCTACAGAAACAGCATGGAATTGATCGCCGATATCGCCAAAAACAGAATGATTTCATCCGAGATGATGACGATCGCCATCAACGATCTGCATCTGAGCAAGAGCTTCACGAAATCGCTGCGAAACACCCTCCAGGAGATGGAGGGGCTTCGACACTCCAATGCCGTGAATGAAGTGAAGGAAAACCTTAAAGCAGTATGACCGTCGCCAGGCCGAGGAAGCTGAAGAAACCGACGACGTCGGTGACGGTCGTGAGCAAAACGGTGGAGGCGACGGCAGGGTCGATGCCGAGCTTTTTGAGCAGCAGCGGGATCGTCGCACCGAAAAAGCCTGCACAAAGCAGGTTGATGACCATCGAAAGGCCGATGACGACGCCGAGCATCGGCATCTTGAACCATACGAAGGCGATAATCCCCATCACGATGGCGTAGATCAGACCGTTGCCCAGGGAGAGCAGTACCTCCTTGGTGATGACCCGTTTGGCCTC
>JAUUDL010000048.1 GCA_030826715.1 Hydrogenimonas sp. | reverse complement strand
TGCCCGTGACGCTGGCGACGCTCACCACCGTGGTCGCCTTTTTGCCTCTTTTCATGCTCTCCGGAGAGATCTCCAACTTCATCGTCCTCATCCCCATCGTCGTCATCGCGGTATTGATGGGTTCCTTGATCGAAAGTTTTCTCTTTCTGCCGCTGCATGCCCGCGAGGTGCTGCGAAAAGGGTCGGCGATGGTCGATTGGACGCCGCTGCAGCGCCGTTACGAGCGCACGCTTCTTTTCATCGTGCGATACAAGAAGAGCTTTCTGCTCTTTTTTATCCTCTTCATCCCCCTGGCGACACTCTTTATGGTCAAACAGCTCCATTTTCAGTTTTTCCCCACCTTCGACAGCCGGTTCATCTATGTCACGGGACGCCTGAATATCGACACGCCGGTCGAAACGACCCACAAAGTGGCAAAAGAGATCGAAGCGGCGCTGCTGGAGCATAAAACGGAACTGGGGATCAAATCGGTCTCCGCCGTGGCGGGGTCGCGCACGACGCTGGGCGGGGAGAACGAAAAGGACAACGGCGCCTTCTATATCACGATCGAGCTCTACGACCTCAAACCCAAAGATTGGATCAACCGATGGCTCAACCCGGTGCTGAACCTCTCTTTCGACTTCAATGACCCCGACATGAAAAGAGATCTCTCGACCTTCGAGATCGCGCCGAAGATCGAAAAGATCATCGCCCCTTTCAAAGAGTGGTACACCTTCGAGGAACTCGGTGTCAGGCAGCGCCATATCGGCGTCATACGAAACGATATCAAGATCAACTTCACCGGCAGCGACGACAAGAAGATCCTCTCGGCGATCGACCGCGTGAAAGCGGCGCTGCAATCCACGGACGGGGTGACGGGGGTGAGCGACAACCTGAAGCTCGGCAAAAGGGAGTATCACCTCGAAATCAACGACTACGGGCAGAAGCTCGGCATCGAGGAGGGTGCTGCGGCCCGCCTCCTTTCGGGCTACTTCCTTCAGCGCCGGCAGGCGTTGACGTTCGGACAAGATGGCGTCGTGGAGATCAGGAGCGAAGCGAAAGGCAAAGATTCGCTCGCGGCGCTGATGGATTTCGACTATCCGCTCCAGGAGGGGCGGCAGGTGAAGCTGCGCGAAATCGCCGAATTCATTCCCAGCCGCGACTATATGCAGATCAAAAAGCGTGACGGCGAAGTGGTGAAGACGCTCTTCGCCTCGATCGACAAACGGAAGACGACGGCCAACGATGTCCTCTCCACCATCGACCCGCTTCTCAAAAAGATCGAAAAAGAGGGTGTCGGCATCCATCTGATGGGCGAGAAGGAGAAAAACAGCCAGCTGGCCAAAGAGATGAAAAAGGCGGTCGTCTTGGCGCTCTTTCTGATTCTCATCGCGATGCTGCTCATCTTCTCGAAGATCAAATATGCGTTGATGGTGATGTCGGTGATCCCTTTTTCGATACTCGGGGCGCTGGCGGGCCATCTGCTGCTGGGGATCAACCTCTCGATGCCTTCCGTCATCGGCATACTCGGGCTCGCCGGCGTCGTCGTCAACGACGGCATCATCATGCTCGATTTCCTCCACGGCACCCGCGAAGCCGAGAAATTCTTCGAGCGGGCCGCCCTTCGCCTCCGCCCGATCCTGATCACCTCGATCACCACCTTTCTGGGGCTCTTTACGCTCATATTCTATGCCACGGGACAGGCGGTGATTTTGCAGCCGATCGCCGTTTCGATAGGGTTCGGTCTGTTGTGGGGGACGCTGTTGAATCTTTTCTATCTGCCCACACTCTATGCGGTGGTCAACGGTATCGGAAGCAGAGCTATTGAAAAATAATCGATAAATCAATATAATCATCTTACTTTCTATAGCAAAGGCGGCAGATGACACAAGAAGAGCTCGATGCATTGATGGCCGGTGACCTGGATATTGAGGAGGAATCGGCGCCGGAGGATGCCCCGGCGGTGGAGCCCAGCGACGTGACGACGGCCGAAGACGTGACGCTGGCCGACGAAGACGAAGAGGATGTCGTGACCGCCCCGCCGGCGACCAAAGAGCATCAGGTCGTCAGCCAGCTCGATGACGTCACACGCGACAGCGAAGAGAAGGCCGGAGAGATCTTCGATGCGCTCGATGCGGTGATGCAGGAGGTTGAGGGAACGCTCGATTCGCTGGCGCGCATCGAAGAGATTTCGAAGATGTACGAAGAGCTCTTTGAGAGGCTGTGCGGAAAGTTCCCCCACATCGGCCGTTTCAAAACCGCCAAAGAGGAAGCGCTGGAGCTTCAGGAGCTCGTCGCGTCGTCGAACGACAGGCTTCAGAAGGCCAGCGAACAGATTCTGGGCGCGATGGATACGATGCAGTACCAGGATATCCACCGCCAGAAGATCGAGCGCGTCATCAACATCATGCGCGCGCTCAGCAAATATATGAGCGTCCTCTTCGAAGGAAATATCGAAGATGAAAAGAGGGTCAAATCGGCCCAGCATATCGAGGGGGATACCCACACCGAAGAGGTGCTCTCGAACGACGATATCGAAGCGCTTATCGCGCAATTTGGAGGAAAATAGTTTTTATGACCGAACTTTTGTCGCCGGCAGGCAACCTTGAAAAACTGAAAATCGCCTTTGCGTACGGGGCGGATGCCGTCTATGCCGGCGTGAGCCACTTTTCGCTGCGAATCCGCAGCGGGAAGGAGTTTACCTACGAAACCTTTCAGGAGGGGATTGACTACGCCCATGCATTGGGGAAAAAGGTCTATGTGACGATCAACGGGTTTCCTTTCAATTCGCAACTTACTTTATACCGAAGCCATATGGAGAAGATGGCGGCGATGGGGCCCGACGCCTTCATCATCGCGACGCCGGGGCTGGTGAAGATGGCCAAAGAGGTGGCGCCGGAGATTCCGATCCACCTCTCGACACAGGCGAACGTGATGAACGTGCTCGACGCGCAGTTTTACTACGACCTTGGGGTCAAGCGCATCATCGCGGCCAGAGAGATCAGCCTCAAAGATCTCGAAGCGATCAAGAAAGAGATTCCGGATCTGGAGCTGGAGGTTTTCGTGCATGGTTCGATGTGTTTTGCCTACAGCGGCCGATGCCTGATATCCTCGCTTCAAAGCGGCCGTGTGCCCAACCGCGGAAGCTGTGCCAACGACTGCCGGTTCCCCTATGTGCTCTATGCCGAAAACCCCGAAACGGGGGTCACCTTCCGTCTCGAAGAGGAGCCGGAGCTTGGCACCTACATCATGAACGCCAAAGATATGAACCTCGCCAGCCACGTCGACGAAATCCTCGCCAGCGGCGTCATCGACTCGCTCAAGATCGAAGGGCGCACGAAAAGCCCCTACTATGTCGCGGCGACGACGCACGCCTACCGCATGGCGATCGACGACTATTTCGCCGGAACATTCGATGCCGACAAGTATCAAAAAGAGCTGCATACGACCAAGCACAGGGGTTTTACCGACGCCTATCTGATCCATCGGCCGTTCGAGCGCGAAGGGACGCAGAGCCTGGAGAGTTCGATCAGCGAAGGGAGCCATCAGGTCCAGGCGCTCGTGGACGAGCACGGGATGGCATTCCTGGTTAAAGACAGGGTCTGCGAGGGCGACGAGATGGAGATTCTCTCCCCTTCGCCGATTCAAGAAAGCGTGGAGAACGAAAGAGGGGCGATCTACCAAAAAGCCGACGGCAGCTGGTGGCTGCGGATGAAGAAGCTCGAGACGCCCAAAGGAAAAGAGTACGAATGCATTCACAGCGGCAACGAGAATCCGATCCTGCTTCCCGCACCCCTCCCGCCCTTCTCGTTTCTGCGCAAAGCGATAGCGACCCAATCCAACCAATAAAAGGAGTATTATGCGTTTCGTATCTATCATCATAGGCAGCAAGAGTGACTACGAGATCATGAAAGAGTGCGCCAAGACGCTCGAGAAGTTCGGCGTTCCCTACGAGCTGATCATCTCTTCGGCCCACCGCAGCCCCGAACGAACCAAAAACTACATCAAGGATGCCGAAGATCGTGGCGCCGTGGTCTTTATCGCGGCAGCCGGCATGGCGGCTCACCTGGCAGGCGCCATCGCGGCCACGACGATCAAACCCGTTATCGGTGTGCCGATGAGCTCCTCCGATCTGCGCGGCGAGGATGCGCTGCTCAGTACGGTGATGATGCCAGCCGGTATGCCCGTGGCGACACTCGCGATCGGGAAGGCGGGTGCGATCAACAGCGCCTATCTGGCGATGCAGATTCTGGCCATCGACGACGAGGAGCTGAAGGTGAAACTGACCGAAGACAGGCTCGCCAAAGCCAAGAAGGTCGAAACCGATTCGGCCGAGATCGAAGTACGAATCTAATCGAAAGGGGCGCGGGCATCACCCGATCCCGTAAGGAAAAGAGCATGAAAACGTGGCTGAGCCTAAGAGCGTATGCGAAGCTGATCGACAAGGATTTCGACGAGGTGGTGAAGATGGTGGACGATGGTGTCGTCGTCAGCAAGGAAGAGGATGGCGAAATCTTCATCGAAGCCGATTCGAGACACCATCTGCCCAGCGAGCGCAAGAGCGACGAAGTGTTGAAAGTCGATCTGGAAACGGGTGACGGCATTCAGTTTGTCGAAAAGACGATCGGTACGATTCTGACGATGCACGAAAAGGTGGTCGACGCCAAGGACGAGACGCTCGAAGCGCTCAAGAGCGAAAACCAGTTTCTCAAAGATGCGCTGATGTCGATGCAGGAGCTCTACGACGAAGATAGGAAAACGATCGAAACCTTGAGCAGCGAGCTCAACGCGACGCGGGAGGAGCTGGAATTCATGAAACGCAAATACAGGCTGATGTGGGGCAAGGTGGTGGAAAAACATGCGGGTGGCGGCGCATGAAGATGACACCCGAATGCGTCACCTGCATCTTCTCCCAGGCGCTGCGCGTCTGCGAAACGCTCCATGTGGACAAAGAGACGACCAAAAAGGTGCTCGACAGCGTCGCGTGCATGGTGCCGACATGGCGTTTCGACGAAACGCCACCGCAGGTGGCTGCCCGCGTCTACCCGAAAATCGCCGAAATTCTGCATACCGACGACATCTACAGGGATTTCAAACGCGAAGCGACCGAACATGCGTGGCGTTTCATCCCCTACATCGAATCGATGATCGAAAGGAGTGTCGACACCTTCCACGCTTCGCTCAAGGCGGCGGTGGCGGGCAATGTGATCGACCTGGCCGCCACGGCGCAGTTCGATCTCGAAGAGGAGGTGCAGAAGGTGTTCGATACCCCCTTCGCGATCGACGATAGCGGCGCGCTTCGGTCGAGACTGCAAAATGCCAAAAGGCTACTGGTGATCGCGGACAATACGGGTGAACATCTTTTCGACAAGGTGATGATGCAGCGTTTCCGAAAGCTCTTCCCGAATCTTTGGATCGGTTACGCGGTCCGGGGCGTGCCGATCATCAACGATGTGACCTACGACGAGGCCAAAGCGGCGGGTATCGACGAAGTCGCCGAGATCATCGACAGCGGTGTCGATACGCCGGGCCTGGATCTGGCGCGGGCGAATGCGCGGATGCGTGAGGCCTACGAAGCGGCCGATCTCGTCATCGCCAAAGGGATGGGCAACTACGAATCGCTGAACGACTGTTCATCGCGCCCCACCTTTTTTCTGCTGAAGGTCAAATGCAATGTCGTCGCCGCCTCGCTGAAGCGGAAGGTGGGCGACATCGTCTGCTATCAAGGAGAATCGCATGGGAAGTAGTATTCAACGCTGGATCGACGACGGGCTTCTGCCGTTTCTTTTCACCCATCCGCACCATCCGATGCGCTTCAACGAACTGATGCGCGCCAACAAACTGCTGGTGGACAATATGCCGACCGAAGGGCATATCCCCGGGGTGAAGCTGCGGCTCGGCCGCGCCTATCTCTTTATGATCGTCGTGTGGAACCTGCTGCTTCTGCCGCCTGCGATGCTATTCCACAATTGGCTGGCGAAGATCGACTGCCATATCGCCATCATACTCGCCGTGGTCTTCACGCTCCTTTTTTTCGGGGTTTTGCAGATCTTCAAACAGTGGGCGACCGAAAAGATGGCCGAAAAGATGGTGAAAGAGGCGTGGAAGGTCCATTTCCCCTACCACGACTACGACACCTTTCACGTCAAAGTGGCGAAATTCTACGACGACGCCGTCGAGCGCGGGGTGACGGGCGCCAATCTCGAGATGTACATCATGAACGCCCTTTCGCTGGAGTAGTCTAAAGCTTCCAGCGGATTTTCAACTGTTGCCTCTATGTTATAATTGCGCGCAAAAACAGCTGACAAGAGGAGGTGAAAGATGGCAGAAACCAGACCCAAGCGACAAAAGCAGGTCGTACTCTTCACGTCGCCCGGCTGCATCTGGTGCACAAGAGCGAAAACCTTCTTCAAACGCAACAACATCAAATTCAAGACGATCGACATCTCCACCAACAAACAGGCGGCCAAGGATTGCGAAAGACACGGGTGCCGCGGGGTTCCGGTGGTTCTCATAGGCAGCACCTGGATCTGTGGATTCGACGAACCGAAAATCAAAAAAGCATTGGACATCACATGATCACATTCACCGACCTACTTCTCAAACTCCAGACCTACTGGGCCGCGCAGGGGTGCAATATCGTCCAGCCCTACGATATTCCTTCGGGTGCCGGGACATTCCACCCGGCCACACTCCTTCGAAGCCTCGACTCCAAACCGTGGGCGGCCGCCTACGTGGCGCCAAGCCGCCGCCCCACCGACGGCCGATACGGAGAAAACCCCAACCGCCTGGGTGCCTACTACCAGTTTCAGGTGCTGATCAAACCCAGCCCCGACAATATCCAGGATCTCTATCTCAAAAGTCTCGAATATCTGGGGCTCGATCTGAGCCGACACGACATCCGCTTCGTCGAGGACAACTGGGAATCCCCGACACTCGGCGCCTGGGGCCTTGGCTGGGAGGTGTGGCTCGATGGGATGGAAGTGACGCAGTTTACCTACTTCCAGCAAGTCGGCGGCATCACCTGCGATCCCGTCGCGGCGGAGATCACCTACGGCACCGAGCGGCTCGCGATGTACCTGCAGGGGGTTGAGTCGGTTTTCGATATCGTCTGGAACGAGAAGGATGGCGAGGTGACCACCTATGCCGACGTGCACAAAGAGAGTGAATACGAATTCAGCAAGTACCACTTTGAAGTGGCCGACGTGCCGATGCTTTTTCGCCATTTCGACGACGCATCCGCCGAATGTATGCGCTGCCTCGATGCCGGCCTGCCTCTGCCGGCGTACGATCAGTGCATGATCGCGTCGCATCTGTTCAACGTCCTCGATGCCAGAAAGGCGATCTCGCAGACCGAACGGGCCAACTACATCCTCAAAATCAGGGATCTGGCCAAAGGGTGCGCGGAGCTCTACAAGGCGCAGGAGGAGGCGCGCGAGAGCCGCGTGCGCGGAGAATTGGTGGAGAGTTGACGCATGACCATCGCGGAGATCTATGCCCATCTTGACAATGTGAGCCCGTTCGAACTTCAGGAGAAGTGGGACAACAGCGGGCTTTTGGTGGGCGATGGCCGCGACGAGGTTTCGCAGATCGTCTTGAGTGTCGATATCGACGAAGCGATGATCGAAAAAGCGGATGCCGGGACACTCTTTGTACTCCACCATCCCCTGATATTTTCGGGCATGAAACGACTGGTGTGGGGCGAGTACCCCGCCAATCTTTTACGGCGCATGATCCAAAAAGAGCAAGCGCTCATTGCGATGCACACCAATTTCGACCAGACCCATCTCAACCGTTATGTCTTCGAAGAGGTGCTGGGTTTTCGAAACGCTTCATGCGAGGGGTTCGTCTGCCGGGCCGAAGGAAATTGGGAGAGCGATGCGCTTTTGGCGCAGGTCAAAGAGAAGCTCGGCCTGCAAGTTTTGCGTGTGGTGGGCCAAAAGCGGCACATTGAAAGCGTGGCGATGACGACGGGCTCGGGCGCTTCTTTGATGGACGAGGTCGACGCCGATCTCTTTCTCACCGGCGACATCAAATTCCACGATGCGATGAAAGCGCACTCGCTGGGGCTGATGATGGCCGATATCGGCCACTTCGAGAGCGAAAAATATTTTGCGCCGGCACTCGCGCCCCATTTGAAAAAATTGCCGATTCCAGTTATAATAACGCAATCGATCAACCCCTTTCACTACATATAATTCATTCGCAAGGAAATCCATGAACAAGCATCTTCAAGAGCTTATAGAACTCTCCAAAATAGACAAGGCCATCGACGCGTTCGAACCCAGAATCGAAGCCGCGCGTGCCAAACTCGCCACTATCGAAGAGCAAGAGCGTGCCGTCGAGCGTGAAATTTCACAATTCGAGGATGACATCCGCGACGCCGAGCTGAAAAAGGCGAAAAACGACCTGCACATCCAGGAACTCGGCGAGAAGCTCGAAGCCAACAAGAAAAAGATGGCCGAAGCGAAGACCGAAAAAGAGATCAAGGCACTGCAGCTCGAAGAGGAGATCGCCAAAGAGCAGCTCGATTTCGCCAGCGAAGAGATCGAGCGTCTCGAAAAATTGATCGAGACCCGCAAGGCGGAGATCGAAACCAAAAAGGCCGAACTCGAAGCGCTGAAAGAGAAGAGCGCGCTTTTGAAAGAGGAGGTCGAAAAAGAGCTGGCCGAGATCGAAAAGGAGAAGCAGGCGCTTTTTGCCAAAAAGCAGGAGCTTGTTTCGAAAATGAGCCAGAAGATTCTCGCCTTTTACGACAAGATCCGCCGCTGGGCCAAGAATACGGCGGTCGTTCCGGTCAGAAAACAGGCCTGCATGGGTTGCTTCATGAAAATCAACGACAAGACCTACGCCGAAGTGATCAAGGGTGAAGAGATCGTCACCTGTCCGCACTGCGGACGCATCCTCTATCTCGAAACAGAAAAAGAAGAAGCGACCGCTGAATAGTTCCGTCTTCACCGCCCTCTACACGCTCGGCGCGTGGGGGGTTTACTTTCTCTCTACCCCCTTTGTCCTCCTGCTCTCTTTCAAAGACAAGTATCGCCATTCGCTGCCTGCGAGATTTTTTTTGTGGAAAAACCCGCCTCTGCCGGAAAACGGTGTCTGGTTCCATGCCTGCAGCTTCGGTGAAACACGCGCCATCGCACCGCTTGTGGCGGCGTTTGAGCAGAAGCATCCGCACATCCCCGTTTACCTGACCACGACGACCCAGACGGGCCATGCCGAAGCGACGAGGCTCGCATCATATGCCCGGTATCTGCCTTTCGAGCCGTTGCTCTGGCGCTGGGTGAGGCCGCAGAAGGCGCTGGTGGTGATGGAGGCGGAGCTGTGGTACCTGCTCTTTTATCTCGCCAAAGCCAGAGGGGCTTCGACGATGCTGATCAACGCGAGGATATCGGACCGAAGTTTTCCCAGATACCGACGTTTCGCATGGTTCTACCGGCAGCTTTTCGCCCATGTCGACAAAGTCTTCGCGCAGAGCGAAACCGACAGGAAAAGGCTCGAAGCACTGGGCGCGAAAAATGTGGTAATCACAGGGAACATCAAACTCGCCGCTACAGCCACGGTAACGAAGCGATATGAAAAACCAGAAGGGATCGTCGTTACGGCCGCGAGCACCCATGAAGG
>JAUUDL010000019.1 GCA_030826715.1 Hydrogenimonas sp. | reverse complement strand
GGAGTTGATGCCCGAAAAGATCGTGGAGCTTTCGCTCGAAACCGGCAGCCGTTCGGTCGCCTACACCTACAACGAACCGATCGTCTATTTCGAGTACACCTATGACACGGCGAAGCTGGCCAAAGAGAAGGGGTTGAAGAACATCTACGTCACCAGCGGTTTCGAGACCCGCAAGGCGATCGACGAGTTGGCCCCCTATGTGGACGCGATGAATATCGACATCAAATTCTTCGACGACGAGAGCTATCAGAAGATCAGTTGCGCGCGCCTGAAGCCGGTGCTCGAAGCGATCAAATACGCCCATGAAAAGGGGATCTGGATCGAAACGACGACATTGGTGATCCCCGGCGTCAACGACAGCGACGAAGAGCTTCGAGAGATCGCGAAGTTCCAGGCCCAACTCGATCCGGATATGCCGTGGCACATTTCGCGCTTCCATCCCGACTACAAGATGCTCGATCGACCCTCCACACCGATCGACACGCTGCGTCGCGCCTACGATATCGGCAAAGAGGAGGGGCTCAACTACATCTATGTGGGCAACTACCCCGACGAAGACAGGGAGTCGACCTACTGCCCGAAATGCGGATTCAAAGTGATCGAACGCCAGGGTTACATCGGCGAGCGGGTCGTCAACCATCTGGGCGAGGATGGCAACTGTCCCAAATGCGGTCATCACATCGCGGGCGTATGGAAATAGATATTGTCATAATTCATTGCATATAAACGGAAAATGTGCTTAAAATAACATAATTTTTTCTTTTCGATGATGCCCGTCGTAAAAAATCGTCGAATTCACGCATTTTCGAGCTGAAAAGTGTGTAAAAGAGGGATTTTGGAAGCCTTTTTGCTTTATACTATATATAACATAAGCGAAAGGGCATAGGTGGATATAGAAAATCCCTTGTCGGCATATACCTTGCTGTATGTCGAAGACGAAAAAGATGTACGCACCTATATCATTCCATTCCTCGCCCCGCGTGTAAAAACCCTATGGGTGGCCAAAAATGCCAAAATGGCGTTGCAGATGTTCGAGAAGTATCGGCCCGACATCGTGCTGGCGGATGCGGATATGCCCAAAACGAACGGCGTCGCGCTGGCCAAGATCATCCGTTCGGAAAACGGGAAAATTCCGATCGTCCTGATGGCCTCCTACAGCGATCGTCACTCTCTTGTGGATGTCGTCGAATCGAAGATCGATGCCATCGTGCCCAAGCCGGTCAAAGGTGTCCAGCTTCTTCGGACGCTTGAAGAGGTCTCCAGAAACCACCACGCCAAACGGGCCCGATCGAAAGTCCACGCCACCCTGGCGCAGCACTATCTGGCGATCGAAGAGGAAGGGCTCATCATCTACCTCGACGCCAGAGGCCGCATAGCGCAGATCAACGACGCGATGGCGCTGCTTCTGAATTATCCGCTCGATATACTGCTGGGTGAACCTTTCGAAGATCTTCTACACCACGACGACGGCTTCAACCGCTACCTCTCTCTCTTCGAAGCAATCGAAGAGAAGCGAAGTTGGCACGGCGAGATCGAAATCGTGGCCCAAAACGACATGAAAATGACCTTCAAAGCCACGATGATACCGATTCACGACATCGAGTCACCCAATCTGCAGTTTATGCTGCTGCTCGAAGATATCACCGAACTGGTCAACTACCGGACACTGCTCAAAAACGAACTCGACGAAACACAAAGGACGCTCGAAGAGAAGCTCCATTTCCTGCAGCAGTATCAAAATGCGATCAACGAAGGGACGGCGATCTGCCGTTTCGACGAAATGGGCACGATCCTGAAAACCGACAGCCGTTTCGATGCAATGTTCGGCTTCGACCGCCACGAACTGAAGCGGCGATCCTTTTATGAACTCTGCGGTGAAGGGGGATCGATTTTGAAACATAAAATCGATCTCGCTCTCGAACGGCAGGAGCCTCTCAAGCACAGAATCCGATGTGTCGACAGAACGGGCCAGGAGCATATCAGTGATTCGGTCTTCATCCCCATCTACCACAAAGATGGCAGAATCGAAGAGATCATCAGCATGCACAACGACGTCACCGAACTGGTGAATTTGAACGAAGAGATCAAAAATACCCAAAGAGAGCTGCTTTATATTTTGGGTGAAGTGGCTGAAAGCCGATCGGAAGAGACGGGGTACCATGTCAAAAGGGTCGCCGAATACAGCCGCATTCTCGGGCGACTGGCGGGATTGAGCGAGGAAGAGGTCGAAATGCTTGGAATCGTGGCCCCGATGCACGACGTGGGCAAGATCGCGATTCCCGATTCGATCCTTCTCAAACACGGCAATCTGACCGAAGAGGAGCGTGAAATCATGAACAAGCATGCGCTCATCGGCGGAGAGCTTTTCGGAAAATCGGAGCGGCCCTTCATGAAGGCGGCACGCATTGTGGCGATGGAGCATCACGAAAACTACAACGGCACGGGCTACCCGATCGGCAAACGCGGCACCGATATCCATATTTTCGGAAGAATCGTCGCGATCGCCGATGTCTTCGACGCGTTGAGCATGGACAGGGTCTATAAGAAAAAGTGGCCGCTTGAAGAGGTGATCGCCTTCATGAAAGAGCAGCGTGGCAAGAAGTTCGATCCGCGTCTGATCGATCTGTTTCTGGAAAATCTCGATCTCTTCCTGGAAGTGAGGGAGAAGCAGAAAGATATCTTCTAATTCTCAGTAGGCTAGTAGGCGATGCGGTTGCGCCCCAGTCGCTTGGCTTCGTACATCTTCATGTCGCTTCGTGCGATGATATCGTCGAAACTCATATCGGGCTGCCACTGCGCGACACCGAAGCTGGCCGTGATGGGCAGGGGGATGTCCGCCTGCCGGTGTTCGATCCGTTCACGAAGTTTTCTTGCCAGAAAAATGGCGTCGTTGAGCCTGGTCTCGGGCAATACGATCAGGAACTCCTCGCCGCCCCAGCGGATGATCGAATCGGTCGTACGCAGCGATGTCTCGATCGTTCTGACGGTCTGTACCAGAACCGTGTCGCCCATCGAGTGGCCGTAGGCGTCGTTGATCTTTTTGAAGTGGTCGATGTCGAGGAAGATGACCGAGAAGGTGCTGCCGTAGCGTTTGGAGCGGGAGATTTCGTGCACGAGTATTTCGACACCCCGTCGGCGGTTCAATGCGCCGGTGAGATTGTCGGTGTGCGCGATTTTGTCGAGCTTTTCGATCAGCATGTCCCGTTCCTGGCGCGCTTTGATCGCTTCGAGGCCGATCGCGATGGTAGTGGTGATGTCTTTCCACATCCGAATCTCTTCCTTGTCGTAGCGGTGCCGCTCTTTGAAAAGAAGGGCCATGATACCCTCCGCACTCCGGTATTCCCCGACTTTCATCGGAATGGCCACCATCGTCGTGAATCCATTCCCAAGAAGCGTGCTCTTCAGGGGACTCGGCGGCAGATGGGAGATATCGTCTATGAAGACCGTCTCCTGGTGGCGGGCGCAGAGATAGAGCGGCATATAGAGCCGCTCATTCTCTTTGTCGCGAAGGTCGATCGTTTTTTCGAGTATGGGTGCAAGGCTCTTTCTAAAAGAGGTGGGAGAGATGCCCCCTTCGAGGCGTTCGGTTCGCTGGGCGAAATAGAAGCTGCTCATATTGCCGTCGATTTTTTGCAGTTTCTCCATGACACCTTGCAAAAAGAGATCGGCGGATACCGAGAGAAAGAGTTCCCTGCCTATCGTGGCGTGAAGTTTCATTAGAGATTTGAGATGAATGTCCCGTCTGAGGCGCTCTTTTTTGTGCATTGCCGATCGCTCGAGACACTCCATCGGGAACCACTCGGTCAGCCAAATGTCAATCCCGTCACGTTCGCTTTTCGTCGCGATGTTGCCACCCATCGCGAGCGGTTCTTCGCCATCTCTTTTAAAGAGCCCGTAGATCGTCTCGTTTTGTTCGAAAGCGTTGCGGACATGGTCCAGGATATCCCTTCCGTCGAGCGACTCCATCACATTTTCAAGCGGCAGATGTGTCGATGGCGAAATGTCGCGGCCGAGCAATTGGGCAAAAGATTCGCTGAGGGAGAGAACCTTTCCATCGTCTGAAATTTCCATTTTGTAGAAATTGCGGATCTGCGTATGGAAATAGTCACGGACGGTTTCCGCGATATTTTCGGGTTGGGTATCTTTGGAGAGATATTGCGTCACCCCCATTCCGATCGTTTCATTCAGATGGAGGGGGTGTTCGAAATCGACTTTGAGAAACAGAGGGGTGTCGGGATAGAGCGAATGCAGATGTTTGATCAACGATATCTCTTTCTCCTCGTCGGCCACGATATCGGCGATAATGGCGTCGCAACCGTTGGGAGCCGTTTTCTCAGATATCTCTTCGTATGTCATGATCTCTACGGTCTTGAAATGCTCTTTGAGGGTGGAGGCACACTCTTTCGTCATCGCTTCATCGGTAATATAGTGCAGGACGATAGGAAGTTTTTGAAGCGTTGTCAAAGAGATTCTCCTCTCTATGTGGTAAACAATAGTAAATAATAACATAATTGATTTAGTCAACAATTAAATTTAAGGGAGATGGCGATTTTTCCGATAAAATAGCATGATATTTTTGTGAATGCAGGAGCGAATGTGCATAACGAGGCGACAGAGACACTCAAAAGAGTCTTCGGACATACCGGTTTCAGACCGCTGCAGAAAGAGGCGGTGGAGGCGGCGCTGGAGTGTCGGGACCTTTTGATGGTGTTGCCCACCGGTGGTGGAAAATCGCTCTGTTATCAGCTTCCGGCACTGCTCAAAGAGGGGGTGACCGTCGTCGTTTCCCCGCTGCTGGCACTGATGCACGACCAGGTGCGGGCGCTGAAACTTCAGGGGGTGGCGGCAGAGATGATCGGTTCGATGCAGAGTTTCGAAGAGATCTCCGATGTGATGCAGAAATTGCGTAACGGTGAGCTGAAACTCCTCTATGTCGCCCCCGAACGCTTCTCGGCCAACGGATTCATCGACCTTTTGAAGCAGGTGAAAGTGGCCTCGTTCGTCATCGACGAAGCACACTGCGTCAGCGAGTGGGGGCACGAATTCAGGGAGGACTACCGAAGGCTCCATCTTCTCAAAGCGACTTTTCCTCAGGTGCCGGTCACCGCGTTCACGGCCACGGCGACGCCCCAGGTGGAGGAGGATATACTCAGGCAGCTGGCGATGGAAAATCCCCTCCGCCTGCGGGGTTCGGTCTATCGGGAGAACCTGCTGATCCGTGCCGAACCGCGGCGAAAAGATGGCAGGGAGCAGCTGCTCGATTTTCTTTCGCGTTTCAAAAACGAGAGCGGCATCGTCTACACTTTCACCCGCAACGCGGCCGAAACCCTGGCATCCTATCTGCAACGACAAGGCATCAGGGCGATGGCCTATCATGCGGGGCTGCCACCCCACGAGCGGCAGGCGGCCTACCACGCCTTCGTGCACGACGAAGCCGACGTCATCGTCGCCACCGTCGCTTTCGGCATGGGTATCGACAAGAGTAACATCCGCTACGTCGTTCATATGAGCATGCCCAAGACGCTTGAAAACTACTACCAGGAGATCGGACGCGCGGGACGCGACGGCCTGCCCAGCGAAACGATGCTGCTCTACAGTGCCGCGGACGCCGCGCAGCGCGCCTCTTTGATCGAGGGTCTCGAAGAGGGACCGTACCGCCAGAACGCTTTCGGGAAACTCGAAAAGATGGTCGGTTACTGCCGCAGCGAAGGGTGCCGGCATGCACAGCTGGCCGAATACTTCGGCGAAAGTATGGCCGAGTGCGAAAATCGGTGCGACAACTGCACCGCGCCCGACTATGAAAAACGCGACGTCACGACCGAGGCGAGAAAGCTCCTCTCGGCGATCTACCGGACCGATCAGCGTTTCGGCAAGAGCCACATCATCGATCTGCTGCGAGGAAGCAAAAGTGCCAAGATTTCGCAGTTCGGGCACGAGAACCTTTCGGTCTACGGCATCGGAACGGAGCTTTCGAAAGCACAGTGGGAGGTCCTGTTCGAGCGCCTTATGGAAGTGGGGGCGCTGACGCGCGGCAGCCACCGGAATCTGACGATCACTCCAACGGGCGCATCACTGCTCAAAGGGCAAGAGAGCCTCTGGATAAAGGCCGACCGGCTCGATGTACGCGACAAGAAGAGACGTCGCCGCGAAACGAAAGAGGAAGAGCCGATGGCGTGCGACCGCGCGGTGTTCGACGAGC
>JAUUDL010000119.1 GCA_030826715.1 Hydrogenimonas sp. | reverse complement strand
TCCCCGGCGACATGAAGGCTCTTTTTGGTCACGATGCCATGAATCTCTCCCGATCGGTGTGTGGTGAGAAACTTCACATAGAAAGGATTGGTTTCGATTTTGGCGTGATAGGCCCGGCAGGAAAGCTGAAGTGTCCGATAAAAGAGCGTGCCTTCGCTTCCATCGACGACGATGGTGTAGCCGCTGCCCCTTTTTTTCGACCCGTTTCGATCTGCAGGCATATATTTATCCATCGTGTCAATCAGACGGCCGATATGGATATCGCTCTTTTTGACGGTCACTGAGGTGCGGTTGGGTGTAATTGTCGCCCTGAGCCTGTCGTCGAGGGCAATCTTCGTATTCTCCTCTTTGTGGATCGCTTCGAAAGCGAACGATTCGAAAGGCTTGCCATGTGAACTCAGGATGGCGTTTTTGTAGGTGACGTTACCTGTTGCCTGTGTCGTTTTCGCACCGATGACGATCGTGCTTCGGCCATGTACAAGGGGTGCGAGAGGTCCACGGAAATAGGGGTGAAGTCTGGCCAGGTCGGATAGAACCAGCTCTGCGCCGGTGCGCCGATAGAGAAGTTTTATAGCCAATGTTTCGGCAGAGAAGGCGACATGATTGTTGTAGTCGAGCGTGACGGGGATCTTTCTATTCTTCATTTCAAAAAGAGGGATCGTTCCCGAGGCGTAGGAAAGTGTGTGAACCTCGAGTTCAAAGCGCCCTCTCTTTTCATGAAGATCGATGTGGCCCTGCATGGTCGTGTCGAGATAGGGGCTGATCGTCACACGGCACGGTTTGATATCGATGTCGCTTCCTTCGGAAAGGAGATGGAGATTTCGTACCGGCACGGGAACTTTTTGGTCGAAAAGAAGCACGGCTTTGTCGGATCGGTATTCCCCCCGATATTTCGTGACGGCGATGCCCACCAGCCTCACCGTGAGATCGACGACGGCGTGCGTCGTACCCTCCGTCTGAGCGAATGGCAGATCGATATGATAGGAGGAGAGCAGACGAACGATCGAATCGTCGATAGGACCGTCGACGACGATATGGGCGTCGAGTTTCGCGCTTCTTTTGGAGAGTTCGCGGATTTCGACGTGGCTACCGTCGAGCGGTTTTCCCGCGTATCGGGGTTTGGTGAGTTTGAACGAGAGCGTGTCGTTGTGATAACCGATGTCGATACGTGGGGTGGTGACGGGCGGAACACCCTTTTGGAAATGGATTTCGGCATCGTACACGGTGGCCGATGCGTTGATGCGTGCCGGATCGAAAACAATGGAGCCATCTTTTTTGATCACGATCTCCCCCTCGAGGCGACGCAACAGATATTTTTTCGCCGGAATTTTGGGATATATCCATGCTTTGATGGGAGGTGCCGGATCGAGATAGTCGACCAGGGGCTTGATGGAAGGAAAAGGTTGGGAGTCGAGTGAGAAACGAACGAGATTTTTTCGCTGGTAGAGCCGGTAATGGCCTTCGATGCCAAATCCATGATAGAGGCCTTCTCCATCCCACTCTTTCGCGGAAATTTTGTAGAGGAATCGGCCCGAAAGCGTAAGATTGGGTTCTTTGAGAAGCAGCCGGTGAAGCTCGGCGACGATCGTTTTGTTTTCGGGCCGGTAGGCGAGTTTGGCGGCGATTTGCAGTGTATCGTTGTCGACGTAGAAGATGTCGTTGAGATAGAGCAGGTGAAGTGTCCGCTGGCCAATGGTGAGGTCGTTGACCTGGATATGGCTGAAATAGTGGGGCAGAAACTGCATCCATCCGGCGATCTTCTCCACTTCCTTGATCGATCCGGCGCCTTGAGGACTTTTTTTGAAGGGGGCTATACCGACCCTGTCGACGGTGACGATCAATTTTTTATCGAGTTTGATGTACAATGTATCGATTTCAAGGCCCGGGACTTTTATATGGTCGATGGTGATGCCATGGGTGAGGGCGAAAAAGAGAGATATGAAAATCAGTACGAGGAATAGAAAAATTTTGACAATGGCGGAGTGGATCACGCGGGTCGTGGTGATGATCATTCTTTCGCTCTGTTTCTATTTTGTGCAGCCGGTCGTCAGCAGCCGGGTTATCTACATACCCGCCGGTTCCAATCCGAAGATTATAGCATATCTGCATCGAAGCGGCATCGACGTCAACCGTATGGACAGCATCTTTCTCAAGTTTTTCGGCTATCCGCAGCACGGGTGGATCGATATAGGAACGACACGTCTGGCCAAAGCCGATTTTCTCTATAAAATCACCCATGCCAAGGCGGCACTCACGCAGATTACCTTGATACCGGGAGAGACGACCGATATCTTTTTCGAGCAGCTCGCACAGAAGCTCGGTCTTGACAAAACGGCCCTGTTTGAAGCCTATAAAGAGACCGCCCCCTATCCCGATGGGGTAATCTGGCCCGATACCTACTCGATACCCATCGGCATTACCGAAATACACCTGGTGCAATACCTCGTGTCGACATCGCTCGCTCGTCATGAAGCGCTGGCGAAGAAATTCTTCGGCCTCTACAACCAAAAAAAGTGGTTTCGATATGTAACGATTGCATCGATCATCCAAAAAGAGGCGACCGATGAGAAGGAGATGCCGATCATCGCCGCCGTCATCTATAATCGTCTGAAGCGACATATGCCGTTGCAGATGGATGGTGCGCTCAACTATGGCAAGTATTCCCATGTCAAGGTGACCAGAAGGCGCATTTTGGAAGATTCTACCCCATTCAATACCTATAAATACAGAGGTTTGCCTCCCTATCCCGTCGGCAGTGTCTCGCTCGAAGCCCTCAAAGCGTCCATCAATCCCGCCCATGTCTCCTATCTCTATTTCGTCAAAGGAAAAGATGGCAGACATATTTTTTCGAACCGTTACAAAACCCATCTTAAAAATATCAGGGGCAATCATAAAAGTGTGAACAAATGAAACACCCGAGATGTTGACCCATTTGATTGAAAGCCATTTATCCTATCCTAAAAAATAGGCTGTTACTATAGAAGCTATAAATCAAATAAGGAGAGTGATATGGCATCCAATCCGACCATTATCTGGTCTAAAATCGACGAGGCGCCCGCACTGGCGACCTACTCATTGTTCCCGATCGTGAAACATTTCGTGGGAAAAGCTGGCGTAGATGTGAAACTCAGCGACATTTCGCTGGCCGGCAGGGTTCTCGCCGCGATGGGAAAACGCGAGGATGAACTGGCGAAACTGGGGGAACTCGTGCACAAGCCCGAAGCGAATATCATCAAACTCCCCAACATTTCAGCATCTGTCACACAGCTGAAGGAGTGTATCGCAGAGCTTCAGGAGAAGGGATTTGACATTCCCGACTATCCGGAAAATCCCCAGACCGAAGAGGAGAAGCAGATCGCGGCGAAATATGCCGTATGTCTTGGATCGGCTGTCAACCCCGTCCTTCGTGAAGGAAATTCCGACCGAAGGTCAGCCCACGCGGTTAAAAAATATGCACAAAAACATCCCCACAGACTCAAGCCTTTCGCTGAAAACTCCAAAGCTGCTGTCGCACACATGAACGGTAAAGGCGACTTCTATGCCAACGAACAGTCCGTCATCATTCCAAGAGCGCAGACGGTGAAGATTCAGCTCAACGGCAATGTGATTAAAGAGATCGAAGCGGAAACCGACGAAGTGCTCGATGCGACGTTCATGTCCGTCAAAGCTCTTCGTGATTTCTACCTCAAAACGATCGAAGAGGCCAAAGAGAAGGGGCTGATCTGGTCGCTTCACCTCAAAGCGACGATGATGAAGATCTCCGACCCGATCATGTTCGGCCACGCGGTCGAAATTTTCTTCAAAGATGTATTCGAAAAGTATGGCGACGAGTTCAAAAGATTGGGTGTCAATCCCAACCTCGGCCTCGGCGACCTCTACGACAAATTGAAAAATTCCGACAAGGGTGAAGAGATCGAAGCGGCTATCAAAGATGCGATCGTCAATGCCGATCCGGCCCTGGCGATGAGCGACAGCGACAACCTGATCACCAACCTCGATGCGCCGAACCTGGTCATTATCGACGCTTCGATGCCGGTCGTTATCCGCGAAGGCGGCAAGCAGTGGGACAAAGATGGCAATGCACGCGAAACGCTGGCCGTCATTCCCGACAGCAGCTACGGAAGATTCTACGAAGCGATGATGGAAGACTGCAAGAAAAACGGCCAATTCGATGTCGCGACGATGGGACGCGTCTCCAACGTCGGCCTGATGGCGAAGAAGGCCGAAGAGTATGGTTCACATCCGACAACGTTTGAAGTGGCCGAAGATGGCGTGATGCAGGTTGTCGACGAAAACGGTGTCGTGCTGATGGAACACAATGTCGAAAAAGGCGACATCTGGCGACTCGTTCGAGCCAAAGATGTGGCGATTCGCGACTGGGTCCGTCTGGCCGTCGAGCGTGCACGCATCGAAGGTGTTCCAGCCGTCTTCTGGCTCGATGAAAACCGTGCCCACGACGCCAATATGATCAAACTGGTCCAAAAATATCTCAAAGAGCACGACACGACTGGACTTGAACTGCCGATCATGGATGTGACGGCTGCGACCAACTACACCAACGAGCGTGTCCGCGCGGGCCTGGATACGATCTCTGTCACCGGTAACGTCCTGCGCGACTACCTGACCGATATGTATCCGATTCTCGAACTCGGCACATCTGCCAAGATGCTCTCGATCGTTCCGCTTCTGGCAGGCGGCGGTCTCTTTGAAACGGGTGCCGGCGGTTCTGCACCCAAACATGTGGAGCAGTTCCTTAAAGAGGGCCATCTGCGCTGGGACAGCCTCGGTGAATTCCTCGCACTCGCGGAATCTCTGCGTATGGAATACATGAAGACCGAGGATAGCGGAATCGGCGCGATGACCGAAGCACTCGACAAAGCCAACGAAGGGTACCTCGACAACGACAAAGCCCCGAGCCGCAAATGCTGCGAGCCCGACAACAAAGCTTCTCACTACTGGCTCGCACGCTACTGGGCGGAAGCACTCAGTACTCAGACAGCCGATCCTGAACTCGCTGAAACTTTCACCCCGGTCGCCGAAGCGCTGGTCAAGAACGAAGAGAAGATTCTCTCCGAACTTCTCGAAGCCGAGGGCAAAGAG
Source organism: Hydrogenimonas sp. (assembly GCA_030826715.1). GTDB lineage: Bacteria > Campylobacterota > Campylobacteria > Campylobacterales > Hydrogenimonadaceae > Hydrogenimonas. The sequence continues at coordinate 27,303 of JAUUDL010000119.1, read as the reverse complement.
ACAGATATCGGTGGCTACTACGAGCCCGATCCTGTCAAAGCTGAAAAAGCGATGCGCCCGAGTGAAACATTCAACAAAATCATCGACTCGATCGCTTAAATGACGCTATAAATAGCGTTTCCCGCACCTTCGGGTGTGGGAAATCTGCACAAGATAGGTGAGTAAAACTTCGTTGTATGAAGTTTTATTCGTTTATCTTCGAAAATATCTTATACTTAATAACACCTCTTACTCTCGTCTCGTTCGAGACAAGCGAGAATACAAGCAGACAAAAGGATTGCCCATGGGAAAAGGAAAACGCGTCGGTATCGTCGGAGCCGGCAATGTCGGCTCGACGGCTGCATTCATTCTTGCAATGAATGGTTCATGTCATGAAATCATTCTTCGCGACAACAAAATCGACATCGCGAAGGGCAAAGCGCTCGATATGAGTCAGGCTGCGGCGGCACAACGCAGCCATACGGTCGTTTCCGTAGCCGAAAAACCGGAACAGCTCAAAGATTGCGACGTCGTTGTCGTCACGGCAGGTAGCCCAAGGCTTCCGGGGATGAGCCGCGACGATCTGCTGCTCAAGAACGCACAGATCACCAAAGAGGTCGTGCGCGACATCAAAACCTACTCGCCAAACGCCATTATCATCATGGTCTCCAACCCTTTGGACGCGATGACCTATGTCGCGTTGAAAGAGAGCGGTTTTGAGCGCAACAGGGTGTTGGGTATGGCCGGCATTCTCGACAGTTCGCGCATGGCCTATTTCATTCAGGAGAAACTCGGCTACGGTGCCGGACAGATTCGTGCATCAGTCATGGGTGGGCATGGTGACGACATGGTGCCGCTTCCTCGCTACTCGACGGTGGCGGGTGTGCCGCTCAACGATCTTCTGACCGACGAAGAGATCGACGAGATCGTCGAACGCACCAAACACGGCGGTGCGGAGATCGTCAGTTATCTCAAGACGGGATCGGCCTATTACGCGCCTGCCAAATCGACGACCATCATGGTCGAGGCGATATTGAAAGATACCAAGCAGATCCATCCGTGTGCCGTCTATCTCGACGGAGAGTACGGCTACAGCGATGTGGTCAGCGGCGTGCCGGTGAGTATCGGTGCCAACGGCGCGGAAGACATCATCAACGTGTCACTCAATGCATGTGAACGCAAGATGTTCAAACAGTCGGTCGAATCGGTTAAAAAACTGATCGACACGCTCAACGCCCACAACTTTTTCGAGGATTGACAATGAGAGAGATCGCTTACGAAGATATCGTCAAGGCCGTCAAAAATATGGTGCTCCATACGGCGACGAACCTTCCCGAAGATGCGCTCAAAAAGCTCAAGGAAGCGCACGAGAAAGAGAAGAGCCCCGTCGCCAAAAAGGTGCTCGAACAGCTGCTCGAAAACGCGGAGATCGCCCGAACCGAAAAGCGCCCACTCTGTCAGGATACCGGGCTGGCCGTCTATTTCGTCAAACTCGGGCAGGATGTCAGGATTACCGGCGGCCTGCTCAAGGATGCCATCAACGAAGGAACGGAGCAGGGATATATCGAAGGCTACCTGCGCGCGTCGACCTGCGACTGCTTCACCCGTGAAAACCTCAAGGATGTGATCGGGTACAACCTTCCGGCCATCATCCATCTGGATCTGGTCGAAGGTGACAAACTCGAGATCGCCTACGCGGCCAAGGGAGGCGGGAGCGAAAACGTCAGCCGTGCCCGTGTTTTGGCACCTGCCCAGGGGCGCGATGGCGTCATTGAATTCGTCAAGAGTGTCATTTCCGAAGCGGGTCCCAACCCATGTCCTCCGATCATCGTGGGCGTCGGGATCGGCGGTACGTTCGAAAAAGCGGCGATTTCAAGTAAATACGCCCTTTTCAGAGAAGCGGGTGAGCCCCATCCCGATCCTGCCGTGGCCGAGTTCGAAAAAGAGTTGCTCTATGAACTGAACAAACTCGGAATCGGCGCCATGGGTATGGGTGGTACGGAAACAGTCTTGGCGGTGCATGTGGAGAAACATCCGTGTCATATCGCCTCTTTGCCGGTGAGCGTCAATGTGCAGTGCCACAGCAGCCGCCACAACCACATCACACTGTAAGGAAACACAATGAGTCAGGTACACTATCTCAAAACGCCATTGACCGACGAAGATGTGATGAACCTCAAAGCCGGAGATATCGTCTACCTCTCCGGTGTCATGTTCACCGCTCGAGATGCCGCGCACAAACGGCTCGTCGATCTGATCGAAAACAAAGAGGAACTGCCGTTTCAGCTCGACGGCGCGGTGATCTATTTTGTGGGCCCCACACCGCCCAAGCCGGGCGAGCCGATCGGAAGTGCGGGCCCTACGACCAGCTATCGTATGGATAGCTACTCTCCGATTCTGATCAAACACGGTTTGAAAGGGATGATCGGCAAAGGGAAGCGCAACCAGGACGTCAAAGATGCGTGCAAAAAGTACAAGGCGGTCTATTTCGGCGCCACCGGCGGTGCAGGTGCGCTTCTTGGAAAACTGATCAAAGAGGCCGAAGTGATCGCTTACGAAGAGCTCGGGCCCGAAGCGATTCGCATGATCCGTGTGGAAAATTTTCCCGTGACGGTCATCAACGACGCCTATGGCAACGACCTCTACGAAGAGGGGCGTGCCAAATACGAGGTCAAAGACTGAGGTGGAAAGTGACGATACGATCGTCACACTTCTCAGCCAAAAGCGGCATCTACGGTTTTGGCGTTAAACTTCAAAGCGCGGTTCATCTGCGCGTGGGCCCGCTGCCGAAGCGAGCACAGAGTTATCGCAGTCAAAAGCGGCATGTACGGTTTTGGCGTTAAACTTAATAGAAAGGGTTGAAATATGAACATTCATGAGTATCAGGCGAAAGAGATATTTCGTGCATACGGTGTTCCCGTACCTCGGGGACAAGTAGCTTTCACCGTCGATGAAGCGGTTGAAGCGGCCAAGAATCTCGGAGGAAAACTCTGGGTCGTCAAGGCACAGATCCATGCCGGCGGTCGCGGTTTGGGCGGTGGCGTCAAGCTGGCCAAAACGATCGATGAAGTGAGGGAATTGGCCGATCAGATTCTTGGTATGACACTCGTGACGCATCAGACAGGACCGGAAGGCAAGCTGGTTCAGAAGGTCTATATCGAAGAGGGCGCAGACATTCAAAAAGAGTTTTATCTCGGAATGTTGCTCGATCGTGCCGCGGAAATGCCTGTCATGATGGCATCGACCGAAGGCGGTATGGAGATCGAAAAGGTCGCTGCCGAGACTCCAGAAAAGATTGTCAAAGTCAATATCGACCCTGCTGTCGGATTCCAGGGTTTCCACGGACGCAAACTGGCATTCGGTCTGGGGCTGGCCAAAGAGGAGATCGGACCGTTCATCAAATTTGCCCAGGCTCTTTACAAAGTCTACATGGACAAAGATGCGGAAATGATCGAAATCAACCCACTGATCAAGACAGGCGACGGCAAATTCCTCGCACTCGATGCGAAGATGGGCTTTGATGACAACGCCCTCGGACGCCACCCTGACATTCTCGAAATGCGCGACCTGAGCGAAGAGGAGCCGACCGAAGTCGAAGCGAAACAACATGGGCTCAGCTACATCAAACTCGACGGCAACGTCGGTTGTATGGTCAACGGAGCGGGTCTCGCGATGGCGACGATGGATATCATCAAACACGAAGGCGGCGAACCGGCCAACTTCCTCGACGTGGGTGGCGGGGCCAATCCGGAGACGGTCGCAAAAGGTTTCGAGATCATTCTCAAAGACCCCAACGTCAAAGCGATTTTCGTCAACATCTTCGGCGGTATCGTACGGTGTGACCGTGTCGCCAACGGTATTTTGGAGGCAACGAAGATTACCGATGTCAACGTGCCTGTCGTCGTTCGACTCGATGGTACGAATGCCGAGGAAGCGGCTGAAATTTTGAAAAACTCCGGCATCAAAAACATCATTCCTGCCGAAGATCTTGCCGATGGCGCGAAAAAAGCCGTCGAAGCAGCGAAGTAAAGGAGATCATCAATGAGTATTCTGGTTAACAAAGATACGAAAGTCATCGTTCAGGGATTTACCGGCAAAGAGGGAACCTTCCACGCATCGCAATGTATCGAGTACGGTACACAGATCGTCGGCGGCGTGACACCCGGCAAAGGCGGGCAGGAGCATCTTGGACGTCCTGTATTCAACACAGTCGATGAAGCCGTGAGCACTACCGGTGCTACCGTCTCCATGATCTTCGTTCCGCCGGCCTTCGTTGCAGATGCTGTGATGGAAGCAGCCGATGCGGGCATTGAACTGGCTGTCATCATTACCGAAGGGGCGCCTGTCAAAGATATGATGTTCGCCAAAGCCTATGCCACCAAAAAAGGGATGAATACGATCGGACCAAACTGTCCGGGAATCATTACGGCAGAAGAGTGCAAGATCGGCATCATGCCCGGTTTCATTTTCAAAAAGGGCCCTGTCGGACTTATCTCCAAATCGGGAACGTTGACCTATGAAGCTTCCAACCAGGTCGTCAAAGAGGGTCTTGGTATCACGACGGCGGTCGGTATCGGCGGTGACCCGATCATCGGTTTGAGCTATAAACAGCTGCTACCGATGTTTGAAGCCGATCCCGAAACCGAAGCGATCGTGATGATCGGAGAGATCGGTGGAGACCTTGAAATCCAGGCGGCCAAATACATCAAAGAGCATATCAGTAAACCTGTCGTCGCCTTCATTGCAGGTCAGACGGCCCCCAAGGGTAAACGTATGGGCCATGCAGGTGCGATCATCTCTGGCGGCAGCGGTACGGCAGCCGAGAAGATGGCAGCGCTCGAAGAAGCCGGCGTCAAAGTGGTAGTCTCTCCTGCTGATATCGGCAAGGCGGTCAAAGAGGTGATGGGTAAGTAATTCATGCGGAAGAGTTTCGAGGTCGCCAACCTACGATGTGAAGGGTGTGCTGCTACAATTCGAAGCGCACTCTCACGTCACTTTGGTGACAATGTCGAAATCGATTTGACAACAATGCCACGAAAGGTAACAGTCGATATAGAGGACGCCGAGCATGAAGCACTTTTTATCGAGTGCTTAAGGAAGCTGGGTTATCCTCTCTATGACGATGACATATCGGGCATTGAAGGCGCTGTCATGAAAGGAAAGAGTTTCGTTTCATGCGCAATAGGAAAATTCAATCCAACGAAGGAGAATAAATGAGTCTGATGAAAGCCCCGGAGAATACTCCGGTTTGGGTTAATGAAAGTATGTGCAAAGCCTGCGATATATGTGTGGCACGCTGTCCTGCCGGCGTTCTGGCGATGAAACCCGATCCACACTCCATTCTTGGCGCGATGATCAGCGTCGAGGCACCGGAGCTGTGCATCGGTTGTAACGACTGTGAACTCGACTGCCCCGATTTTGCAATCTTCGTCGCCGACAGAAGTGAATACAAATTCGCCAAATTGACGGATGCGGCGAAAAAGAGAGCCGAAGCGATCAAGAAAAACAACTACATGACGCTTAGCGCATCATAAGGAGAGAGAATGGCAAGAGAAGTAATTTCAAGCGGAAACCAGCTGGCGGCGATGGCTGCCGTGGACGCAGGATGTGAATTTTTCGGCGGTTACCCGATTACACCTTCGAGTGAAGTCGCGCACGAAATGAGTGTACTGCTTCCGAAAAAAGGCGGAAAATTCATCCAGATGGAAGATGAAATCGCCGGTATCTGCGTCGCGCTCGGCGCTTCCATGAGTGGAAAAAAAGCGATGACCAACACATCCGGACCGGGAATCAGCCTCAAGGCCGAGCAGATTGGTCTGGGATTCATCACTGAAGTTCCGATGGTCATTACCAACGTCATGCGCGGTGGTCCTTCGACGGGTCTGCCTACACGTGTCCAGCAGGGTGACATTCTTCAGGCACGAAACCCAACCCACGGTGACGTGAAAATGATCGCATTCGCACCCAAAAACCTCGAAGAGTGCTATACGGAGACAGTTCGTGCCTTCAACACGGCAGAACGTTTCATGACGACGGTCTTCGTTCTTCTAGACGAAACGATCGGTCATATGCACGGAAAAGCGGTGCTCCCGGATCTCGAAGAGGTACAGGCAAGCATCGTCAACCGCAAAGAGTTTACTGGCGATCCGAAAGACTACAAACCTTACGGTGTCGGTCCCGACGAACCAGCGGTCCTCAATCCGTTCTTCAAAGGGTACCACTACCATATCACGGGTCTTCATCACGGACCGACCGGTTTCCCGACCGAAGACGCGAAGATGTGCCAGGATCTTATCGAAAGACTTTTCCGCAAGATCGAAGCGCACGAAGACGAGATCGAAAGCTACGAAGAGTATATGCTCGACGATGCCGATATCATGATTCTCTGCTACGGTTCAGTGGCCCTGGCGGCGGAAGAGGCGATCAAGCGTCTGCGTGACGAAGGTATCAAAGTCGGTATGTTCCGTCCGATCACCATCTGGCCGAGTCCTGAGAAGAGAATGGCGGAACTGGCTGAAAGATTTGACAAGATTTTCGTACCGGAACTCAACATGGGTCAGTATGCCACAGAGGTCGAGCGTGTCATGAAAAAGCCGTTCGTCAAGCTCAATAAAGCCAACGGTCGACCGATTTCACCGTCTGAAATCATCGAAAAAATCAAAGAAAGTTTCTAATAGGGGGAAAATATGGCGTTTAATTACGATCAGTATCTGCGTACAGACAAAATGCCGACACTCTGGTGTTGGGGATGTGGTGACGGTGTCATTCTGAAAGCGGTGATCCGTGCCATCGAAAAGTGCGGCTGGGATATGGACGATGTCTGCGTCGTTTCGGGTATCGGATGCTCCGGGCGATTCAGCTCCTACATCGACTGCAACACGGTCCACACTACACACGGACGTACCGTCGCCTATGCGACCGGTATCAAACTGGCCAATCCGGACAAACATGTCATCGTCGTCGCAGGCGACGGTGACGGCCTCGCTATTGGCGGTAACCATACGATTCACGGATGCCGAAGGAATATCGATCTGAATTTCATTCTCATCAACAACTTCATCTACGGTCTGACCAACTCACAGGTCTCTCCGACTACGCCTCGCGGTATGTGGGCGGTGACGACTCAGTACGACAACATCGATCCGACGTTCGATGCGTGTGAACTGGCGAAAGGGTCTGGTGCCACATTCATCGCCCGCGAACTGGTGAACGATCCGAAAAAACTCGAAAAAGTCTTTGTCAAGGGATTCCAGCACAGAGGCTTCAGTTTCTTCGACGTCTTCAGTAACTGCCATATCAACCTTGGACGAAAGAACAAGATGCAATCGGCACTGGCGAACCTCGACTGGATGGATAACATTACGGTCAGTAAACGCAAATATGATGCACTGCCCGAAGAGGAGAGAAAAGGTCTCTATCCGACAGGCATTCTACATCACGACGACAGCCAGATCGAATACTGCGATGCCTACGATATGGTCATCGAAGCGGCTCAGAACAAAACGAGTGTCAGCAAACTCCATCCGGAAATCGTCGACGAAACAGCGAAAAAAGTTTAAAGCTCTCGCCTTCACGGGCCAACCCAACATAGTGGCCGGACAAAGAGCCGGCATTCAATTAGGCAAAGGACTAAACTATGTCAATGACTCAATTGCGTTTTACAGGTGTCGGTGGGCAGGGTGTTCTGCTCGCCGGAGAAATTCTGGCCGCGGCCAAAATCAAAGCGGGCGGTTACGGTGTCAAAGCCGCGACCTATACTTCACAGGTTCGCGGCGGCCCGACGAAAGTCGACATTTTGCTTTCCGACGAGCCGATCCTCTATCCGTATGCGATCGAAGGCGAAATCGACTATATGCTCTCGACGGCACAAGTCAGTTACGATCAGTTCAAGGATGGTGTCCGTGACGGTGCACCGGTCGTGATCGAGCCAAACCTCGTGACGCCGAACGAAGAGGATCGAAAACGCTGGGACATCTATGAGATTCCACTGATTACCATCGCCAAAGAAGAGGTCGGAAACGTCGTCACACAGTCAGTCGTTGCACTCGCGATCACTGTGACGATTACCAAGTGTGTCGACAGAGACCTTGTCTATGAAACGATGATCAGCAAAGTACCGCCGCGATTTGTCGAACTCAACAGAAAAGCGTTCGAGCTGGGTGAAAAATACGCACTCGAAGCGATCGCAAACCATAAAAAATAGACTCACAGCACCCTTTTGAGAAGGGTGCTCTTTTGTACGCTTCTATCCCTCATTCTAAAAACCTAAGAAAAATTTAATAATTATGCTATAATACCTGCGAGGTACGGCTGATACTTGCTTGGTCTATACCAAGAGGAAAGTCCGGGCTGCAGTGAAGCAGGGTTCCGTCTAACGGACGGCCACCGCAAGGTGAGGGAAAGTGCAACAGAAAGCAGACCGCCATTTGAACACCACTTTTACGTTTGGCAACATTCCGTTGTCCAATGGACAACGAAGCGGCGCCAGCGCCGCGGGCCCGCTGCCGAAGCGGACCCAGTGTCAACGTAGCGAATAGGGGCTTTGTCCCTATCGCGTATTGTTCGAATGGCAAGGGTGAAACGGTGGGGTAAGAGCCCACCAGCGCCTCGAGTAATCCTGGCGGCTTTGTAAACCCAACCCGCAGCAAGAAGCGTATGGTATGAGCTTCACAGTTTATGCGCTTCGCTCAAGCTCCATCGCAAGATGGGGATTAGATAAATAAGTATCCACGACATAACCCGGCTTACGCCGTGCCTCAAAAATAAACTCTACTCGATAATCTTCAAATAAAATGAAACAGATCATCAATAATCATTAACATATAATATTCCATTAATTTGAGCTGATCTATAATCGTTCAATACCAATTCAAAGGATTGACATGAACAGAATGCTCAAACTCATGATGGCCGGATCATTGGCGGCAATTTGTGCCCTCGCGGGCGAACACCATATACACTGGGGATACAGTGGTCACGGAGGTCCGGAAGAGTGGGGAAAACTCTCGGAAGACTACAGAATGTGTATGATAGGGAAAAACCAGAGCCCTATCAACATCGAAGTGGCGAGTGCTTTCGAAACCGATCTTCCTTCCATTGCGTTCAATTACCATACGCCGGCTGTGGATGTAGTCGACAATGGTCATACAGAGCAGGTCGACGTTAAACCCGGCAGTCATATTGTCATCGACGGTATCAAATTCGAACTCAAACAGTTTCATTTCCATACTCCGAGTGAAAACCGTATCGACGGAAAATCTTTTCCGCTCGAAGCCCATTTCGTGCATGCGGACGAGCATGGCAATCTTGCGGTCATCGCATTGATGTTCGAATATGGTAAAGAGAACAAGGTTTTGAAGAAAATCTGGGACAGAATGCCTGATAAAGCGGTGACAAAGGTGAAATTCACAATGACTGCCGACGACATAATGAATCTGCTGCCAAAAGATCGTGACTACTACCGTTTCAACGGCTCTTTGACCACTCCGCCATGCTCGGAAGGCGTACGTTGGTTCGTGATGAAAAAACCTGTGGCCGTATCCAAAGAGCAGGTACAGAAATTCGCCCATATCATGCACCATGCCAACAACAGACCTGTCCAGCCGATCAACGCCCGCATCATCGTCAAGTGATCGATGAGAGATCCTTTCGATATCCCTTCACTCAAATCGACGCGCCGGAAAACGTTCCGGCCGCGTTGCAAAAACTGCCGAACCAACAAACATATCATTCCGATCGTTTATAGCATTGAAATCAATGAATCACTGCTCGAAAAAGAGAAAAGCGGTGAGTTGAAGGTAGGTGGGAACAGCCGAAGTATCGACGCGCCGAACTGGTTTTGCACGAAATGTGAAAACCGGTTTCAGCGCTGACAGAATGCTTATCGAAAGAAAAGTTATTTTTTGATTTTTGAGATTTTGGAGCCTTCGAGTGTCAGGTTGTACATCAAACCCTTGTTCCCGAAAACGAAGCCGACCACCGGTTCTTTGAAATCGATGGTGTTGATATCCTCGCCGACACCCCATTTCGCGATCGCCACGGAGGCATCGGCTCCGATCTTCCATCCATCACTTTTTCTGAAGTTTTCCAGCGCTTTTTGGGTCAAAAAGACGATGATGATCGACTTTTTCTGTGCGCCGAGCTGAAAACCGAACGACGCTGAGACGGTGTTGTAGTAGCCGACGATCTTCCCGTTGATGACAAGCCCGCCTTCACCATATTCGCCTCCGATACCGATACCCGCTTTGTAGACATTGGGAAAGACCAGATAACCTTTCGATTTGCGAAGAAACTCCGCGCCTCCCTTGACCTCTTTGTCGAAAGCTTTGATCGTCTCTTTGATTTCGATGTCGAGCACCTCTTTGGAAGCACCCCATGCTGTCTGTGCCATGATCAAAATGACCATTGCCAAAAATGCCATGAAACGTTTCATGCAGTCTCCTGTTTTTTGAAAAAGTATAGCGCAAACCATGTAGTGTTTACATAAAGGCGGCTCTTAAGCGATTCGTTGTAAAATCGGGTTAAAAACAGAGGTGTGATGAAACGTTTCATATACATGTTTATTCTTTTCGTTCCGGCATTGCTGATGGCGCAGGTCCATTACGCCAAGCTCGAACCTGTCGAAACTTTCCAGATCAAGGCTGCCGCTGCCGGTCAGGTACTGCAGGCGCATGATGAGATGGAAGGCAAAACCGCTCGAAACGGGGTTGTGGTCCAGATCGACGACAGAGTCGACAGAGCCCAAAAGAGAGCGCTTGAAACATCGTTGAAAGTCTATAAACAGACACTCGATCTCACTCGCCGAATGCGTCAAAACCAAGAGAGTGTCTACCAGCGTGAAAGTGACTACTACCAACGCATCAAAAATCTCAAAACCAAATCGAAAACCGAAAAAGACCGTGTTTTCAACTCGATGATCGCGGCGAAAAATCAGCTGTTGACACTCGATGAAAAGATCGCCACATTGACGAAACAGATCGCGGATGCGACCTATCAGGTGACGATGCTTGAAGACCGTATCGAAAAGAAATCGGTTCGCGTGCCCGGGCTCTATATTTACAAAGTGGCGGTCAGACGCGGCGACTACGTCAACCCGGGATCGCCTCTACTGACTGCGATGGATCTGAGTGCAGGCCGCCTGGTCGTCTACCTCGATGCGCAGGAGGTGGAGAATCTGGACAGAAAAACGATCTATATCGACGGCGAACCCACGAAACTGACATTTTCGAAAGTGATCAAGGTGGCCGACGAAGTCCATATCTCCGCCTATCGTGCCGAAATCGTCATCCCATCTCCCCAACGCAGATTTTCCAGCCTGCTCAAAGTCGAAGTCAAGGAGGATGCCGAATGAAAATCACCGCCTGCCCGCTCGATTGCTACGATGCCTGTGCTGTTGTGGTCGATCCGGAAACACTGAAAATGACGGGGTTGCCCCACCATCCATTAACGCGCGGAACGCTCTGCCCGCACCTTAATCGCCACTACAAAGAGGCGGAACGTATCACGAAACCCCGTATCGACGGCAAAGAGGTGACGATGGAGGAGGCTCTCGAGGCCGTTGCCGATGCAGTACGCGAGGCGGGTGAAGAGTTTCTTCTCTACCGCGGTAGCGGTCATGTCGGTTTTATGCAATCCATCACCGAACTGCTGCCCGCAAGGCTTGGCGGCTGGACGACGGAAGGGTCGCTTTGCGACGGGGCGGGACAGGCCGGTGTGGAAGCCGGGCGAGGCATTTCGCTTGCACTCCCTCCCGAATCGATCGACGAAGCCGAAGCGATCATCGTCTGGGGACGCAACGTTTCGGTGACCGATCCGCATATGATGGAGATGCTGAAGAACAAAACGCTGATCGTCATCGACCCGGTGAAAACGAAAGTGGCCAAAATGGCCGATCTCTATCTGCAGATTCGCCCAAGAAGCGACTTCTACCTGGCGATGCTCCTGGCACGTTTCATGTATATGGAAGATATGGAGGACAAGGTTTTCCTTCAGGAGCGCTGCGAGGATGCCGACTGGTACTACGACTTTCTGCGAACATTTCGCATCCGTATCTCGCTGGAGAAATGCGATATCGCGCTCGATGACCTGGGCGACCTGTTGTATCAGATGCAGAACAAGAAGTGCGTTTTCCTCGTGGGCACGGGCGTGCAGAAATATTCGATCGGCGATCAGGTGCTCCACGCCATCGACGGTCTGGCCGCGGTGCTCGGTTTTTTCGGAAAGCCCGGGTGCGGCGTGAGCTTTTTGAGCGATTCGATGGCCGGATTTAATACGCCGATTCAAAAATCGGCCAAAAAGGTGGCCAAACCTCTGGCCCCTTTCGGCCGTTTCAAGACGGTGCTGGTGCAAGGCGCCAATCCCGCCGCGCAGATGCCGGCCCAAAAAAGGGTCGAAGAGGAGCTCTCAAAGGTTCAGAACCTGATCTACTTTGGTCTTTACGAAAACGAGACGAGCGAGATGGCGCGTATCGTCCTGCCGGCGAAGGATTTTCTCGAAAAAGAGGATCTGCGTCTGAGTTACGCCCACCCCTATCTGCAGCCGATGCCCAAAATCAAGGAGGCACCATATGGAATCAGCGAATATGAGCTGACCGACCACCTCCTTCGGGCCCTCGGAAAAGAGGGTTTGCAGCGTACCCAAAGTTACATCGACGCAATGGTCTCCCAGTGCATCGAAGAGCCCGACGGCCTGCTCAGGTCGCCCGCCTATACACGCCACCCTTACGAGCAGGACTTCGAAACCGACAGTGGAAATTTCGAATTCCTCGAAGAGTTCGAAGACGATTTCGACGACGAAGCCGAAGGACTGTGGCTGCTTACACCCAAAAGCCCCCATTCGCTCAACAGCCAGTTTAGACGCGAAACCCATCTCTGGTTGCACCCCTCGCATGGCTATGAGGAGGAAGAGATGGTATGCGTCGTCTCCGAATTTGGGGATGTGACTCTGCCTGTGCGGTTGAGTGAGGATATACGCCGTGATTCGGTGCTGATCTACGCCGGTACGCCGGGTGTCAACCGTCTGACACCGCCGATCATGAGTCTGCAGGGAAAAAATGCCTGCTATCAGGAAGTCAAAGTTCAACTGGAGAAAATATCATGACACTCAAAGAGATGGATCAAACCTACGTCCTGCCCACCTATGCCCGCAACTATGTGCATTTCGTGCGTGGAGAAAATTCGATGCTCTACGACGCCGACGGTAACGATTACGTCGATTTCGGAAGCGGTATCGCCGTCTGCAGTGTGGGGCACGGCAACCCGAGACTGGCCGATGCCATCTGCGATCAGGCCAAAAAGCTTATCCATACATCCAACCTCTACCTGATCGAGCCGCAGGCGCGACTGGCCAAGCGACTGGCCGAGCTCAGCGGCTACGATGTACAGACCTTTTTCGCCAACAGCGGCGCCGAAGCGAACGAGGGCGCCATCAAGATCGCACGCCGTTACGGCGAAGTGGAAGGGGAGGTGAAGCGCTACAAGATCATCACGCTCGAACACTCTTTCCACGGCCGGACCATCACCGCGCTCAAAGCCACGGGACAGGAGGCGATGCACACCTATTTCGGTCCCTTCCCCGACGGATTCGTCTATGCCAGGGATATCGACCATGTCTACGATCTGATCGACGACCATACGGTCGCGGTGATGATCGAACTGGTTCAGGGCGAAGGGGGCGTGCAGCCGATGGAGAAAGAGGCGGTGCGACGACTCTCCGAAGCGCTCAAAAAACAAGATATCCTGCTCATTGTCGACGAAGTGCAGACGGGCATCTACCGTACCGGTGAAGTGCTCGCCTCCAATCTCTACGAAATCACACCCGATATCGTCACACTCGCCAAAGGCCTCGGCGGCGGCGTGCCGATCGGTGCGATCATGACGACGCACAAGGGAATACTCAAGGCGGGTGATCACGGGAGCACGTTCGGCGGAAATTTCCTCTCGACCCGTGCGGCGCTTGAAGTGCTCGACATTCTCGAAGGGCACAAGGAGAGCGGCGAGCTTGATCATATGATGCTTCTTTTCGAAGAGCGGCTCAAATCGATCGCGGCGGCGCATCCCGAACTTTTCGAAAAAGAGGTGGGCGTGGGCTTCATGCGTGGGCTTCGTGTGAAAGAGGGGCGCGACGCTTCCGAAATCATCAACGCGGCATTCAAAGAGCGTGTCGTCGTGCTGAAAGCCGGCAAAAACACTGTGCGCTTCCTGCCGGTACTGACGATCACCAAAGAGGAGATGGACCTTGGTTTCGAACGTTTCGAAACGGCGTTGGCTTCGCTGTAGCCTACCAATTAGTCTTTTTGGCAGCCTTCTTGCTCTGCTGTTGGCCGGCCAGGCACTCGCGGCGGCGGATGCAGACGAACTCCTCTCCACGCTCAAGCGAAAACAGCTGGAGCTGGGACGGCAAAAAAACAGTGCCGACAGCGGGCAGCTCGAATACAGCTGGATCAATCCGATCAACCTTCGATACAGCGACAGCCGCTCCACACAGTTTGACAGAACGCAGAAAAACCGTGCCTTTTCCGTCAGCGTCGATCAGCCCATCTTCAAAAGCGGCGGCATCTGGTATGCTGTCAAATACGCCAAGGCGTCCCGCCGTGTCGGGAATCTTGGTGTCGAGGCCCAGCGGCGTGCACTGATCAAGCAGGCGGTGGCAGCACTCATAAATATTCGAAAAAACGGCTATCAGATCAAAAAACAGAAGCTCCTGATAGAAAACGACAGGATCGATGTGTTGAGAAAAAAAGAGCAGTTTTTGAGCGGCGATCTCGATAGCGGATTTCTCGACCAGGCGATCTTGAAAAAGAATCAGGATACGCTTGCCCTCTATGCGCTGGAGGATGCGTCGTCGTCGCTCTATATGCAGTTTTCAAATCTCAGCGATCTGGATCCCGAAAAGGCTCAACTGCCCCGTTTTTCGCTGATGACGCAACAGCGTTTCATGGCGGACAATGTCGATTTGGCGCAGGCCCGCGCGCAGATTTTGCAGAAAGATTATTTCAATACGATGACGTGGGCACGCTACCTGCTGACATTGTCGCTTCAGGGAAGCTACGTCAAGCCCTATGAAAACAGTTCGGTCTTCGGCGGATCGCTTCCCCATGCACTCGATGCCTACACCAACTACGGATTTTCGATCTCGATGCCGATCGATGTCACCTCCTACCATACGATTGAATCGTCGAGGGTCGATTATCTGCGGGCCAAAGTCGATCTGGCGGACAGGAAGAGAGAGGCGGCCAACAGTTACGAGAATGTGCGCCAACGAGTGGTGATCATCGACAGGAAGATCGAACTGGCGAAAGAGGACGAGAAGCTCTACGACTCTTTGGTGCAAAGCACATCGGAAAAGGTGGAGGCTGGTGAGATGACCCCCTACGATCTGAAGACGATGGAAAATTCGCGCACGATCCGACAACTTGATCAGAAGATCTACGATCTCGAGCGGCAACTGGTACTGCTCGATCTTTATGAGAAGAGTTATGAAGCCATTCAGTGAATATATGAACGAATGGCTCTATGGGCCTGAAGGATACTACGCCCGCTTCAAGGCGATCGGCAAAGAGGGGGATTTCTATACCGCCGTCAGCACCAGCCGTTTCTTTGGTGCGACGATTGCCCATTACATGATATCGCTGATCAAGCGTGAAAAGCTCTCGCCGAGGCTCCACCTGATCGAAATCGGTGCGCATCAGGGCTATCTACTGGGTGACATGATCGAATGGATCGCCCAGGAAGCGCCCGAACTGCTCGAAACGATACGCTTTGGTATCGTCGAACGGTTTCCGATGCTGCAAAAGATTCAGAAAGAGTACTTTCGTGGCCGTTTTGGCGATGCTGTGTCGATCACACACTACGCCGATGCGAAACTCGTGCGTAGCGAAGAGGCTTTTTTCGTCGCCAACGAAATTTTCGACGCATTCCCCTGCGATCTGGTCTATCGCGACAAGACGGCAGTGGTGGATGATGAACACCATATCCTTTTTGAAGGCCATGACGAGCAGGCACTGGCCATTGCCGATCGATACGGGCAGATCAAAGGGGAAGTCGCGAGAGGGTATGAAAGCTTCGCCGAATCGCTCTTTGAAGGGGCGAAAAAGTCTGTGTTCGTGTCGTTCGATTACGGCGAGAAGGAGGTGCGCAACGACTTTTCGATACGCATCTACAAGGGCCATGAAGTTTTTCCCCTCTTTGAGGAGGGACTCGACCTGGGCAGCCTCTTTGGAAAGAGCGACATCACCTACGACGTCAACTTCTCGCACGTCATCGACGCCTTCGAGGAGGCGGGCTTTCAAGCACACGCCTACAAGACACAGCTTCGGGCGTTGACGGAGTTCGGCCTTCCCGACCTTCTGGAAGCGTTGGCGAAACTTGGCAACCACACGCTCTATCTGCGTGAAATCAACAAGGTCAAAACCTTAATCGATCCTACGATGATGGGTGAACGTTTCAAAATGGTTGAATTCCATAAAGATATCGGGTAGAATGGCCCTATGAAGAAAATAATTATCGCCACACTACTTTTATCGTCTATTCTCTTTTCCGATGATGTCAACGGTTGGCAAGCGCTGCATAACTCGGTCTTCGCCAACGATCTGAATCGGACCGAAACGTTGCTTGGGAGCGGAAAATGCGATATTGACTGTCAATCGAAAGCAGGTATTACGCCCCTTCATATCGCTATCAAGACGCGCAATCTCCCGATGGTGAAGCTTCTGGTCGATCATGGCGCCGATATCGATATTCAGGACAACAACGGCTATTCGCCACTTCTGTATGCCATTTCGCAACGCCGTTTTGAAATCGTGAAATACCTTATCCTGCATGATGCCGATGTGAACGAGGCCAACAACGCGGGCATCACCCCGCTTCAGCAGGCAGCTTACAGCAACGATTTTGCCATCGTCGATTTTCTGATCGATCACGGCGCCGATCCTGAATTACTCAATAACAACGGTGTCAACGCCTGCGAACTGGCCTATGTCAAAGGCAATTTCGCGATGGCCGAACACCTCAAGAGTTACACCAAGGGGGTATGCGGCCTCTATCTCAACGATATCAACAACACGAAAGAGGGGGGACAATGAAGGTGATTGTCAATGGAGAAACCAGGGAGTTTCCGGAAAATTCGACACTTCAACAGATCATCGAAGCCCTGGGCATCGCCGACAAGGTGATGGCGGCGGCTGTCAATATGGAGGTGGTGAAGAAAGAGCAGTGGGAGAGTTTTGTCCCCAAAGAGGGCGACAGGATCGAGCTGCTACATTTCGTCGGTGGAGGGTGATTGCTCGATCGCGGCCACCGCGATGGCGAAACCGCCGTCGTGCGCGATGGAGAGCGATGTCGACACGATGCGATGCCTCTTCATAAGGTCATCGGGCAATGTAAAGGAGGGTGCACCTTTTTTATCTTTGCTGATCGATATATCGTGAAACGCCAAATCCTCTCCGATACCGGTACCGAGCGCTTTGGCGACCGCCTCTTTGGCGGCCCAGAAACCGGCGGCGGTTTCACCTCTTTTGACTATGGTAATCTCTTCGGGACGCAGGTAGCGTGCAAGAAACTTCTCGCCGTGTTTCTCCAACGACGCTTCGATACGCGCGATCACCACGATATCGACACCGATCATTGGATGACAAACTCCGTAAAATAGACATGGCGGATTTCGCCATCCTCGAGTCGTTTGTTGATCTCACTGACGATCTCCTCTTTCAATTTCTCCTTGCCTTTGGGGGTCGTGATCTCTTCGACCGTTTTTGATGAGAGGATCGAAATGATGACGTCACGGATCATCGGTGTCTTCTTGTCGAGTTCGGGTGTCAACTCTTCGCCATCCTCTTCGAGGTTCATCTTCACGACCAGAAAGCGACGGCCATTTTCGCTCATCAGGTTGACGGTGAATTTGTCGAGCGGGTACATCGGACCGACAGTGAGATCGTTACTGTTTTTATGGCGTTTTTTCTCGACTTTCTCCTGCTTGACCGTCGTTCCGTCCTCGGCCGTGTCATCTCCTGAAAGCATCAGGTAGGCGACCACACCGCCTATTGCCAGTACCAACACCAGCAAAACGACGATCAAAATCAAGACGACATTGCTTCCGCCTTTCTCTTTGCCTCCGCCGCTTTCGTTCTCCTGGGATTCCTCTTTCTCTTCTTCGGCCATGCCTTCTCTCCTTTTCAACTGATGTGATGCAGAATACGATTAGTTGTGAAATCACTGTTTATAGTATCGTCTATTTTTCTTGTAATGTTAGGTCAATCGGTTATGATTTACGCCGATTCAGCACCGATTTTCGCCGTTTTGGATAAAATAGACGAAAAAAGAGATACGCCCATGACTGGAACCTGGATCGAAACCTTTTTTGCCGCACTTGGATTGCCGTTTGTCCATCTCTATCGCCGCCTTGCCGATTTCGGAAAGTTCATAGAGTTTCAGGTAGGGCTCATGCCGCTCTATTTCAAGCCTCCCTACCGGATACGTGAATTCTTTCAGCAGATGGACGGCATCGGTGTCGGGACGCTGGGCGTCGTCCTTTTGACGGCACTTTTTACGGGCATGGTCGAGGCGATCCAGCTCTATCACGGGTTTCACCGCTTCAGTGCCGAAAATTTCATGGGATATACGATATTCGTCTCCATATCCCGAGAGCTCGGTCCGGTCTTCGCGGCCCTCATGCTGATCTCGCGAGCGATCAGTGCCATGGCCGCGGAATTGGGTACGATGCGTGTCACCGAGCAGATCGACGCCATAGAGACCTTGGCGGTCGATTCCAAAAAATATCTGATCATTCCGCGCATTCTCGCGACGACGATTTCTCTGCCGCTGCTGGTGATCACTTTCGATTTCGTCGGAAACATCAGTGCCTATCTCATCTCTACACAGGCACTTGGGGTCAATCCGGTCGCCTACCAGAATACGATCGAACAGTACCTGGAGTTTTCCGATATTGGAACGGGTATCATCAAAGCGTTCGTATTTGGGTTTCTGGTCAGCTCCATCGGCAGTTATCTTGGGTATATCGCTCGTGGAGGTGCGCGAGGAGTGGGGCTGGCGACCACATCGGCTGTCGTCTATTCCGCTGTCACGATTTTCGCGGCCAACTATTTTCTATCATCTCTGTTTCTCTTCCTCGACTGGTAAAACTGTTTATTCGCAGTGGTCGATACCCAGTTTCTTTATCAGCGCGTCGAAAAAGGGGCCGGCCTCTTTGTCGTAATCGTCGTGAAATTCTATACTGACGAAACCATGCCCCTCTCCTTCGTCGACGGTGGCGATCTCCACGTGGCATTCATCTCGATAGTGGAGGGTGTTGATGGCATCGAGGATCTTCTTTTTCTCCTTTTCGTTTCTATAGAGAAGTTCGAGCTTTTCATAGCGCTCTTCATGTGAGTGGATGGCGGTCATCGTATTGAGTATGTCGGACATTTGAAGCTTCTTTTTTGTAAAATATAGCGCAATTATACACAAAGGTCATCAATGAATCCACTATTCAATCCCTCTTCACACTTCAATCTCGCCAATCTCTTTACGATGGTCAACATCACGTGCGGTCTTGTCGCGACCTATCTGATCACTCAGAATAACTTTTTCTATGCCATTATCTTTGCGTGGATCGGCGGCGCTTTCGATATTTTCGACGGAAAGATTGCCAGAAAGTATGGGCTTTCTAATGAATTTGGCATTCAGCTCGATTCTTTTGCCGACTTTCTTTCGTTTGTCCTGGTACCTGTTTTTCTGATATTCCAGGCCGTCTATACCCATTTGGACGGGGTGTGGTTCGACCTTTCTGTTATCGCAAGTATCTACTATGTCATCAGCGGGCTACGCCGGCTCATTCAGTTCAACATCAATGCGGAGGCGGGTGAAGTGGGCCGATATTTTGTCGGTGTCCCCACACCGTTGGGGGCGATACTGCTCTGGCTTGTCTATCTGGGATATGTGTACGGCGTGATCCCGGGGGCGGGTGTCGTCATTTTGATGTCCGTGATCGGGTGGCTGTTGAATTCGAAGGTGAAAGTGCCACATCCGTAGGGTACGGATGTGGCAGTGGTTAGATCTCTTTGGGGAAAGATTTCATGATGCGCGCCCACCAGTCGAAGGTATCGTCGAGATTGTCGACAGTGACGCCATAGCGCAGGTTGACCGGCATATTGAGCTGCACATCGCCGTCTTTGTCGATGTAGGCTTTACCGAAACGCTTGGTGCTGTTCCATTGGTTGATTTTTTTCAAATTGGTATCAGCGCCGCTCCAGATGGCGGTGAACTGGATATCCTTGCAGCTTTTGTGGTTTTTGCAGCCATAGAAGGATATGGAGTAGCGGGTCCCGTCGATGCGACCTACGATGAACGGATCTCCTGTACTGTCCTTTTTCAAAATGGCGCTACCATACCCTTTGGCCATATTCAAAATGGCATCGGGGTCTTCCGCAGTGATGAGCTGCCCGGCGAACAGAGGCGCCCCAAGGGAGGTGAGAAGTCCGGTTGCGATTGCAAGTTTGATCCATCCGTTTTTCATACAATTTCCTTGATTTGAATTATTGTCGTGAACGGTATTCTATGATGTATTAAATAAAATATTGCTTCGAGTGGCCTCTGTTTTGAGCCAATGCCCATCGCTTTGCGCCTCGATGACGGGGGAGAGGTGGGCCAATAGCTGAGGGAAAAAGCGATTGAAGTCCTCTTCGATGGCATCGAGATTTTTTTCCAAAGAAGCGATGTAATCGGTTGTACACTCTCTGCGGCGGAGCCGTTTCGACAATCTTTTGTCTATGCGCCGAAGCGCAGCTTCGAGTCCATCGAAAGAGTCGTAACTCGCAAGAATTTGGGAGTGGACCACCCGTTCGACGAAACTCCTGGCGGCCGTCGGATAATGTTCGATTTCCGTGAGTGCCCGATCGTGGAACCTTCGCAGAAAGGTACCGAGATCTTCATCGACGTAGATGTCCCAGTTTTTCGCAAGAAGGTGGTCATAAGCCATATCGATTACGATACCTCTGAGGTGGCCATGTTTGCTCACCCTTTCCTTGCTTCTCTTGACGTGGTCGTTTCGGTCGGTGAAAGTGTCGATTTTAAGATGTGCGGCAAAACCTGCCCGTACCTCGCCATCGGCCCAGATCCAGCATCGGCCTTTCATGGGATCGGCCAGGAGATTGCCCAGTTGGTGGCCGATGGCGTTTTTCGAGATGACGATATGGGCCAGCCAGTTCAACGCCCGGATACCCCCGACTCATTCTTTGCTGTAAGCCGTTTGAGTATCTCAGAGACGAAGACGTCGAGATCGGTGGGGGTTCTGGAGGTGATCAGATTGCCGTCGACGACTACCTTGTCGTCTATGTAGATGGCGCCGGCTTCCTGAAGCTCTTTGGCGATTTTATAGTAGCCGGTCATCTGTTTATCTTTGACGCGTCCAGCCGAAATCAATATCTGTGGCCCGTGGCAGATCGCCGCGACCGGTTTGCCGCTGTCGACGAAATGACGGACGATGGAGAGAGCCCTTTCATTCTTACGGATCTTTTCAGGCGCTTTCCCTCCGGGAAGAATCAGTGCATCGTAGCGATTAGGATCTATATCGTCGAAACTTTTGTCTGCAAAGATCCTGAGTCCGTGTTTGCCGGTGATCTCCCCTTTGTGAAACGAAGCGATATCGACCTCGATTCCCGCTTTGGAGATCCGTTCATATGGGATTTGAAGTTCGGAATCTTCGAATCCGTCGGCCGTGACGATCAATACTCTTTTTTGCATGTGGATCCTTTCACATCCATTCGACGACTTTTGCCACCTCTTCGGCGACGAAGCATTTCATCGGTGTCTCAAAGCCTGGTTTGTTGGGGACGATCGCTTTGGTGAAACCCAGTGTATGGGCCTCCCTGAGGCGCTGTTCGAGATGGAAGACTTCACGGATATCCCCAATGAGGCTCACCTCCCCAATGAAGACACTCTCGTCACTGAGCGGGCGGTTCCTGAAACTGCTGATGATGGCGGCGATGATGGCCAGATCGGCGGCAGGTTCGTTGATCTTGATGCCGCCGGCGATATTGACGAAGACGTCATACTGACCGAAAGGAAGTTCGAGCTTCTTTTCCAGCAGGGCCAGAAGCATCGTCAGGCGACTGGCGTCGTAGCCCGTGGTGGAGCGCTTGGGGTTGCCGTAACCGCTGTCTGCCACGAGCGCCTGTACTTCGATCACGAGCGGTCTGGTGCCCTCCATAATGACGGTGACGGCGCTTCCGGCCTGCGGTTTGCCGCGGCTGAAAAATTTGCTGGCGATGTTTTTGGCGCTCACCAGCCCCTCCTGGGTCATTTCAAAAATGCCTACTTCACTGGTGCTTCCGAAACGGTTTTTGAAGGCACGGAGCATCCGGATCTCTTTGCTCGAATCACCCTCGAAGTAAAGCACCGTGTCGACCATGTGTTCGAGCACCCGCGGTCCGGCGATGGAGCCCTCCTTGGTGATGTGGCCGATGATGAAGATGGGAAGCTGCTTCTCCTTGGCCAGTCGCATCAGATCGAACGTGATCGTGCGTACCTGCGTGACGCTGCCGGGCGCGGAGGGAACCGCTTCGGAGTAGAGGGTCTGGATCGAGTCGATGATGATGAGGTCGTAGCGGTTCTGCGCCACCTCCTGCATCACCGACTCAAGACGTATTTCGCTCAGGAAATAGAGGTTGTCGTGATTGGCGCCGAGGCGGTTGGCCCGCATCTTGATCTGCCCGCCCGACTCTTCGCCACTGACATAGAGAATGCGCAGACCGCGCTGCGCCAGCTTGCCACCGATCCCCAGCAACAGAGTCGATTTACCGATACCCGGGCTCCCTCCGATGAGTACCAGCGATCCGGGTACGATGCCCCCGCCCAGCACCAGGTCCAGCTCACTGTCACCGCTATTAAAACGCGTCACCTCTTCCTCTTCGATCTGTGTGATCGGTTTGGCGTGTGCACCGGCGCTTGTCGCTTTGGAGATGTTCTGCAGCACCTTCTGTTGCTCGGCGGAGAGTTCTACGAAGCTCTCCCAGGCGCCGCAGTTTGGGCATTTGCCCATCCATTTGGGGCTCTGCATGCCACACGCCTGGCACTCGTAGAGGGTCTGTTTCTTCTTAGCCATTCGTGTCCAGGTCTTCGGCTCTGTAGGCTTTCAGAATGTCGCCTGTCGGCCCATGGATTTCGATGGTGTCGCTGTTGTCGTTGACGACGAGGCGATAGGTTTCCCCCGATTTTTGCTCTTTGACGAAGTGCTTGGAAAGCAAATCGTAGCCGTCTTCGTGTAGCATCTGTTCGAGCCGTTGACGTTGGGCGCTCGTAAGCGCGTGAAGGTCGACATTGTGGGTCTTTCCCGAAGAGGGGACCGTTTTTTCGCTCTCTTCGATGAAGATGGCGTCAAGGATCGTGTTGACGAACTCTTTGGGATCGAACGGAATCAGATCTTCGGCCTTTTCGCCGACCCCGACATAGTAGATGGGAAGTTTCAGCTCTTCGGCGATGGAGAAAAGGGCACCCCCTTTGGCCGTACCGTCGAGTTTGGTGATGATGATGCCGTCGATATCGATCATCTCCTTGAACGCTTTGGCCTGATTGATGGCGCTGTTGCCCTGGGTGCCGTCAAGGATCAGGATCTTGCGGTGCGGCGCACCCTCCATCGCCTTGCCGCAGACGCGGACGATCTTTTTGAGCTCTTCGGCGAGATTGGCCTGTGTGTGCAGCCGGCCTGCCGTGTCGATGATGACGCGATCGATTCCCTTGGCTTTGGCGGAACTGATCGCATCGTACGCCACGGCGGAAGGGTCGTGGCCCTGTTTGGTGTAGACGATGGGGACATCGATCTTCTCGGCCCAGCGTTTGAGCTGCTCGATCGCGGCGGCGCGGAAAGTGTCGGCGGCACCGAGCAGTACGCTTTGCCCCTCCTTTTTGTAGCGCAGCGCCAGTTTCGCGATCGTCGTGGTCTTGCCGGCGCCGTTGACGCCGACGATGAGTTCGACGAACGGTTTTTCGCCGTGCGGCTCGATCTTTGGGGTGGCATACATAAAGACGGAGATCAGGGTGTTGTAGAGCTGGAGCCGGTTGACCGTCTGTGGAAGCGATTCGATGATCTTTTCGACGATGTCGTAGCTGACATCGGCTTCGAGCAGCAGGTCCTCGAGCTCGTCGCGGTCGATCTTCTCCCTTTTTTTCGGTGCGGCCGCCTCGATCTTTTCGACCGTCTTTTTCAATCCTTTTTTGAGAAAGGAGAACATCTTATTTCACCTCCTTGAGCGCCTCTTTGATGTCGCTTTCGATCATCTCTTCGGGCACCATGCCCACATAGTGGCGGAAATATTTGCCGTTCACGAAAATGACCATCATCGGGATCGAAAAGTTTTTGGGCTGATGGAGCATATCGGCGGTCGTGGCGGCCAGAAGCATGTTGTCGGGAGCGCTGGAGACGAAATAGTTGATACCGTGTTCGCTTCTGAATCGCGCCAGTTCGGCCGGATCGACACTGTCGACGAGTACCCCGACGATTTGCAGCTTACCTTCATACTTTTTCTGGAGATTGGCCAGGTGCGGGATTTCGGCTCGGCACGGCGGGCACCACGTGGCAAAGAAGTCGAGCATGACGATCGGGGCTTTGGTTGTGAAGGCAAACCCCTCTTCACCAAGCTGCGCGGCGATCGTGGCATTGCCGTCTTTGAGCATGAACTTTCTGGGTTGCTCTATTTTCGTTTCGCCTTTTTCGGCGGTTTGTTCACTTTTCTCTTTATGGCCGCATCCGCCTGCAAGCAAAGCAAGCGCGATCAGTGCGCCCAAAGAGAGTCGTTTCAAGTGCATCCAAATATCCTTTTGGCTAAAATAACCTTCATTATAGTAAAACAGGGCTTAAAAGTGGACAAAAATCTATTTCGACAAATGTGCCTTCAACGGTTGAAAAAAGCGGAGAAACATGGTAGATTGCAACGCAATCGGACGGTTCTTCGCCGTCTTGAGAAAATTATAAAAAAATATAATCCAAAATCCATACTTCTCTATTTGCCCATGTCCCATGAAGTCGACATCAGGCCTCTGTTTAGGCATCTTCGCGGACGCAGAAAGATCTATGTGCCGTTTATGGAAGGGAAAAGTTTTAAGTTGGTACAATACAGACTGCCGCTGCAAAAAAAGCGGTTTGGATTATATGAACCGAAAAATTCACATTTTTTTATGACTAAAATCGATATGGCGATCGTTCCCGTCGTGGGGGTTGACGGAAGATTTCGCCGCGTAGGGTTTGGAAAAGGGATGTACGACAGATTTTTTGCCTCATTGGGGCGAAAACCGTTGACGATATTCGTACAGCTGGCCAAGTGCCATACGAAAGAGAAAATCACGGACGATTACGATGTCCAGGCCGATATCTATATAACCCCCGAAGATATTATTGTCCGAGGGAAACACTATGATAACAGAAATAATAATAGGAGGTGGCGCTGCCGCGATTAGTGCCGTCACCGCCTTCATTATCACACGCAAGGTCGATGCTTCGAAATATGAGATATATGTCGAGCAGGCCAAGGCGAAAGCCAAGGCGATCGAACACGAAGCGGAAAAGACGCTTCAGAATGCCAACTTCCGCGTCAAAGAGGCTGAACTCGAAGCCAAGAAACGGTACGAAGAAGAGATCGCACGGATCGACAGCGAGTATAAACAGCGGCTCCAGCAACTCGAAAAACGCGAAGCGCAGTTGGCTGAAAAACTCGAAGATGAGCTTAAAGAGATCGCCCGTGAGCGCAAAGAGATAAAGCAGGAAAAAGCCGACATCAAAGCGGTCCAGGCGCAGCTTGAAAAGCTCAAGAGCGAATATGAAGCGAAGCGAAGAGAGGCGGTGAAGCTTCTTGAACGGGCCTCGGGCCTCACGGATGAAGAGGCACGTGAAATGGTCCTCAAGCATGCCGAAGAGGAAGCGCGCGCCGAGATCGCCCATATCGTACGGAAGTACGAAACCGAAGCAAAAACCGAAGCGCAGCGGAAAGCCAACTATATTTTGGCCCAGGCGACCACGCGGTATGCCGGCGATTTCGCGGCCGAACGGCTCATCAACACCGTCCATCTGCCCGACGACGAGCTCAAAGGGCGCATCATCGGCAAAGAGGGGCGCAATATCAAGACATTGGAGATGCTGCTGGGGGTCGATATCATCATCGACGATACGCCGGGCGCGATCATTTTGAGCAGCTTTAACCTCTATAGGCGCGCCATCGCGACACGGACGATCGAGCTTTTGATCGAAGATGGACGGATCCAGCCTGCGCGTATCGAAGAGATCTACGAAAAGGTGACCGAAGAGTTTGATCAGAAGATTCTCGAAGAGGGTGAGCAGATCGTTGTGGACCTTGGGCTCTCACCGATGCATCCGGAGCTGATGAAACTGATCGGACGGTTGCGGTACAGGGCCAGCTACGGCCAAAACGCACTTGGCCATTCACTCGAAGTGGCGCATCTGGCGGGAATCATGGCCGCGGAGATGGGCGGGGACGAAACCCTCGCCAAAAGGGCCGGCATTCTGCACGATATCGGCAAAGCGTTGACGCATGAATATGCAGGCAGCCACGTCGATCTGGGTGCGGATGTGTGCCGACGTTACAAAGAGCATCCGGTGGTGATCAACGCGATCTATGCCCACCATGGGCATGAAGAGCCAAACAGCGTCGAATCGGCGGCCGTCTGTGCGGCCGATACCCTCTCGGCGGCCAGACCGGGTGCGCGGCGCGAAGTGCTTGAGAGTTTCCTCAAGCGGGTCAAGACGATCGAAGAGATCGCCACATCCAAACCCGGCGTCCACCATGCCTACGCCATCAACGCCGGACGGGAAGTGCGCGTTATCGTCAATGCCACCCTCGTCAACGACGACGAGGCGGTGCTGCTGAGCAAAGAAATTGCCGAGGAGATCGAAAAGAGTGTGCAGTACCCCGGCGAGATCAAGGTCAATGTCATCAGAGAAACCAGAGCGATCAATTATGCGCGGTAACAACATCAGTTAAAAGGAGAGAAGATGGCCGAACGAACAAAAAACCGGTGTGGGCAGATTGAAGCCTATTTCAGACGTGAAGAACGGTATGAAGGTATTCAGATTGTTTTTAAAGAGCATCCCGAACTGAGAGAAGAGGTGTTAAAAGCGATCGAAGAGACGATGAAAGAGACGGGCGCCAAGCCTGCCGTTTTCGAAAACAACGAAAAAGCGGGCGCCGAACCCTACGCCTATTACATCGAATTCAACGACGATTACGACAAAGAGGGCGGCCCTTTTTTCGACATATTGCTCAAAAAGCTCGGTATCGATAGGTGTTCGGAGTAGCGAACGCGACGCAAAAAGCGGCGTGTCACC
>JAUUDL010000061.1 GCA_030826715.1 Hydrogenimonas sp. | reverse complement strand
TATGCGGAAGCCAATACTTCCATTCCCGAAACCGATTCTTCGGACAACAAGCATTCCGATACCGTGTACGTCCGCGGCGCATGAGACATCGTTGCCACTGACGTTGCAGTCCGGCGCTTCGAGAATCGTGAAGCCGGAAGGCAAAGTGTCGGTGATGACCACATTGTGCGCGGCCTCGAGCCCATGGTTGGAAACGGTCAGTGTATAAGTGACATTTCCTTCGGGCACGACATATTCGGGAGTGACGCTTTTCGTGGCGGTCAGTTCGGCGGTACGTACTGTCAGTGTCGCGTTGTCCTCGTTGTTCTCCGAGTTGACGTCTTCGGAGGTTTTCGATTCGATGGATGCGGTATTCGTATATGATCCCGCATGGGAAGGACCTGTCGCCGATATTTTCACCATTTTTGAACCGTGGCCGGCGATATTGAAGCCATCGCAGTCGAGTGTGTGGTCCGAGAGGGTGCATGTTCCTGTGTCATCGGAAACGATGGAGAGATCGCTGAAGTCTGAGGGAATGACATCGTGGATATAAACCTGTGAAACGGTTGCCTCGCCGTAGTTTGTCGCCGTGAGGGTGAATGTGACGGAGGCATTGGTCGGCGCTTCGGAAGGCGATACGCTCTTTTCTATACCGATATCGACCGGATAGACGGTCAGCGATACGCTTCCGCTGTTGTTGTTGGGATTGGCGTCGTTGTCGATCGCAACCGAGGCGATGTTGGTGAAAGTGGCTGGTGTATCTGTCTGGGGGGCTTCGGCGACAATGGTGATGTTGGATGTATGGCTGTGCGCTCTGATTGTTCCGTTGTAGTCGCATGTGACGACCTGATCGGTATTTGCGGAGCAGTTAAGGTTGCTGGAGTTGGACTTGAAGACGAAATCTTTCGGCAGAGGGTCGGTGATGGTGATGGGGCCTGTCGTGTCGACTTCACCGTCGTTGTAGATGGTCAAATGGAAAGTGATCGACTCGCCGCTCGAGAAATCCTTGTTATTGTTCTCGATGGTTTTTTCGATACGGAGATCGGGGCCGATGACATGAACGGTCGCCTGGGCCTCATTGTTGGTGGTGTCGGTTTCCGTCGTGTCTGTCGAAACTGAGGCGTGGTTGGTATAGTCTCCCGGGCTATCGGGTGCATCGGCAGTGTAGGTGACCGTGGAAGTTCCATTGACGTCTATATCGTCCAAATTGCATGTCAATACGTTGCTGTTTCCCTGTTTACCGCATGTATTGTGGTCATATTGGATTTTGTCGAAACCGTCAGGAATGGTGTCTTCGATAGTGACGTTTTCGGCCGAAATTTCTCCCTGATTGGTGACGCTCATCGTGAAAGTCACGGTTTCGCTGCCGTTGACGTCGTGTTTGTCGGCACTCTTGGTGATCGTGACGTCGGCCCCTTTGACGTGGAGAGTGGCGCTGTCACTGTTGTTGGCCGTGTCTGTTTCGACGGATGAGGTGCCTATGGAAGCGGTGTTGTCATAATCACCACGCTCATTCGGAGCCTTGGCGGTAATGGTGATGTTGAAATCGCTGCCCGCATCGAGGGTTCCAAGCGTGCATGTGACCGTGGATCCGCTTACTTTGCAGACTTTGTCGGGAGATGGGTTGATATTGGTGAATCCGTCGGGGAGCGTATCGGTCACGGACACATCTTTCGCCCCGATATCTCCCGTGTTTTTGGCAACGAGCGAAAATGTCACGCTGTCACCGGGAGCCACGCTGCCCGGGCTCACGCCTTTTTCGATGGTGACATCGGGTGCCTTGACCGTGGTGTCTATGGTGGCGATATTGTTGGAGTCGTCACCATCCGTCGTATCCGATTCCGTTTTGGCGGTCAGGTCGATTGTCTGCGGGCTGTCCGGGGCTTTTCGCAGCAGTTGCAGCGTCGGCGCCGATTCGCCGGGGGTCAAGGAGCGTGGGTTGGCGTCGTTGCCGTATCGGCAGCGCATCTGCGACCAATCGCATTCCCATCCGTCACCGCTCTGCTTCGTCAGGGACAAGGAGGTAGTAGATGAAAAGTCGACATAGACACCAAAAGCCGTGACATCGGGACTTGTATTTTTGACGACGATACCGTAGGTGATATTTTCCCCAGCGTTGACAGGATCGGGTGAGTCGGTGATCGATATTTCGAGGTCGGGGCTGCCCGCCGTACCCGCCAATAGCGAAGTGGTGACAATAAAAGATGCGAACATCCATTTTATGAAATTAATGATTGATTTGTTTTTCATGGCCAATATCCCAATATGTTTGTGAGAAAGATAGATGATGGATGCAACATGAAGCAGAAAAGACTTCGTCACTGCATCCCAACCACCCATCCTGTTTTGATATCGATTTTATCGGTGGAGCGATAAAACGGCACTTAATGTGAATGGCCGCTATTTTTCAACGGCCGCTATTTCCGGTTGAAGAGCTCTTTTTGGGGTTCTTCAGTCAGCGCTATAGAGAGTATCGGCAAAAAAGCGGTTTCGTTAAGTAGAAAGGTGAGGAAGACCCGGGCGTGTCAGCCCAGGGTTCGGCGGTAGGCGGCTTCCACGGCCGCGATGAAGGCGTCGCGTGCCCGTCTCTCTTCCAGCGCCGCGTAGCCGGCGGCGGTGGTGCCGCCGGGGCTCATGACGGCGTCTTTGAGCAGGGCGGGGTGGCTGTGGGTGATCAGCGGGGCGAAGCCGGCGAAGAGTCCTTCGACCAGTTTCATCGCGTCGCTGCGCCCCAGCCCCTCTTTGACGGCGCCATCGGCCAGTGCTTCGGCGACCAGGGCGAGGTAGGCCGGACCGCTGCCGGCGACGGCGGTCGCGATGTCGAGCGCCTTTTCGCTCTCGACCCAGAGGGTCTTGCCGATCGAGGCGAAGAGCTGCTCTGCCTCCTCTTTTTTGGCGGCGTCGCCCGTGAGCGTGGTCATCGAGGCGAAGTATTCGGCGGCGAGGTTGGGCATGGCGCGCACGTAGTGTTCGGCCTTGAGGGCTTTTTGCAGCTCTTTTATCGGCGTACCGGCGAGGACGGAGTAGAGCGTGTGCGCCTTGCCTTTGAGCTTGGCGGCGCTCTCTTTGAGCGCATGCGGCTTGACGCAGAGGATGAGGGTCTGCCCGTCGATCTCGTATTTGTCCAAAAGCGCGGTTTTGGCGTGTTTGGAGAGCTGTTTGGTGAAGTGGAGCAGCTTTTCGCCGTCGCGCCCGACGATCGTGAGCTCGTGCTCTTTTTCGAGCCCTTTGGCGAGTGCGAGCGCCATCTTGCCCGGGCCTACGATCGTCAGCTTCACGAGGCGCTCTTTTGGGTCGAGAGGAACTTGCTGATCGGCTCTGCGACGCCGTAGTCGGGGTGTCTGGTGGCGTCGAGGACCACCTGGGCCATTTTGCCGTTTTTGGTGTTGAAAACGAGCGGGGCGACGAAGTTGACGTGCGAGTTTTCCAAAGGGGTATCGACGATCATGATGTTGAGCACCATCGCCTCTTCGGCCTTTTCGAGCCCGAGGGCTTCGGCAGCGCTTTGGGGCAGATCGAAGATGTAGTCGCTTCTGAGCGCTTCGGGGCGAATGAGGGTGAAGGAGGGGGCGCCATCTTTCTCTCTGTTTTCGAGACGGTAGAAGATGTCGTCGATCGGGACGAGGCGCAGTTGCGTGACATCGTCGAATCCGAGGATGGGCATGACGGCTTTGTAATCCATGTATTGCTGTCCTTTTAAACCTTAGGTAATCATATATCGGCTAAAATCTATCAAAAGTTTACCGAAAGGTTCCACGAAAGGTTCTTAATGTACGCGACAATCCTCCGCACCCTTCTTGCCTCGCTGCTTCTTTTGGCGATCACCGGCTGCAGCTCGAAACAGAAGGCAGAGTATGAAAAGCCGGCGATCTACTGGTATCAGAAGATGATGAAGAGCGCCGCGGCGGGCAATCTGGAGAAGGCGGACAACTACTTCACGTCGCTCGAGAGCGAACATATCGGCTCGCCGCTCATTCCCGAAGCGATGCTGATATTGATGCAGGCGCATATGGACGCCGAAGAGTACCTGCTGGCCGACTTCTACCTCGACGAATACATCAAGCGCTACGGAAGTTCCAGAAACCGCCAGTTCGCCGAATTCATGAAGATCAAGGCGGCCTTCTTCGGCCTCAAGTCGCCCCAGCGCGACCAGAAGCTGGTGCTCGATACGCTCACCAAGGCGCGAAACTACATCGCCCGCTATCCCGAAGGGGAATTTACGCCGATGGTCCAGACGATCGAAGTGCGCCTGGAGATGACGAACTATCTGATGAACGAGAGCATCGCCTCTTTGTATGAGAGGCGCCACAAGCCGGAGGCGGCGAAGATATACAGAGATCGCAACGAAAAGAGCTGGCTGAAAAAAGAGGATATCCGGCCGCCGAGCCGCGGATGGCTGGGGTGGATCTTCGATTGATAAGTTTTTGAAAGTGCACTCTCTTGACAAACGTCGTAAAAAGCATTATATTTAAGAAAAATTTAAAAAACACAGGAGGTTGAATGCAACTCAGCGACTACAGTGCATTCCCGGCCAATATTCCGGTCATCGTCGAAGATGACATATTTTTATACCCATTCATGATTTCACCCATCTTTTTGAGCGACGACGACAATGTGCTCGCCGCCGAAGAGGCGGTGCAGTCCAATTCGCTGGTGATGGTCTGCCCGACCAAGCCTAGCCACGAAGGGGAACGGACCTTCGACGCCATCTACGATGCGGGCGTCATCGGTTCCATCATGCGAAAGGTAACCTTGCCTGACGGGCGTATCAAGGTGCTCTTCCAGGGGCTCGCGCGCGGGCGTATCATCGAAGAGGTCCGCGAAGCGCCGCTGGTGGCGAAGGTGGACGTGATCCACTCCAAACCCTATAACGAGCTCAAGATCGAGGCGTTGATGGAGGTGCTCAGAGAGAAACTTCGGACACTCTCGCAGGTGAGCAACCAGTTCCCGCCCGATCTGATCCGCACGATCGAGGAGAACCACGAGCCCAACCGCATCGCCGACCTCGTCTCGAGCACGATCAAGATCAAAAAGGCCGAAGCGTACGAACTCTTCGTCGAAGAGGACGTGGAACAGCGCCTTTTGCCGCTGATCGATATCATCAGTGCCGAGATCGAAGCGAGCAAGCTGCAGAAAGAGATCCGCTCCAAGGTCCACAGCCGCATCGAGCAGGTCAACAAAGAGTATTTCCTCAAAGAGCAGCTCAAGCAGATCCAGCAGGAGCTCGGAACCGATACGCAGCGCGAAGAGGAGATCGAGGCCTACTACGAGAAGCTCGAAGCCAAGAAACCCTACATGGACGAGGACGCCTACAAGGAGGTCAAAAAGCAGATCGACCGCTTCGCGCGGATGCATCCCGATTCGGCTGACGCGAACATGATCCAAGGGTACCTGGACTGGGTGCTGGAAATTCCGTTTGGCAAATACGCCAGAAAGCATCTGAAAGTCGATGATGTCCAGAAGCAGCTCGACAAGGACCACTACGGCCTCAAAAAGCCCAAAGAGCGCATCGTCGAGTACTTCTCAGTGCGAGAGCTCGCGGAACTTCGCGGCGTGGGCGAAAAAGAGGTGAAGGGGGCGATATTGTGTTTCGCGGGCCCTCCAGGTGTGGGAAAGACCTCTCTGGCCAACTCGATCTCCAAGGCGCTCAAGCGCAAGCTGGTACGCATCGCGCTCGGCGGTCTGGAGGATGTCAACGAGCTTCGCGGCCACCGGCGCACCTATATCGGCGCGATGCCGGGCCGGATCGTGCAGGGGCTCATCGACGCGGGCGAGATGAACCCGGTGATGGTGCTCGACGAGATCGACAAGGTCGGGCGAAGCATGCGGGGCGACCCGACGTCGGTGCTGCTCGAGATCCTCGACCCCGAGCAAAACAGCGCATTCAGGGACTACTACCTGAACTTCAACATCGACCTGAGCCAGGTGATCTTCATCGCCACCGCCAACGACATCGGCTCCATTCCCGGGCCGCTGCGCGACCGCATGGAGTTTATCTTCCTGAGCAGCTACACGCCGCAGGAGAAGTACGAGATCGCCAAGCGCTACCTGATTCCGCAGGAGCTCAAGAAGCACGCGCTCAAAAAGAGCGAATTTTCCATCACCAAAGCCGCGCTCGAGATGGTGATCGAAAACTATACCCGCGAGGCGGGCGTGCGGAACCTGCGCCGCCGGATCGCCGACATGATCCGCAAAGCGGTCAAGATGATACTCACCGACCCCTCCATCAACAAGGTGACGGTGACGGTCAAGAATATCCAGGAGTTCCTGGACAAGCCGATCTTCGAGATCGACCAGACCGACAACGTGCCGACGGTGGGCGTGGTCAACGGCCTGGCCTGGACCGCCGTGGGCGGCGACGTCCTCAAGATCGAGACGATCAAGATCAAAGGCAAGGGCGGCCTGCAGCTGACCGGCAGCCTGGGCGACGTGATGAAAGAGTCGGCGCGCATCGCGCTGAGCGTCGTGAAGACGCAGATCGACCAGGGGCGGCTGAAGATCGATCAGAAGATCATTCCCAAAACCGCCAAAGAGCGGGAAGAGAAGATCAGGGTCGAGCCCAGCGAAGTCTACAAGCGATACGACCTGCACATCCACGTACCCGAGGGCGCGACGCCGAAAGATGGGCCGAGCGCGGGTATCGCGATGGCGACGGCGATCGCCTCGATTTTCAGCGAATACAAGGTGCGTGCCGATGTGGCGATGACGGGTGAATTGACGCTGACGGGCAAAGTGCTTCCGATCGGCGGTCTCAAAGAGAAGCTGATCGCCGCGTATAAGGCGAAGATGAAAAAGGTGCTGATCCCCAAAAAGAACTTCGAGCGCGATCTCGACGATATTCCCGATGTTGTGAAAGAGGCGGTGCAGATCGTACCCGTCACCCGCGTCGAAGAGGTGCTGAAAGAGGCACTCATCATGGAATAAGACCCGCCCGGGTCTGTTGAAAAGGGCCGGTCCCACCGGCCTTCTCCGTCTTTATAAAAAATCGAAATTTGATCGTGTTTGGTATCAGAAAGAGGTGAGCTTTTCGATCTTGCCCATGATGTCGTTTTCGCGGACAGGCTTGGCGATGAAGTCGTTGGCGCCGCTGTTGAGCGCTTCGGTCTTTTTGGTTTCGTCGGTGGTGAGGACGATAACGGGGATGTTCTGGAGTTTCTTGTCGGCATTCATGATCTGAAGGACCGCGATGCCGTCCATCACCGGCATGATGATGTCAAGGAGCACCAGATCGATGTCGTCGAGGTCACGCAGTAGCGTGATCGCCTCCTGGCCGTCGGAGGCTTCGAGGATTTCACCGATATTGGGGTGTTTTTTGAGCATGGCGCCCAGCAGTTTTCGGTTGATCATATCGTCGTCGACAACCAAAACTTTGAGTGGTCTCATTGAGTTATCCTTCTTTTTTCATAAATTTTTCGACGATCAGTCGGATCAGGTCACGGTTGACGAGATTGATGATCACCTCGTCGCACAGTTTTCTCTCTTCATCGCTCACTTCGGTGGCGGGATCGGTCATGAGTACGAGCGCAGCCTGCGGTGCATCCGATTCGATCTCCTGGCGGAGCGCTTCGAGGCTGACATCCTCGGCCTCCTTGTCGATGAAGACGATGGCTGTCTCTTCGTCGAGTTTGTCGCCGAGCTCTTTGGGTGAAAGGGCGAGATCGACCTTGTATCCGAGTTCGCGCAGCAGATTGGTGAAGATCTTTCCTTCCAGCGGGCTCTTTTTGAGAACCAGTATTTTATCGGGCCGTTTCTCTTCCGGTTTGGTTTCGGCCACGGCGACTTCGGTATCGAAAGAGATCACGGGTTCTTCCGTGGAAGTTCCCGCTTCGGCGGAGGGGACCTTGGCTTTCGATGCGCTTGCGGCGGCTTTTTGTGCCGGTTTGGCAGCCGCTTCCCCTTTGGTATACATCTTGTCGCCGAGGAATTTCTTGAGGATGGCGATAATCTCTTCCCTGATCAGCGGTTTGGTCGTATATTCGTCGAGCCCCTCGGCCAGGAAGCGTTCCCTGTCACCCTTGAGGGCGTTGGCCGTGAGTGCGACGATCGGGATATGCGGGACGTTTTCGTCCTCTTCGTAGTCGAGAATTTCGTGTGTCGCTTCGACACCGTCCATGACGGGCATCGAGATGTCCATGAAGATGATATCGAAATCTTCGTTGCGCCGTTTTTCGAACGCTTCGAGGCCATTGTCGGCCAGTTCGACACTGAGGCCTAGGTCTTCGAGGGTCCGTTTGATCAGTTTCTGGTTGATCGTATTGTCTTCGGCGACGAGTGCCCTGGCCTTGAAACCGATATGGTCGATGTCCAGCAGCGGCCGGTGCGCCTCTTTGACCACTTCCGAGGTGGCGGCTTTGAGTATGGAGACCATCTTCGTAACGTTGACCGGCTCGTAGACGATCTTTTCGCAGTGCAGACGCAACGCCTCGATCCGCTTCTGCTGGGTCGATTTGATGATGACGTTGCAGTGCAGCGGGGTTTTCCCCATCTTCCGCAGGTCGTTGTCGGAGGCGTAATCGGCGTCGATGAGTGCCGCCTGCGCCTTCTTCTCGGTTGCCAGTTTGACCAGATCTTCCGGTGACGTGAACGGAATGAAATGGGCACCGAAGTAGTCGAGGTACTCCTTGATGTAGTCGTCCTGCTTCTTGGTGGTGCCGGCTTTGGTGAAGAAGGCGAGATTGACGTTGGCGAATCGGTCGTGCAGGTCCTCGTTCATCTGCGGCAGCTCTTCGAACTCGAGCGTGAAGTAGAACTTGGTCCCTTTGCCCAGTTCGCTCTCGAGCTCGAGCCGTCCGCCCATCAGTTCGGCATACCGGGCCGAGATGGTCAGACCCAGGCCGGTACCGCCGAATTTTCTTGTGACGCTGGTGTCAGCCTGCGAGAAGGCTTCGAAGATGTGGGCTTTCTTGTCGGGCGAGATACCGATGCCGGTATCCTCGACGCTGAAGCTGATGGCACACTTTTCCGGATCACTGGCGTGGACTTTCCGGACCTCGACGTTGATGGCGCCGCCCTGGTTGGTGAACTTGACCGCGTTGCTCATCAGGTTGATGAGTATCTCCTTGATCTTGGTCGGGTCCCCTTTGATCGGCTGGCTCAGACGCGGATCGATGAAGCAGGCGAGGTTGACATGCTTTTCGGCCGCCTTGACGGCGTAGATTTCGACGGCACTTTCGAACTCTTCGATCGGATTGAAGACGATATTTTCGATCTCGACCTTGTTGCTCTCGATCTTGGAGAGGTCGAGGATGTTGTTGATGATCTCCAGCAGGTTCTCGGAACTCTTTTCGATGATGCTGACGAACTCTTTCTGCTCCCCTTTGAGCTCGGTGTTCTTGAGAAGCTCCGTAAAGCCGACGATGCCGTTGAGCGGCGTGCGTATCTCGTGGCTCATATTCGCGAGGAAGAGCGATTTGGCTTCGCTCGCCTCTTCGGCACGCTGCTGTTCCTTGCGCGTCTCGTCGATGATCGCCTGCAGCAGGGCGTAGGCTTTGGCCGTGCCTTCGGGGGTATCGAGATTGATCTCCATTTTCTGGTTGGTCGATTCGGCGACGTTGCGCAGGATCGTTTCGAGGTTCTTGATGTTCTGGGTGATTTCACGGCTGACGATCATGCCGATGATCGCAAGGATGAGGGCGATGATCCACAGAGCCGCCGACGCGACGGCGATATACATCTGCTCCTGCAGCGTCTGCGCGGTTTTGGCCCGCATCGAGGTGTAGACGACGTTCTGCGCGTTGCCGAGAATCGAGATCTTTTCGGTGTTGAGGTTGAACCAGAGCGTCGGGTCGATCGTATAGTAACCGTCGTTGATGGAGTGCAGAATTTCGATCCGGGCATTGGAGAGTTCGTCGAACACCTCTTTGGCATCCTCGCTTTCGAGGATCGTCTGGATCTTTCGCTTGAGCTCCATATCGCCGACGAAACTATACTCGTAGGTGTCGGCCTGGCCGATATAGTGGATCCACTTCTTCAGCTCATCGTCACTCATCTTCGTATAGCGGGTCAGAATATAGGCCATGAATCCGCGTTCGATGCCGCTGGCCTCCTTCGCTCTGGCGAATGTCGTGTAGAGTTTGGCCTCGTTGGTCAATTCGTTACTCAGCGTCGTGGAAGTGGCGCTGTCGATCTCGTCCAGAAGCGATTTGATCAGCACGGTATAGTAGTTGAAAAAGGCTTTGTCGAAAGAGAGTTCGAGCGAGTCGATCTTCTGGCGTTTCTGATTGATGATTCCCAGAAGCATCCGCACGATCTTTTTGGTCTGGATATCGGGATGCGAGGAGAGGTAGTGCATGAAAGCGGCGATCTTTTTGTCCACCAGACCTCTCTGGGCGTGCAGAGACTCTTTGACGCGCTTACCGTGGGAGGCGATGTAGATGGCCGTCATACCGCGCTCTTTGGCCAGCTGTGTCGCCAGATCGTTGACGACGGCACTGTATTGTACTTTCTGGTCGAACGACTGTACGTTCGTATAGCTGGTGGCGGACTGGTAGAGAAAATAACTCGCGAACCCAAGCAGCAGGAGAATGGGCAGAAGAGAGATCAGTTTGAGTTTACTACGAATTCCTATAGACATGCTTCACCTCGGTTCATAATGGTAGTTTGTGGGCGGCGGCGATTTCGACGCATTCGCCGGCGCCGGCTTTGCTGCCCTCTTTGAGCAGTTTCAGAGCGGCCTGTCTGTCGGGCCTCTTTTGGTTCAGATAGACTTCGGCCAAGTAGCATTTGGCTCTCGCGTTGCCCATCTCCACGACTTTATTCAGAAGCTGTTTCGCTTTGGGAAGGTTCCTTTCGACCCCGAGGCCCTTGAGGTACATAAGCCCGAGAAAGAACTGTGCCTGCTCGGCACCGTCCTCTTCGTAAGCCTCTTCGAAAAGCGCTTTTGCATCTTTGTAGTTGCCACTCTTGTAGGCGCGCATCGCATCCGAGAAGGTACTGCCAAACAGCAGGAGGGGCAGGATCAATAGAATCGGAAGGGCTCTTTTCACGCATATTCCTTTGCCATGGTATTGCTCGTGCTCGAAGAGGTGGCCGGGAACGAAAATTTCGAATTCGACCCGGCCGAAGCGGCCAACGCGCTCGGACTTCCCGAATCGCTCATCGTCGAATTCGTCGGCGACTTCATCGAGCAGGCGCGCGAAGAGAGGCCCCACTTCGAGGAAGCCTACGAAGCGGGTGACATCAAGACGATCAACGAGATCGCCCACAAGCTCAAGGGGGTCGCGGCCAATCTGCGCATCGAACAGATGCGAGAGCTTATGGAGAGCGTACAGCATTCGCAGTCGCTCGAAGAGGTGGAGGAGCGCCTGGTCGCCTTCTACCGCAAACTCGCGGCACTGAGCAATACCATGGCAAAGGAATATGCGTGAAAAGAGCCCGAATTTCACGGTTTCTTCCTCCGAAACGCCCAAAAAGCTCGTGCTCGAAGAGGTGGCCGGGAACGAAAATTTCGAATTCGACCCGGCCGAAGCGGCCAACGCGCTCGGACTTCC
>JAUUDL010000108.1 GCA_030826715.1 Hydrogenimonas sp. | reverse complement strand
GCAAATATCTCGAGGTTCTGGCCAAGAAGAGGGCGGCGGATACGATGGATGCGCTCTCGAGCGCACTACCGACGGAGGTGACGATCGTCGAAAACGGCGAAAAGGCGATGGTGCCCGTCGAAGAGGTGGAGCCTGGCGACATCATCGAAGTGCGGCCGGGCGAGAAGGTGGCGATCGACGGGGTCGTCGTCAGTGGAGAGGGGAGTTTCGACGAAAGCTCCCTGACGGGCGAGAGCGAGCCGATCTACAAAAGACCAGGAGACGAGATTATCAGCGGAAGTGTGGCGATCGACGGGGTCGTGCGCTACGAGGCGACGAAAGATTACAGCTCTTCGATGCTGACGACGCTCGTGGGGCTGCTCGAAGAGTCGCTGACGAAAAAACCGAAGATCGAGCGTCTGGCCAACGAAGTCTCGGGATGGTTTTCGCTGACGATCCTCTCGATCGCACTGCTCACGTTTATCGGCTGGCTCTGGATGACGGGTGATTTCGAGCGGGCGCTGGTGGTGAGCATTTCGGTTATCGTCATCGCATGCCCCTGCGCCCTTGGGCTGGCGACACCCGTGGCGACGCTGATCGGCCTCAACCTCGCGGCAAGAAGAGGCGTGCTCTTCAAGGAGGCCGCCTACCTGGAGACGATGGCCAAAGCCGACGTGCTGGTGCTCGACAAGACGGGGACCATTACCGAAGGGCAGCCCCATGTGGTGAGCTACAAAGCCTACAAGCCATTCGATGAAAATCTGCTCTATTCGCTGGCCAAAAGCTCGATCCATCCCGTCAGCAAGGGGATCGAGCGCTATCTGAAGGAGCATTTCG
This sequence comes from Hydrogenimonas sp., assembly GCA_030826715.1. Taxonomy (GTDB): domain Bacteria; phylum Campylobacterota; class Campylobacteria; order Campylobacterales; family Hydrogenimonadaceae; genus Hydrogenimonas. The sequence goes on along the minus strand of JAUUDL010000108.1, from coordinate 11,856 downwards.
AGCATCTCGAAGAGTTGCCGCTCGAGAAGGTGAAGCAGGTGCAGGCAAGGGGTATCGAAGCCGAATACGAGGGTAAAAAACTCTATGGCGGCAATGCGAAGATGATGCAGACAGTCGGCATCGATGTCGACGAGGAGAGCGAATACACCCTCTTTTACTTCGCGATCGATGATGAAGTGGTGGCCCGGTTCGAGCTGCGCGACCTGCCCAAGGCTGGCGCGAAAGAGGCGATCGCTCAGATACGGGCGCTCGGGATCGACATTATTATGCTAACCGGCGACAATGAAAAAGCGGCCGCGAAGGTGGCCGATGAGGTGGGCGTCCCGCACTTCAAAGCCCATCTTCTGCCAGAAGAGAAGGCCAAAGAGATCGACAAGCTCCATGCCGAAGGGCATATCGTGGTCATGGCGGGCGACGGGATCAACGATGCGCTGGCACTGAGCAAGAGCGATATCGCGATCGCGATGGGAAGCGGCTCGGATGTGGCGCTGGAGGTGAGCGACGTCGTGCTGCTCGACGACCGTATCACCTCTTTGAAAGATGCCTTTCTGATCAGCCGGCGAACCTACAAATTCGTCAAACAGAACCTCGCCCTCTCGGTGCTCTACAATTCGATCACGATCCCGCTGGCGGTGGCGGGTTACGTCATCCCCCTCGTGGCGGCGCTGTCGATGAGTCTGAGTTCCTTGATGGTGGTAGGAAACTCGACGCGTATCAAGAGTGCTTTCAATGAGAAGAGAGAGCGTGTTTGATACAAAATTCGAAAATCAAGCGTTAAACGGTTCGTTTAAGTGGAGCCGTAGAGTTTGCGTGATAGCATAGAAAAAATCATTATAAAGGGGAAATAGATGAAATATGTGGATATGAGTTCGGACGAGTTTCTGGCGGAGCTGGAAAAGACGAAGAAGTTTACCGACAAAGTGGTCAAACAGTTTGGTTGGGTCTACAATCCAAACGAAGAGGTAAATGAGGGTGTTTTGATGGGTTTGGCACGAAACAAACTGCTGTATGGCAAGCGCTGGTGTCCATGTTTCATGGTGATCGAGGATGAAAACGGCAAGCACAAGAGTGCCGATGACCGCATCTGTCCCTGCAAACCCGCTATCGAAAAAGAGATTCCCGAAGAGGGCAAATGCCATTGCGGCATCTTCTGTACGCCCGAATATGCGGCGACACACGAACATTAAGAAGCAAGTTCAATGAAAGTCGTACATATCGTCATGTTTAAATTTCATGACGAAAACAAAGAGGCCAACCTCAGAGAAGTCAAAGGAATGCTCGAAGCATTGCCGGCAAAGATCCCTTCGCTTCGCTCGATGGAGGTAGGGATCGATTTTCTCCATTCCGAGCGCTCGATGGATATGGTGCTGACCGCCACGTTTGACGACAAAGAGGGGCTCGAAGCCTATCGCATCCATCCGGCCCATCAGGAGGTGGTCGCACGCATCAAAGAGGTAAGCATTGAGAGCCGTGTCGTCGATTATGAAAGGGAGTGACGTTTGAGTTCGGGCATTCTCGCGATGATGCTCGGTATCTCGACACTGCTCGGAGCGCTTGGTCTCTTTGCTCTTTTGTGGGGTCACAAGACGGGGCAGTTCGAGGATAAACACAAATTCCTCGACGGGGCGCTCTATGACGGCGAAGAGGAGCTCAAAGATGCGGTCATGATGGAGCAAAAGCGTAAAGAGGCCCGTAAAAAAGCGCAAGAAGAGCGGCGAAAAGACAAACGGGTGATGCCGGATTGATAGGAACGCAAGGCATGAACATATTTTTTTTCCGTTCACTGTTTACTATTTTCCATCCACCACGACTGAAAGGAGTCGCATGGGACCTTCTTATATGCCCACAGGCGGACACGTGATCAATACGGCGATGCTGCCGGGTTTTCTGGTCTGGGCGGCATTGATCATTCTGATCATGATGCTCGTCTGGCTGCTTGAGCGATGAGAAGAGCGCTTTTTCTCGACCGGGATGGCGTTATCAATATCGATCACGGCTATGTGGGCCGCGTGGAGGATTTCGAATTCGTCGAAGGGATTCTGGCGTTCGTCAAAAAAGCGCAGGAGAGAGGATACCTGCCCATCATCGTCACCAATCAGTCCGGCATCGGCCGCGGCTACTACAGCAGCGAAGATTTCGAAGCGGTGACAAGATATATGCTGCAAAAGATGCGTGAACAGGGTATCGAAATCGAAAGGGAGCAGGTCTTTCACTGCCCCCATGCCCCCGAAGAGGCGTGTGGATGCCGCAAACCGATGCCAGGCATGTTCGAAGCGGCGAAAAAGAGATTCGATATCGATATGGAAAACTCCATCATGATCGGCGACAAGCCAAGCGACATCGAAGCGGCGAAACGTGCAGGCGTGGGACATACGGTGCTGATCGAGAAAAACAGACCAATCAGGAGAGAAGAGATTGACGGACTTTAACAATAAAACCATACTCATTACCGGAGGTGCGGGATTCATCGGGTCGAATCTCGCATTCTGGTTCCAGGAAAACTATCCCGATGCAAAGGTTGTTGTTTTCGATCTTTTCCGCACGGGGGAGAGATTTTCCAACGGCAATCTCAAGAGTTTTGGACATTACAAGAATCTCAAAGGGTTCAAAGGCGAAATCATCGCTGGAGATATCACACAAAGCAGCGATCTGGCGCGTTTGAGAGATTTCAGCTTCGATTACATTTTTCATGAAGCGGCGATCAGCGATACGACCGTCAACGATCAGAAGATCATGATCGACACCAACCTTAATGCCTTCAAGGACATGTTGCAGATGGCCAAAGAGATGCGTGCGGCGATGATCTACGCCAGTTCCGGTGCCACGTATGGCAACGCGCCGGCACCCCAGACAGTCGGCCGGGAAGATCCGGCGAACATCTACGGTTTCAGCAAACTGGCGATGGACAATCTGGCTTACGAATGGATGAAAAAGAGCGACCTTCCTATCGTTGGATTGCGCTATTTCAATGTCTATGGACCGCGGGAATATTTCAAAGAGAAAACAGCATCGATGGTCCTGCAGTTCGGTCATCAGATACTGGCGGGGAAAAATCCGCGTCTTTTCGAAGGAAGCGACAAGATTTTGCGCGATTTCATCTATATCGACGACGTGATCGAAGCCAATATCAAAGCGTGTCGACCTAAAAAGAGCGGTGTTTACAATGTCGGAACCGGCATAGCACGAAGTTTTCAGGATATCGTCGATATTCTCCAAAAGGAGCTTGGTACCAATCTTGCTTGCGAATATATTCCCAACCCCTATATCGGGCAATATCAGTTCTTTACCCAGGCCGATATAGAACCGACGTGCACCTGGCTTGGATATGATCCGAAGGTGACGCTTGAGGAGGGGATACACCGCTATATTCCTGAAATCAAAAGATTGTTCGAAGAGGAAGTTCATGCGTAAATACCAGCGAGCCCGTCCTTCGATTCTGGTCGTCGGAGATTTGATGCTCGACCACTATCTGTGGGGCAAAACGGAGCGTATTTCGCCTGAGGCGCCGGTGCCCGTGATCGATGTGCAGGAGGAAAACGAAGTGCTCGGCGGCGCCGGTAATGTTGTGAATAACCTGATGGCACTCGGGGCGGATGTGAGTGTCGCTTCGGCCATTGGTCGGGACGAAAATGGCAAACGGCTGACATTGATGCTCAAATCAATCGGTGTCAAAACCGATGCGCTGGTCGGTGAAGCGGGACGCAGGACCACGCGAAAAAGCCGCGTCATCGCTTCCCATCAGCAGGTGATTCGTTTCGATAGTGAAACACGCCAGGAGATTTTAAAAGAGAGTGAAAACAAAATCCTCTCTTCTGTCCAGCGCCAGCTCTTCACAACCGATATCGTGCTGCTATCCGACTACGGCAAAGGGGTGCTCAGTGACCGGCTGACAAGGCAGATCATCCAGATGGCCAATGCGGCGGGGGTGAAGGTGCTGGTCGATCCCAAAGGCAGAGACTACACCAAATATTCCGGCGCGACGCTGGTGACACCCAACCGGAAAGAGGCGAGTGAAGCGACGGGGATCGAGATCGTCGATGAAGCCACACTTCGTGAAGCGGGGTTTCGGCTGAAAAACGATCTGAACCTCTCGGCTGCGATGATCACGCTTTCGGAAGAGGGGATGGCGATCTTCGACGAGACGATGCGAACGATCCCCACTGTGGCGCGCGAAGTCTACGATGTCACGGGTGCGGGCGATACGGTCCTTGCGACACTGGGGTATGTTCTCGCCAGTGGAGGCGACATCGACGAAGCGGCACGCATCGCCAACGCGGCGGCGGCCGTGGTGGTTTCGAAGCTGGGTAGCGCCACGGCGACATGGGATGAAATTATCGCCTACGAAGATGCGCTGCATGAATCGACGACCGAATATCGGATCAAGAGCCGTGAGGATCTGGCCCGAACGGTTGCCGCACTCAAAGAGGATGGCAAACGAATCGTCTTCACCAATGGCTGTTTCGATATTCTCCATCTCGGGCACGTAAAGTATCTCGAAACCGCCAGAAGTTTCGGGGATGTTCTGATCGTCGGCGTCAATTCCGATGCATCGGTCAGGCGGCTCAAGGGCGAAAGCCGTCCCGTCAATCCTGAATATGACCGTGCCTACCTTTTGGCCGCCCTCGATGCCGTCGACTTCGTGACGATTTTCGATGAAGATACGCCGTATGAACTGATAAAGATCGTGGAGCCCGATATACTCGTCAAGGGGGGCGACTACGAGGGCAAAGAGGTGGTCGGCAGCGATATCGCCAAAGAGGTGCGGCTCGTCGACTTCGTCGACGGCAGGAGCACGACGAAAATCATAGAAAAAATCAAAGACTGATAGGAGTGAGAAATGAGAAAAACTTTCACAACGACGGCAGCGATCGCGATAATGGCAGCGATGCCGCTGATGGCTCAAAACAGTGCCGAAATCAATATCAACGCCAACGACATCGAGGTCGCAGGAAAGTACGAGCTTGGATACCGTTTCGACTACGACGGACGAAGCAGCCGCAATTACGTGCATGCGAGCTATCTCTACAGTGGCGACAGCCATACCAAAGGCGACAGCCTCGGAGAGATAGGGTATCTCGCCACGGGGACACTCGGGGATTTGACGCGGCTTCGATTCGGCATCGGCGTTAAAATGGCCCTCTCGGACAGCTACGTGGCATTGCCGCTGGGTGTGGGTGTCACCTACAGGGTGCCTGTCGAGTGGCCGGTGAAGATCGGGGCCGAGATATACGCGGCACCCAACCCGCTCGTCTTTTCCGACGGAAAGAGTTACAGCGCCTACCGCATCGGTGTCGAATCGAACGTCATTCCCAACGCTTCGGTCTATGCCGGCTATCGGAACATCGACCTCAAGTATGAAGACAACCGTAAAAATTTTAACGACGGATGGTATGCCGGCATCCGATTCTACTTTTAAGGCCATCCCATGATGCAGGTGATCGAAAAAGAGCTTGAAGCGCACAGACAAACCGTCGACTCGGTGATCGAAGGGCTGCAGCACTTCATCTACACCGCCGGCGTGATTGCGACGGAAACACTCCAGGGCGGACACAAGATACTCCTGTGCGGCAACGGCGGAAGCGCTGCCGATGCGCAGCACATCGCCGCGGAGCTCACAGGCCGCTACAAGATCGAACGCAGAGGGCTTCCCGCCATCGCGCTGACGACCGATACGTCAGCCCTCACCGCGATCGGCAATGACTACGGATATGATCAAATTTTCTCACGTCAGGTTGAAGCCCTCGCTCAGAAGGGCGACCTTCTGATCGGTATCTCTACCAGCGGAAACAGCGCCAACGTGATCTATGCGATGCAGCAGGCCAGGGAATTGGGTTGCAGGACGATAGGACTCAGCGGCAAAGGTGGTGGAAAACTGAGCGATGTCTGCGACCTCAACATCATCGTGCCATCGGATGATACGGCACGTATTCAGGAGATGCACATACTCATCGGCCATATTCTGTGTCAATTGATCGACAACGAATATCGATAAAAGTTCTTCGTACCAATCCTCTACCTCATTCATATGTTATAATTTATATAAAATCTATAATTAGGAATTTGAATGTTCAACGGCAAAAATATACTCATTACCGGCGGTACAGGGAGTTTCGGAAAAAAATATACCGAAATCATCCTCTCCAAATACAAACCCAACAAAATAATCATATACTCCCGTGACGAACTCAAACAGTTCGAGATGCAGCAGACTTACAATGCCCCTTGTATGCGCTATTTCATCGGTGACGTGCGTGATGCCGAACGGATGAAAGAGGCGATGGAAGGCGTTGATTACGTCATTCACGCTGCCGCACTCAAGCAGGTTCCGGCCGCCGAATACAATCCGATGGAATGCATCAAAACCAATGTCAACGGCGCGGAAAACGTCATCAAAGCGGCCCTGGCCAATGAAGTGAAGCAGGTGATCGCCCTTTCGACCGACAAGGCGGCCAACCCGATCAACCTCTACGGCGCGACGAAACTGGCGAGCGACAAACTCTTTGTCGCCGCTAACAATATGGTCGGCCAACGAGAAACCCGTTTTAGCGTAGTCCGCTACGGAAACGTGGTCGGAAGCCGTGGTTCGGTCGTTCCGTTCTTTGCGAAGCTTATCAAAGAGGGGGCTAAAGAGCTTCCAATTACCCATCCGGATATGACCCGCTTCATGATTACGTTGGAACAAGGGGTAAATTTCGTATTGAAAAACTTCGAACGGATGCAAGGAGGAGAGATCTTCATTCCCAAGATCCCTTCGATGAAGATGACGGAACTGGCTCGAGCGATGGCCCCAAACTTGCCTCAGAAGATCGTGGGCATCCGCCCGGGGGAGAAACTGCACGAGATCATGTGTCCTGCCGACGACTCCCACTTGACGCTGGAATTTGAAGACCACTACGTCATCCAGCCCACGATCCAATTCGCCCACAAATCCGACTTCACCGTCAACCGGTTGGGCGAAAAAGGAAAACCGGTGGAGCAGGGATTTGAATACAATTCGGGCAACAATACCCAATGGCTCACTCATGAAGAGTTCCTCGAAATGGCCAAAGAGTTTATCTGATGTCTTTCATCCCTTACGGAAAGCAGTGGATCGGCGAAGAGGATATCGACGCGATTTCTGAAACACTTCGTTCCGATTTCCTGACGACCGGCCCCAAAGTGGCCGAGTTCGAAAAAGCCGTTGCCGAGTATTGTGGCGCAAAATACGCCGTTGCCGTCTGCAACGGGACAGCGGCGTTGCATATCGCCTCGCTCGGGCTTTTGAAGCCCGGCGACAAAGTACTGACGACACCGAACTCTTTTCTGGCCACCTCCAATGCCATACTCTATGCAGGAGCCAAGCCTCTGTTTGTAGATATCCAGGAGAATGGGAACATCGACCTGGATCTTTGCGAAGAGGCGTTGCAAAACGATCCAACAATTGAGGCACTCTATGCCGTCCACTTCTCGGGCAACCCTGTCGAGCAGGAGAAACTCGAATCTCTCAAAGCCAAATACGACATTACGATCCTTGAAGATTGTGCCCATAGTATCGGCGCCGAATATGAAGGAATCAAGGCGGGAAGTTGTACTCATAGCGACGCTTCGATCTTTTCCTTTCACCCTGTCAAGCACATGACGACAGGCGAAGGTGGCATGGTGACGACCAACGACGAGGCACTCTATGAACATTTGAAGATGCTCCGCAACCATGGCATGGTCAAAACTCCCGATATGAAGCCGTGGGAGTACGAAATGCGAGAACTCGGTTTCAACTACCGGATCACCGATATCCAATGTGCACTCGGTCTGTCGCAGTTAAAAAAACTAAACGACTTTATCGAAAGGCGCAGACAACTAGCCCAGAGATATGATGAAGCATTTGCCGATCATCCCAATATCGAACCGCTCTACCGTTACAACGGCCGTTCTTCCTACCATCTTTATGTGGTGCTGATCGATTTCAACAAAACTGACATCTCAAAAGAAGAGCTTTTTGTAAGAATCGGAGAAAGAGGCATCGGCCTGCAGCTTCACTACATGCCCATCAACCGGCAGCCTTATTACAGAAGATTGGGTTATGGAGAGGAGTCGCTGCCAAATATGGACCGTTATTACGAACGATGTCTTTCGATCCCTCTCTACCCGAAACTCAAAGTTGAAGAGCAAGATTACGTCATCGAAAACCTTAAGGAGTTGGTCGGTGGGTAAAACGGTCGCGATCATTCCTGCCAGGGGCGGCAGCCGGCGAATACCGCGCAAGAATATCAAGCCATTTCACGGGAAGCCTCTTATCGCCCATTCGATAGAAAAGGCCAAAAAGACAAATCTTTTCGATCGAATCGTGGTAAGCACGGATGATGAAGAGATTGCCGAGATCGCGAGAAACTATGGAGCGGAGGTTCCCTTTATGCGGGATCGAAAACTCTCCGACGATCATACGACGGCCACCGATGTGATCGAGCAGGTACTCCAAAAGCTCGAAGCCGAGGGAGAGGAAATAGAGTATGCCTGTGCAATCTATGCGACAGCCCCGCTTTTACAGCCTCAATATCTGATAGAGGGGTTTGAAAAGCTCAAAAACTCCGATGCCATCTACACCTTTTCAGCCGCATCCATGCCGTTTCCGATACAAAGAACGTTCAAAATCGATAAGAAGGGCCGAAGTATTATGTTCTGGCCCGAAAATTTCAATACACGAAGTCAGGATCTCGAAGAGGCGTATCAGGATGCGGGCCAGTTCTACTGGCAGAAGCGCAGAGCGGGAAATCCGCCGTTTCGTTTCGCCGAGTATGCCATTCCTGTTCTCATTCCACGTTATCTCGTGCAGGACATCGATACACCGGAGGATTGGGAACAGGCGGAGTTGATGTATGAAGTAATCAAGAGGTCCAAGAGGTGAAGTGTGTGATCATCCGTACCGACAGCTCTTCAACGATCGGAACAGGCCATGTCATGCGGGATCTGGTGTTGGCAAAACGCGATTTCGCCGATGATCATGTTATCTTCGCCACACGAAATCTTCCGGGTAACATCAACCACAAGATCGAAGCGGCAGGATATGAGATCGTTATTTTACCATCGGACGATATCGAAGATCTAGCTGAAATCGCCAAAGCAAACAATGCCAAAACCATCGTCATCGATCACTACAGTATTGGCTATGAAGAGGAACGACGACTCAAGGAGATGACAGGCCGTAAGCTTTTTGTACTCGATGATACCTACGAAAAGCACTACTGTGATATTCTCCTCAACCACAATATTTATGCGGATCCTGAACACTATAAAGGTCTTGTGCCCAACAACTGCGAGCTTCGCTGCGGCTGTGAATATACACTGCTTCGAAAAGAATTTATCGAAGCTAAAAAAGAGAAAATCGATCATCCATCATTGACCAACCCGCCTCGAAAACTGCAAGTTTTCATCGCGATGGGTGGCGCCGATACGGCCGATCTCAACATCCCTATTCTTGAAACGCTGAAAGCATTCGATGAAGTTACCGCTCATGTCGTGACGACTTCGGCGAACAAGAATCTGGATACGCTTATGCGATATGCGAGAAACGAAGAACACATGACTCTCCATATCGATACAAACGAGATCGCCAGAGTGATGGCTCGGTGTGACTTCGCGATCGTGACACCGAGCGTGACACTGAACGAAATTTTCTATATGGAGTTGCCTTTCATTGCCATTCAGACAGCCGAAAACCAGAAGGAGATGGCCCGGTTTATACTCAAAAAAGGCCATCCATTGATTGAGACATTCGATAAAAATGCATTGCGAAAAGAGATTGAAGCGATGCTGAAATACCTACAATGCGAGCTTGTCGATTTCACCAAACTCGCGGAATCGGAAAAGAGAGAGATACTCGAATGGAGAAACCATCCGGATGTGAGGCGATGGATGTTGACGAAGTCACCTATCTCTTGGACTGACCATCTTGCATTTATCGAAACATTGAACAAAAGAGAGGATCGGCGTTACTTTCTGCTCAAGTATCGGGGAGAGCCTCTCGGTGTTATCGATTTTACCGGAATCGACAGGAGGAAAAATGCGGCGGCAATCGGTCTGTATGCCAGGCCGGGGCAAAGAGGGCTCGGTCAGTTGCTAATGCGTCATATTCTTGCATACGGATTTGAAACTTTACGGCTCGATACGTTGATTGCAGAGGTTTTTGCAGAGAATGAAAAAGCGACCAGGCTTTATAGGCGTTTTGGCTTTGAAGTGACAGGAGAGAAGATGATAGATGGAGAAAAACTACTGTTGATGGAGCGATATCGATGAAAATAGGCACATTCGATTTAGGCGGCGAGAAGACTTTTGTCATTGCGGAATTGAGCGCCAATCACGGCGGTAGCATCGAGATCGCAAAAGAGACCATCCAGGCCGCCAAGGAGGCGGGTGCCGACGCCGTCAAGCTTCAGACCTATACTGCCGATACGCTCACGCTCGATTGCGACAGGGAGGATTTCATCATCAAGGGCGGAACCCTCTGGGACGGCAAAAAACTCTATGACCTTTATAAAGAGGCGTATCTGCCGTGGGAGTGGCACGAAGAGCTCTTTGCCTATGCCCGATCTATCGGTATCGATATCTTCTCTTCCCCCTTCGATAAAAGTGCCGTCGATTTTCTGGAACAGTTCAACCCGAGCGCCTACAAGATAGCGTCCTTTGAAATCACCGATTACGAATTGATTCGCTATGCGGCCTCGAAAGGGAGGCCGATGATCATCTCCACCGGTATCGCCACGATCGGGGAGATTCAGGATGCCGTCGATATCTGCCGAAGTGAAGGGAATGACGATATTGTCCTCCTCAAGTGCACCAGTGCCTATCCTGCACCTCTCGATGAGGCCAATTTGCGCATGATCCCCAATATGGCCGAAACTTTCGGTGTCGCCAGTGGTTTTTCGGATCATACGAAGGGGATCACCGCGCCGGTAGCCGCCGTCACACTTGGGGCGAAAGTGATCGAAAAGCACTTTATTCTCGATAGGTCAATTGGCGGTCCTGATGCCGATTTTTCATTGGACAAGGATGAATTCACCCAGATGGTCAAAGCGGTGAGAGAGACAGAGAAGCTGCTCGGCAAAGTAGACTATTCATTAACGGAAAAGAGAAAAAAGAGCAGGCAGTTCGCCAGAAGTCTCTATGTGGCCGAAGATATAAAAAAGGGCGATATCATCACGGAAAAAAATGTCCGTTCTGTAAGGCCCGGTTTCGGACTGCACCCGAAATATCTCAGAAAGATTGTAGGCAAAAGTGCCGCAAAAGATCTGCATTGCGGAGATAGAGTCGAATGGGAAGATATTCTCTGATGAAAGAGAATGAAAAAGTCAACCTCTTTCTTGTCAGAAGTCCACTGCAGGCGCTCAACGCCATCGAAGCGAAAGAGAGATTCGTTCCGAATGAAACCAATGTCGTCGTGCTTTTTTACAGAAAAGAGTATGACAAAGATCTGATGATGAAAGTTCTTGACCTTTCTGATTGGTCAAAGATTTACATGCAAAAGTTGACACCACATCTTCAATTATGGCGCTTTTTGCGAACAATCAAAAAGAGATATCCGCAGATTCATTATTGTGGTATTGGTGATTTTACCCATATGATCAACCGTTTTATGCATACACTATCCTATGATAAGTTGATACTGTTGGAAGATGGTACGGCGACACTTCGTCGGGCCGAGCAGTTGAACGACCGTACATTGCATACGATGGTTAAAACAGAGTTTATTCCTGAAAAGAAGTGGAAAATTATATTGAATCGTTGGGCGAAAACCGATCCGACCTATCTCTATGATGCCACATTGTTCACAATTTACCCTCTTGAAAAATACAGGAACATCAAAACCATTGTCAACGATTATAG
>JAUUDL010000027.1 GCA_030826715.1 Hydrogenimonas sp. | reverse complement strand
GGGCGATTCGGCTCTCAGTTCACGGAGAAGATCGTCCAGGGGTTGCGCCATCATCACCATCCCGGCCCCGCCGCCGGCCATCGTGTCGTCCACTCTCCTGTGCTTGTCTTTCGTATAGTCGCGCGGATTGCGCGAATCGACGGCAAGCAGCCCTTTGGCGATGGCCCGTTTGAGAATCGAATCCTCGAAGTAGCCGGCCATCAGGGGCCAAAAGAGCGTCACGAAGGTAAATCGCATCAGCTCGCGTCCATCAACTTGCGTTCATCAGATCTCTGGCACCGCGGGTATGAATTTTTCCCTCCGCCAGATCGACGCGATCCACATATCGGTCGACATAGGGGACCAGAAAGCTCTCCGGCGCCCCCTTCTTCACCTCTTCGAGAGAGGTTTGGACCATAAGGTAGTCGGTGCCGGCCATCCGCTCGATGTCGCGCACACGCCCCAAAGGCGTGCGCTCCTCTTCGTCATAGACCGAAAGGCCGATGATCTGATACCAGAAATATTCGCCCTTTTTCAACCGGCAGGCTGCTTCCCCCGCCGCTTTGGTCGTGTAGAGAAAGGCGTTGGTGAGTTGTTTGGCGTCGTCGACATTGTCGACTTCTTCGAAACGCACCGTCCCGCGCTCGGAATTGTACGAAACGATCGTTAACGGGCCGCGGTCGCTGTCGAACGTGGCCCCTTTTTTAAACTGTTCGGGAAAATCGGTGAGAAGATTCAGACGCATCTCCCCGCGCAGACCGACGCTCTTGCCGATGCGCGCGATGGGAAGACGCTCTTCATCCTTTTTCATTCACTTTCCCCGACAGTACGGACGTTGACGCGGTAGCTGATGCCGTCTTTGGCCTTGCAGCCGCTGATGACGGTTTTGAGCGCGTTGATCATCCGCCCCTCCTTGCCGATCAGCTTGCCCGCATCCTCTTTGTGGGTGTAGATCACGATCTCATCGAAATTGACTCCGATATTGTGACGTTCGACAGCCACATCTTCGGGGTGTTTGACGATCAGCCGGGCAAACTCCCTGACGAAATCCTCGATCATCGATCCGACGCTCTCTGCAAGACTCACGAATCGCCGATTATTTGGCGGCGAGTTTCTTGACGCGTTCGCTCGGTTGCGCACCGACGCTGAGCCAGTAGTTGTAACGCTCTTCATCGAGCTTGACGGTAGCCGGTTCGGTCATCGGGTTGTAGTAGCCGATCGACTCGATCCATCCGCTGTCGCGGCGTTTGCGGCTGTCGGTTACGACGATTCGGTAGAAAGGGCGTTTTTTGCGTCCCATGCGTGTCAGTCTGATTGTAGTCATTGTATCTCCTTCAATTATGTATATGATGTTCTATGCGATTGTGAGGCATTGACCTAAGCGATTGACGGGATCGTTTAGGTCAATGCCCCGGTATTTCCGGGCCCGATCAGCGGGGGAATCCGCCGCCTTGCATCTGGCTCATCATGTTCTGCAGATCCTTCATACCGTTCTTGCCCGAAAAGCGTTTGGCCATCTTCGCGGCGTTCTTGAACTGCTTGAGCACCTTGTTCACCTCGACCTGGCTCAGTCCCGCCCCCTGCGCGATGCGGCTTTTGCGGCTGTTGTTGAGCAGATCGGGATTCTCGCGCTCCTTGGGTGTCATCGACGCGATCAGTGCCTTGATCTTCTTGATCTCTCCCGAATTTTCGAGGTCCATATCCTTCAGCGCCCCGGCCATCTTTCCCATGCCCGGTATCATGCCGATGAGCGACTTCATCGACCCCAGTTTCTTCATCTGTTCGAGCTGCTCGAGGAAGTCGTTGAAGTTGAACTGCCCTTTCTTGATCTTTTTGGCGACGCGTTTGGCCTCTTTTTCGTCGATCACGGCCGTGGCACGCTCGGCCAGAGACTCGATGTCTCCCGCCCCCATCAGCCGCCCGACGATACGGTCGGGGATGAAGACTTCAAGATCGGGCATCTTTTCGCCCGAACCGATGAAGCGCAGCGGCACGCCCACCTGTTTGGCGATGCCCAGCGCCACGCCGCCCTTGCTGTCGCCGTCGTATTTGCTCAAAATCACGCCGGTCAGCCCCAGCTCTTTGTTGAAGGTCGCGGCACTTCGGACGGCATCCTGGCCGGTCAGAGCGTCGGCGACATAGAAGATCTCGTCCGGATGGAGCGCCTCTTTGACCTCTTTGACCTCTTTCATCAGCGCTTCGTCGATCGCCAGCCGTCCCGCGGTATCGACGATGAGGACGTCGTAGTTGCCCTCTTTGGCCTTTTCGAGCGCCCTTTTGGCCACCTCCACGGGATCTTTGATCGATTCGTCGGCGAAGACGTCCACTTCGATCTGATTGGCGATCTGGCGAAGCTGCTCGACCGCGGCCAGGCGCTGAAGGTCGGCGGCGGCCAGAAGTACCTTCTTCTTGCGAAGTTTCAGGTAGTAGGCCAGTTTGCCCGATGTTGTCGTCTTTCCCGATCCTTGCAGACCTACCATCATCACGACCGTCGGCGGTGTCGGGCTGAATACAAATCCCTGCTTCCCGGGCGCGGTGAGGATGTCGGTGAGTTCGTTCTTGAGCGCTTTGAGGAAGTTCTCTTTTCCGATGCCGGCCTTTTTCGTTTCGCGTTCGACGACACCGAGGAGCTCTTTGACCACCTTGTGGTGCACGTCCGCTTTGAGCAGCGATTTTTTCAGTTCGTCCAGCGCACGTTTCAGGGCCTTTTCATCGTCCCTGAAACGGATTTTGCCGATGGCGTTCTGAAAACTGTTGCTCAAAGATTCAAACATGAGACTCCTTCATCCATTTTTTTCGTTTGTGGCACTCTTTTTGCCCTGTTTCGAGGGCTCCACCAAAAGTGCGGAATTTTACCTTATAAAGACTTTAATTTTAATTAAATGTAAGTTTGACACAGGGTGGTTACGAACCGCCTGCGAGCACGTCGAAGCCTTTGGGCTCTTTGGCCTTGAAGTCATAGCCCAAAATCTTCAGCTCCAACGCATGCAGCAGCATCCGCTTGGTCTGTGCGGAGGTGACACCGTACTGCCTGTCGCCGATGATCGGATGGCCGATGCTTTTAAGATGCAGCCGGATCTGATGGGTGCGCCCCGTCTCGATCACGACCCGAAGTTTCGTCCTCTTCCCCGATATCATGATCGGTTCGATATGGGTGATCGCCTCTTTGCCTCTGCGGTCGATCTTGCTATAGGCGTGTCCGTTTTTCTTGATCGTTTTGATCGGCTTTTCGATCGTCATCGGTTCGCTGATGATCCCTTCGACCCAGCAGGTATAGGCTTTGTAGACGGCACGGGCCTTGAAAGCTTCGAGCGCACGTTTTTCGAAACCTTTGCTCTTTGCCAAAAGCAACACGCCGCTGGTTTCCCTGTCGAGCCGGTGCAGCAGTGTGGCCCCTTTGAAGCCCTGTGCCGCTTCGTCACTGGTCAAAAAGGCGGGTTTGTTGAGGGCGAGCACCTCTTCGTTTTCGTAGATCACGTCGACATTTTGCATTTTCAAGACGCGAAATTTGGTCTCTACGGGCAGTTCACCCCGTGCGATCGCCACCTTCTTGTTGCCGACATAGACGACACCCCTGTCGATCAGCTCTTTGGCTTTCGCGTTGGAGAGTCCCATCTGGACCGCCAGTAGTTTATATGCTTTCTCTTTTTCCATATCTCTTCTTCCTCTTTCATTTCCTCTTTACTGCTTGGGGAGGCGCCGGCACGACTCGGCCATTTCGATGCGGTTGCGCCCCGCTCTTTTGGCTTCGTAGAGCGCTTCGTCCGCACATCGGATCAGATCATCCAGGCTCAATCCTCTCTTGCATTGGACCACACCACCGGAGACCGTGACGGGGATGACCTTGCCGTTTCCGAGCTCGACGGAATTTTTCTCGATATCCCGCCGCAGCTTCTCGCCGGCTACGAAAGCGCGGCGCACGTCGGTCGAGGGCATCAGCACCAGGAACTCCTCGCCTCCGAAACGAATCACCACATCCGATTTCCTCACCTCTTTTTTTATGATATCGGACACGGACTTGAGCACTTTGTCTCCGACCAGATGGCCATACGTGTCGTTGATACGCTTGAAATGGTCGACATCCAGAATCATCAACGAAAGGGGCTGCTCTTCGTAACGTTCGGCGAAAGCGAGCATTTTGGGCGCGATCTCGTCGAGATAATAGCGGTTGTACAATGTCGTCAGTTCGTCTTTGACCGCATGTTCGCGCTCCTTTTGGAGCATATCCACCAGATCGAGCGTATTGTTGATGCGCCACATCAGCTCCTCTTTCCCGAAAGGTTTTTTGAGAAAATCGTTGGCGCCGTGTCGCAGAAAATTCGCCACCACCCCTTCGTTTTCATGTGTCGATACGGCGATGAAAGGGAGATCCAGCATAGACATCTCTTTTCTGATCTCCACTAGCAGCGACAATCCGTCCATCACCGGCATCATGTAGTCGCTGATCACCATATCCACATGTTCTGCATTCACGAGTTTGAGCCCCTCCTGGCCGTTTTCGGCTTCGAGGACATGCAGTTGCTGGCGTCTGAGCATCTTTTGGAAGAAGGCTCTAACCGTCGGCGAATCATCGACGATCAGAATCTTCTTTCCGCGGTTTCTTTGGAGTCTCTCGAGCAGTTTCAGCAGATATTCGAAGCGTTCGTTCTCGGATTTGATGATATAGTCGACGATATCCAATTCGAAGATTTTGCGTTTGTAACCGATATCGGTGTTGCCCGTGACCACGACGACCGCTTCACCGGCATCGACCAGTTTTCCGATATGTTCGCCCTCACTGTCGGGAAGCAGCAGATCGGCGATGATCAGATCGTAATGCACTTCCTTTTTCCCAAGGCGTTCGAAAAGCTCATTCGCGTTTTCACAACTGTCGATCACCAGTCCCGGGTAGTGGCGCATCAAGGTACGGATCATTTGCCCCGCATAGAACCTGTCATCTTCGACGATCAGAATATTCTTCATTTCACATTTTCCTTCGATGACGCATCATCCATCCGCTCGATAAAATCGAGAAGCTTTTCGCTTTTGGGCAGCCTGATCCTCTTGCGTTTGGAGGTCTCTCCCGAGACGAACAGGATCTGGCTTTTGGGAACTTTAAACAGCTTGGAAAGAAATTTCACGAGCTCTTTGTTGGCCGCACCTTCAACCGCGGGCGCTTTTACCTTGATCTTGAGGGTGTCATCGAAAATTCCGACGATTTCGTTGCGGCTGCTAGCGGGGCGGGCATTGATGAAAAGATCGATCCATTCGTTTTCTCTATCATACCACACGATCAAGCTCCTTGAGGATAGGTTCGAACGAGACATCGGTTTCAAGCTGCAGCGCCGGCGCGGCCATCGCCTCTTCGAGTGCCGGCAACAGCGTGTCGGGATCACAGAATATCGCCCCTTTCATCTGCGAAAAGATCGCGCGCTGATTGAAAATGTGGCGCCCTGTAATCAGTTTGCAGCCAAAAGGGAGCACTTCGGCCGGATTGTGGCCGCCCACGGGCGCGAACGCGCCGCCGAGTACGACGATATCGCTGATGGCGTAGAAGTTGATCAGTTCGCCCATCGCATCGACCAGCACGATATCGGTTTTCAAATCTTTGCTTTGGCTCCATCGTGAAAAGCTCGCCCCTTCACGCCGTGCAGCCTCTTGCGCCATGGCCGCCACTTTGTCGAAACGCTCGGGATGGCGCGGAAAGAAGATTCTGATCGTCGATGATTCGCCGACGGTTAGAGCCTTCTTCCAAAAGATGCTCAGACGCCAGCAACTGCATGTCCT